>JBBDNZ010000125.1:0-3533 GCA_040877285.1 Xanthobacteraceae bacterium
GAATGATGCCGTCCGGTCCCAGCCGGTCGAGCACCATGATCAGCGCGCGCAGGGAATTGCCGTGGGCAACCACCAGCACGCGCTCGCCGCGCAGTACGCGCGGCTGAATTTCCTGGATGTAATAGGGCAGCACGCGCGCGGCGGTGTCGCGCAGGCTCTCGCCGCCGGGCGGGGCCACGTCATAGGAGCGGCGCCAGATGTGTACCTGCTCCTCGCCCCATTTCGCGCGCGCGTCGTCCTTATTGAGGCCGGAGAGATCGCCGTAGTCGCGCTCGTTCAGCGCCTGGTCCTTGAATGCCGGTACATTGGTCTGACCCATCTCCGCCAACATGATGTCAAGCGTGCGCTGCGCGCGCTTGAGCGCCGAGGTAAAGGCCACGTCGAAACGGATGTTGCGGGCGGCCAGCTTGCGCCCCGCCTCCTGCGCCTCGGCGATGCCCTGATCGGTGAGATCGACGTCGCGCCAGCCGGTGAACAGATTGGTCAGATTCCAGGCGCTTTGGCCATGACGCACAAGAACGAGAAGACGATCGGCATCGGACATACTTGGTACCCTCTGAATTCTTCTTGAGCCGCTCTCAGATATTGCCAATGCCGAGCACGTCGGTCATCGAATAAAGTCCGGGCTTGCGCCCGCGCGCCCAGAGCGCGGCCTTGAGCGCGCCGCGCGCGAAGATCATGCGGTCCTCGGCCTTGTGCGAAAGCTCAAGGCGCTCGGCCGGGCCGGCGAAGATCACGCTGTGCTCGCCCACCACGCTGCCGCCGCGCAGCGAAGCAAAACCGATGTCGCCCGGCTTGCGCGCGCCGGTCACCCCGGCGCGCGCGCGCACCGAATGCTTCGCTAGATCGACACCGCGCCCTTCCGCCGCCGCGGCGCCGAGCAGCAGGGCGGTGCCCGAGGGCGCATCCACCTTCTTGCTGTGATGCATTTCGAAAATTTCGATGTCGAAATCCTGATCGAGCGTCTTGGCCACGCGCTTGACCAGCGCCGCCAGCAGATTGACGCCTAGGCTCATGTTGCCGGATATCACGATCATGGCCGAGCGCGCGGCTTCCTTGATCTTCGCTGCGTCGGCCGCGGCAAGCCCGGTCGTTCCAATGACGTGAACGAGGCCCGCCTTCGCCGCGAGCGCAGCCAAAGCGACGGTGGCCTGCGGCACGGTGAAATCGACAATGCCGTCGGCATTGCGCAAAAGCGCCGCGGCATCGCCGGACAGCGCCATGCCGTTAGGTTCAAGCCCCGCGAGCGCGCCGGAATCCCGGCCGATCAGCGGCGAGCCGGCATCTTCCAGCGCGCCGGCAAGCGTTACGCCCGGCGTCTGTGCAATCGCCTTGACCAGCGTGCGCCCCATGCGTCCGCCGGCGCCGGCCACGATCAGCCGCATGTCGGACATGATTGGTCTCCCCGCGCGGGTATAGCGGGGCGGCAATTGGAAGGGAAGGTCTTGAAATTTGCGCGATGACGGCTGCGGCCCGCCGCAGCCCTCGACCACACAAGATCGAAATTAGCCCTTCGTTATTTGGGCGCCGCGCGGGCGATCTCGGCGACGATGGCGTCGGCGGCGGCTTTGGGATTGGCGGCTTCCAGGATTGGGCGGCCGACGACGAGATAGTCCGCGCCTGCGGCAACCGCCGCCGTGGGCGTCACGATGCGCTTTTGATCGCCGCTGGCCGCGCCCGCCGGGCGAATACCCGGCGTCACCAGCACCATGCCGGCGCCGACGATGGGGCGCAGCGTCGCCGCCTCCTCTCCGGAGCAGACCAGACCATCGACGCCAATATCGCGCGCCTGCTCGGCCCGCGCGGCGGCAAGCTCGCCCACGCTGAGCTCGTAGCCGGCCGCCGCCAGATCGGCGTCGTCATAGGAGGTGAGCACAGTCACTGCGAGGATTTTTAGATTTGATCCCGCCTTCGCTTCCACCGCCGCTTTCATGGTCTGCGGATAGCCGTGCACGGTGAGGAAACTTGCGCCCAGGCGCGCCACGCTCTCGACGCCCTTGGCGACCGTGTGGCCGATGTCGTGCAGTTTCAAATCGAGGAAGATGCGCTTGCCGGCCCGCGCCAGTTTCTCCGCAAAGGGCAGGCCGCCCGCATAGGCGAGCTGATAGCCGATCTTATAGACGCCGACCGAATCACCGAGGCTTTCGACCATCGCTTGCGCGGCGCCGACATCCGAAACGTCGAGCGCAAGGATCAAGCGATCGCGCGGTTGAAGCTTCATCCTTTTCCCCGTCAGCTCATCTGCTGCACTACCTCGACCAGCCGGCGCGCCACGTCTTTCAGCGCATTGGCGCACTGCGCGTCCTTGAGATTGTCCATCTCGTCGAAGGCGTTTTCCGCACAAGCCACCGCCACCTGCTCGGGGATCACCAGCGCCCCGCAGCCGACTTCCAGCGCCTGGCGCAATGCCAATAGCCCGCGCACGCCGCCGAAGACGTCCGTGGATGCGGCGCCGAGCGCGAAGACCCGCCCGCGGAAAGCCGCATAGGGTTGCTCGGCTCGCTCGTGCACGCGCGAGACCCAATCGATCATGTTTTTGACGAGCGGTGAAATGGAGGCGTTGTATTCCGGGCTGGCGATAAAGATGCCGTTATGCGCCGTCATCATCTTCTTCAGTTTCGCCGCATTGGGCGGCGGGCCGGATACCATGTCGTGGTCCGCATCATAGAGCGGCAGCGGATAGTCGAGCAACGAAATCTGGCTGACCTCGGCATCGGCCATGGTGAATTCCTTGGCCGCCAGCGCCGCCAGCCGCGCATTGTGCGACTTCATGCGGGTCGAGCCGGGAATAATGAGAATTCTTGGAACGGGCATCGGCGGCGCGACTCCTAACCGGTCAAGCAATAACATAAAATATGTTCGTCATTCCGGCCGCGCGAAGCGAGAGCCGGAATCCATATCCCCGGTGGCGACAATTTCTTCAGGATTGGGGTTATGGATTCCGGGCTCGCGAGCTTTGCTCGCGCCCCGGAATGACAAGGTCAGCCCTTGCGATAGACCCAGACCCGCGCCGGCGGCAGGTTCAGCCAGATGCGCTCGGAAGCCTCGGCGCTCACGTCGCCGAAGTCTTTCGGGATCGGCGGCACCATCGCATAGGTGAATTGCACGAAGGGCGCGCCCGGCGCCATCAAGCTGAAGGAGTCGTACATCAGGCGCAGGCGCATCTTCAGCGGCTTGGTGAACAGCGGCAGGCCGGAAACGACAGCCGCGGCCGGCTGGCGCAACAGGCTGCCCAGCAGGCGACGCAAGCCATAGGCGTCGCCCTGAATCACGGTAGCGGCCGGGAAACGCGAGCGCAGCAGGCGGCAGAAATTCGGATTGAATTCGACCAGCACTAACTGCGCCGGATCGACGCCATGCTCCACCAGCGCCTCGGTCACCGGCCCGGTCCCCGGTCCCAACTCCACCACCGGACCCATCGCCTGAGGATCGACATAGCTTGCCATGGTGCGCGCCAGCAGACGGCTGGACGGCGCGACCGCTCCGGTCGCCAGGGGCTTTTCCAGCCATGAACGGAGAAAATGGACCTCGTC
>JBBDNZ010000126.1:0-19479 GCA_040877285.1 Xanthobacteraceae bacterium
TATGCGCTGGCGCTGGCGGACATCGAAGGCCGCGGCAACGAGCCTTCGGCATCCTCGCTGAATGCCGCGCGCTTGGCGGGCATGCTCGATCGCGACGATCAAAAGTCCTCGGTCAAACTGCTGGCTCGTTTGCTCGGCATCGGCAAGAGCGGCGAAGACATCGAGACGACCGGTTCAATCGGCGGCAAGGCGGCGCCGGCCCCGGCCCCGGCATCGCTGCCGCAACGCAAGGTGGCGAAAATCGAAATGGCCGCAACACCTGCGACCATGGCGCGCCCCGCCCAAGCCAAGCCGGCGGCGCAGAAGCTCGTCGCCGCCGCAGTAACCAAGGTCGCGGCAGCGCCCTTGCCGTTGCCGGCCGCAATGTTCAATGACGATGCAATTCCCTCGCGCGCGCTTGCCTATGCGCCCGTACCCGGACCTGAGTTGAATGCGCGGCCGGGCGCTCTGCCGCAGGCAAAAGCAACCCCGGCCGCCCCGATCCCCTCCGCCGCGTTCATTCCGCTGGAAACCTCCATTGCGGTCAAACAGCCGGCCGGCAAACCGACGCTGGTGCACACCCGCCGTGAAATCCAGTTGGCGGAGCGTTTTGACGATCCTTGGCTGCGGGCCGCGATCCTTGCGCCCGACCTGCGCCATCACATGACCGCCGAGCCGATCGGCACGCCCGACTACCGCAGCTTGAGCGTATTCATGCAGAGCCCATCCGCGTCGGTGACGATGGCATTCTCGGCCGATCCGAACCTCGGGCTCGCCGCCGACCGTTTCAGCGGCCGCGCGGTCGTCTTTTTGGCGACGACGGCGTTCAAGACCCGCACCGCTTCGCTTCGGTAGCCGCAGGCGGCACTTTGCGCGCTCAGCTCAGCATCCCCAGCGCGTTCATATAGGTTTCCAGGATCGTTTCCTGCTCCTTGCGCTCGTCGGCGTCCTGCTTGCGCAGCCGCACTATGGTGCGCAACGCCTTGACGTCGAAGCCGTGCGCCTTGGCCTCCGCATAGACGTCGCGGATGTCGTCGGCGATGGCTTTCTTCTCTTCCTCCAGTTTTTCCACGCGCTGGACGACGGCTTTGAGCTGATCCTTGGCGAAGCGGGTAGAGGGAGCTTCCTTGGCGGCAGTGGCGGCGGGCATCGAGCGCTCCTGGCATTGACGCAACGGACGGGATGGCCCACTCAGCATTCGGAAGCCGGAGGCTTCACGTCAAGGCGCGGCAAAATTCATCCACAGGCCGCGGTGGACAACGCGCCCGCTAGCGGTGTGCCGCCTTTTCGAACGCGGCCCGCTACTCGGGAGTGGCTTCTTTCTGATATTTTACTCTCCACTCGTCATAGGGCATGCCATAGACGATGGTGCGGCTTTCCTCCTTGGTCATGGAGATGCCTTTGGCTTCGGCGGCGTCCTTCATCCAATTGGAAAGGCAATTGCGGCAGAAGCCGGCGAGATTCATCAGGTCGATATTCTGCACGTCGGGCCGGCCGCGCAGATGCTCCACCAGGCGCCGGTACACCGCGGCTTCCAGATCGACCCGGGTCTTGTCGTCGATATTCATGGCACGTCCTTTCATGGGAATGGCGAAACGGCGGGCCTCGCGCCCGCGGCTTACCGATGAGGATAATGGCCGCGATCCCGGCTTTCCAGGGCCCGCCGCGGCGCGGCTATGGCCTGGGCGACTATGCTGACGCAGGAATGACCTCCGAAGCCCCCATTATCAGCCGATGATCGATTCCCCGCGCGCTTTTCTTGAACGGCTTTTCCGCACCGCGGTTTCCGCCGCGCATCCGGCGAACTGCCTCTCGGCGCATTTGCCCCCTCCGCCCCGCGGCCGCTTGATCGTGCTGGCCGCAGGCAAGGCGGCGTGCTCGATGACGGAGATCGTCGAAGCCCACTACCTGCGCCCTGGCGGCCTTGAAGAAGCGCGCCTGATGGGCCTCGCGGTCACCCGGCGCGGCCATGGCCGGCCGGCTCGCCGCGTGGCGGTGATCGAGGCGGGCCATCCGGTGCCGGATCGGGCCGGGCTTGAAGCCGCCGAGAAGACGCTGGCGCTGGCGGAGCAGGCGGAACCGGACGATCTCGTGCTCGTGCTGCTCTCCGGCGGCGCCTCGGCCAACTGGATCGCGCCCGCGCCTCCGCTCACGCTTGCCGACAAGCAGGCGGCGACCCGAGCCCTATTGCGCTCGGGCGCGTCAATCGCCGAAATCAATACCGTCCGCAAACACCTTTCCAGGATCAAAGGCGGCCGGCTCGCGGCGCACGCGCAAAAGGCCCGCCTCCTCACCTTGGCAATTTCCGATGTGCCCGGCGACGACCCCGCCGTCATCGGCTCGGGCCCGACCGTTGCCGACCCCACGACGCTCGCCGAGGCGCGCGTCATCGTGCAGCGTTATGGACTCAATCTTCCGGCGGGTGTCGGGCGGGCATTGGCGGACCCGGCGAATGAAACGCCGAAACCTGGCGCCGCGATTTTCCGCCGCAACGCATTTCGCGTCGTCGCCCGACCGATGGATGCGCTCCGCGCGGCGGAAGCGGCCGTGCGTACGGCCGGCTTCGATTGCATCTTTCTGGGCGACCGGCTGGAAGGCGAGGCCCGGACTGCGGCCGCCGGCCATGCCCGGATGGCACGCGAATTGCGGTCACAAAGTCGTCGCGCCGTCATACTATCCGGCGGCGAACTGACCGTAACAGTGCACGGCCGGGGACACGGCGGTCCCAATCAGGAGTATGCTTTGGCGCTTGCGCTCGCGCTTGACGGCATGCCGGGCGTGGCGGCCCTGGCCGCGGATACGGACGGCGCGGATGGGGGCGGCGGCGGCCCCGCCGACCCGGCCGGCGCCTTCGCCGACGGTTCCAGCGCCGCCCGCGCCCGCGCCCTTGGCCTCGATCCGGCCGCCTTTCTCGCCGACAACAATTCCACCGCGTTTTTCTCGCATATCCACGACCTGCTGTTCACCGGGCCGACCTTTACCAATGTCAATGACTTCCGGGCCATTCTCGTTGACAGCGCCTAATCCTTCACGCGAAATCCGGCGTTCCGGCACCAAACCGGGTCGTAAAAACGTGGATTTTCTTCGACTTCGCTCAATCCGGCGACATCTTCCGGCGCTATTGTTGACTGTTGCAGCCGGTTTGACCGGCTTCGTACAGCCTGCGGCGGCCGATTTTCGCCTCTGCAACAACACCGGCAGCCAGGTGGGGGTTGCAATCGGCTACAAGGACCAGGCCGGCTGGATCACGGAAGGCTGGTGGAATCTCCCGGCGCGCACCTGCCAGACGTTGCTGAATGGCACCCTGGTGGCGCAATTTTACTATATCTACGCTCTCGATTATGAGCGTGGCGGCGAATGGTCGGGGCAAGCCTTCATGTGCACGCGCGAGAAGGAGTTCACCATTCGTGGCATCGAAAATTGCCTTGCCCGCGGCTACGATCGCACGGGCTTTTTTGAAATCGACACCGGCGAACAGCGAACATGGACGGTGCAGCTCACTGATGCGAGCGCGCAGAACTCGGCCGGATCATCGACATCGGGGGCGGCGTTGATACCGCTTTCGCCGGCCGGCGGCCGGCAAGCGCCTGCGGCAGACACGCCGGCCAATCTGGAAAAAGACGACAAATGAGACGCCTGCGCCGGACCAAGATCGTAGCGACGCTCGGGCCCGCCTCGTCCGATCGCGCCATCATCGCACGTCTGTTTGAAGCGGGCGCCGACGTCTTTCGCATCAACATGAGTCACACGACACAGGAGCGCATGCGCGAGCTCGTGGCGACGATACGCGGCATTGAAGCCGATTTCAGCCGCCCGATCGGCATCCTGGTCGATTTACAGGGACCGAAGCTGCGTATCGGCAGCTTCGTCGGCGGCGGCATGACGCTCTCCAAGGGCCAGACCTTCACGCTCGATTCCGATCCCGCGCCCGGCGACGCACACCGCGTCTATCTTCCGCATCCGGAGATATTTCTGGCGCTTGAGCCGGGACACACGCTCCTGCTCGATGACGGCAAAGTGCGGCTGAAAGCGCAGGAAACCGGCAAGACCCGCGTCGTCACGCAGGTTCAGGTCGGCGGCAAATTATCCGACCGCAAGGGCGTCAGCCTGCCCGACGCCGCGCTGCCGTTGTCCGCGCTGGCGCCGAAGGACCGCTCCGATCTCGAAGCGGCGCTCGATGCGGGCATCGACTGGGTCGCGTTGTCCTTCATTCAGCGGCCGGAAGACATCGCCGAGGCCAAGAAGATCACGCGCGGCCGCGCCGCCGTCATGGCCAAGATCGAGAAGCCGCAGGCGCTCGGCCGCCTTGGCGACATCTTGGATACCGCCGACGCCCTGATGGTGGCGCGCGGCGATCTCGGCGTCGAAATGCCGCTGGAAAAGGTGCCCAGCCTGCAAAAGCAGATGACGCGTATGGCGCGCCGGGTCGGCAAGCCAGTCGTCATCGCCACGCAGATGCTGGAATCCATGATCAACAGCCCGGTGCCGACCCGCGCCGAGGTGTCCGACGTGGCCACCGCCATCTACGAAGGCGCCGACGCCGTCATGCTGTCGGCGGAATCGGCAGCCGGTCAATTTCCGGTGGAGGCGGTCACCATGATGAACCGCATCGCGGAAGAGGTCGAAGGCGACGAGCTTTATCGCTCCATCATCCAGGCGCAACACATGGCGCCGGAGGCGACGGGTGCGGACGCCATCGCCGACGCCGCCCGTCAGATCGCCGAGACGCTTGAGCTTTCGGCGGTGGTGTGTTGGACCAGTTCCGGCGCCACGGGCCTGCGGGTTTCCCGCGAACGGCCGAAGCCGCTGATCGTGGCCATTTCACCCAATATTTCCACCGGCCGCCGCCTGTCGCTGGTGTGGGGCGTCCATTGCGTGGTAGCGCAAGACGCCCGCGACCAGGACGACATGGTCGAGCGCGCCTGCCGGATTGCGTTCCGCGAAGGCTTTGCCAAGCCGGGGCAGCGCGTCATCGTCGTCGCCGGCACGCCGGGCGCCACCAACATGCTGCGCATCGCCTTTGTCGGCGCCGAAAGCGGGAGCGATGCCTAAGCCGCCGGCGGCGCCGGCCGCGCCAGTCCCGGATTGACAGCGCTTTTCAGTAACTGCACAACTATCCTCGCACCCACATAGAATGCCGCCCTCGGGGAGGTCCCATGAACCTTCGGCCTTTGCACGACCACGTCATCGTTGAACCTGCCTTTGCGCAGACAAAAACCAAGGGCGGCATCCTGCTGCCCGACACCGCCCAGGAAAAACCACTGCAAGGAAAAGTTGTCGCCGTCGGTTCCGGCTATCGTGGCGCGGACGGCAAAGTAACGAGCCTCGCGGTAAAGAAAGGCGACCGGGTTGTTTACGGCAAATGGTCGGCAACCGAGATCGCGATCGGCGACAAGGAATACCTGGTGCTCAAGGAGCAGGATATCCTCGGCGTGGTCGAGGGCGAGGGCAAGATTTCGGTCCGCGCCAAGGGCGAAGGCTCAGGCACCGCAACAGAGTCTTGCACGCTCGACCATGTGCACGATTCGGATTGCTGTGACGATTAATCAGATATCGCGGCCTTCGATTTTTTCGGACAGCGACTGCACCAATTCGGGCACGCGCTGCATGTGCGGATCGATCTCCAGCAAGCGGCGATAGACTTCGAGAGCCCGTTTGTCGTCGCCGAACTCCTGCATGATGATGCCGAGTCCGAACAGCGCGCCGAAGTGGCGCGGCTCGCGCGCCAGCACTTGCGCGAGATTGGTCAGCGCCTCGCCGTAATCCTTTTTCATGTAATAGATCGTCGCCCTTTGGTCCCAGGCTTCCACGTACTCCGGCTTGAATTCGATGACCGCATTGAGAAGCTGGAGGGCGAGATCGATATCCTTGGCTTCGATGGCGGTTCGCACCCGGCTCATCAAAAGATTCGTGGTGTCGCCCCCGGACGCCAGCCAGAGACCCAGGATGCGGTCGGAGATCGCCTTGGCGGTGGTCTCGTCCGGAGCGGCCTTGAGCGCTTTGAACAGAAAATCGACGTTCTGTGAGCGGTTGCGCTCTTGCGCCTGCGTGTCGCTGGATGGCGGTTCGACCGCGCGGTTGCTTTGCGCGAAAGCCGGAACGGCGCAAACGAGCACCCCCGCCGCAAGGACCGCGACGATCGGCAAGTCTCGGAATCGCCCTTTCATGGATATAATTTTAGGGCTTTACGGCTCAGGTGAAAAGATGCCGCCAGGGGGTAAAAGCGGCATAGCCGGGCGAGCCTATGCCCCGGCAAGCGCCCGGCGCTGGCGCAGGGCCGCAAACAATGTTGGCACCGTAAGCGCCAACAGCGCCGCCGCCAGCAACACGCCGGAAATCGGCCGCGACACGAAAATAAGCCCGCTGCCATGAGACATATCCATCGCCCGGCGCAGGTTCTCCTCGAATAACGGCCCCAGAACCAAGCCAAGGATCATCGGCGCGGCCGGCCAGTCGTAGCGTTTCATCATCCAGCCGAGCGCGCCGAAGCCGACGAGCAGCCAGCAATCCTGGATGCTGTTGTCCTGCGAATAAACGCCCGCCACGCACAGGGCGAGGATGGGCGGATAGAGCCAATAATAAGGAACCTTGAGCAGCCGCGCGAACAGCCCGGCGAGCGGCAGGTTCATGATCAACAGCAGGAAGTTGCCGATATACATGCTGGCAATCACCGCCCACACCAGCGTCGAGTTCTGAACAAACATTTCCGGCCCAGGCCGCAGCCCGAACATGATCAGCGCGCCCAGCATCACCGCGGTCGTGCCGGAACCGGGCACGCCGAGCGCGAACATCGGCACCATGGCGCCGGCCGAGGCGGCATTGTTGGAGGCCTCAGGGCCGGCAACGCCCTCGATCGCGCCGCGGCCGAAGCGGGATGGATCTTTGGCGACCCTCTTTTCAACGATGTAGGAGATGAACGAGGCAATGGTGGCGCCGGCCGCAGGCAGAACGCCGATCAAAAATCCGATGATGCTGCCACGCAGAATCGGCAGCCGGCTGGCACGCAGGTCAGCAAGCGACGGCAGAGCGCTTTTTATATCGACGACCGGGCGAAGTCTGCCCAGCGTGCAGCTCGCCAAGACCTCGCCGACGCCGAACAGAGCCACGGTCAGAACGATGAATTCGATGCCGTCCAGCAGCCATATCTGCCCGTAGTCGAAGCGCGAATGGCCGTTCTGCGGGTCGACGCCGACGGTACCGAGCAACAAACCTGCTACTCCCGTCAAGAGACCCTTCAACACGGAAGAACCGACGGCCGCGAGTGCCGTGAGGCCGAGCACGACGAGCGCGAAGTATTCCGGCGGCCCGAATGCCAGCGCCGCGTGCGCCAAGGGCGGCGCCAAGAGCATCAGTCCCAGCGTGCCCAGCGTGCCGGCCACGAAAGAGCCGATAGCGGCGATGCCCAGCGCGACGCCGCCGCGGCCCTGTAAGGCCATTTGATAGCCGTCGATCGCAGTCATGACGGTTGTGGACTCGCCTGGCACGCTGATCAGCACCGAGGTGAGCGTGCCGCCATACTGGGCGCCGTAATAGATGCCCGCAAACATGATGATCGCCGCCGTGGGATCGGCGCCATAGGCCAGCGGCAACAGCAATGCAATCGCCGCGGAAGGACCGATACCCGGCAGCACGCCGACGATCTGACCCAGCAGCACCCCGGAGAAGCACATCAGCAGATGCTTGGGCGTCAATGCCGACGCAAAGCCCTGCATGAGATCGACAAAGGGCTCCATGATCAGATTCCGAACGGCCCCGTCGGCAGGGGCACCCCAAGCCAGGTCTTGAAGATGAGGAATAGCGCCGCCGTCGTGCCGAGCGCGGCGGCGAGCGAACGGATCGGCGGCAGCTTCTCGACCACCGCGTAGAGAAACAGCAGCATAAGGAAGATCGAGATGCTAAAGCCGGCGACGTTCAGGCCGACAACCGCGGCCATGACCGCAGCCAGGACAAGCAACGGCTTGGCAACGGGGCCGATGCCCGGCGCGCTGTCGCCCCAAAATAGCGTGGCGATAGCGGCCCCGGACAAGACCAGAAGCAGAACGCCGTAGACCAGCGGCAGGAAGCCGGAGTCCGGCGCGAAGCCGCCCCATAGGGAAAGGTCAGCCGCGCCGGCGATCCAGACGACGCCGGTGATCGCAAATATGGAAGCGAGCCCGACCTCGCCGGGCGCCGGCCGGCTATGCATGCAAAGCGCTACCCTATTTGCCGAGCAGGCCGCGGTAGAGCTTCTCCTGGTCCGCCAGGAACTTCTCGAACGCGGCGCCGGGAATCGGCGCCTCGGACGCCACGTTGTCCTTGAGGTAGGCCTTGAACTGGGGCGAGGCGGCAACCTTCACCATGACGCCTTCCCAGTATTTGGCCGCCTCGGGGGGCGCATCCTTCGGCACGCCGATGCCGCGCCACATCTGGAAATTGGGCGCATTGATGCCCTGTTCCTTCATGGTCGGCACGTCCGGAAGCAACGTAAACCGCGTATCGCGAAACACGCCGATGGCGCGCACCGAACCCGATTTCAGATGGCCCATGAATTCCAGCGGATTGCCGAGCGACGCATGCACATGGCCGCCGAGCAGCGCGGTGAGAGCTTCACCGCCGCTGTTGAAGTTGACCGTGTTCAACTCCGTGCCGGTCGACTTCGCCAGCACGGTCACCGCCATGACGTCGGTGGTGCCGCCGGTGGCGAAGGCATAGGTCTTCGGCGGCTTCGATTTTGCATCCTTGACAAAATCCGCGGCCGTCTTCCACGGCGCGTCGCCCTTCACGAAGAAGACAAAGTCGTCCAGCATGACGTTCATCACCGGCTTTACTTCGCTCAGCGTCTTCGCACTGGGATTCAGGATCGGCGTGATTTGGGTGCTGCCGTTGATCAGCACGATCGTGTTCGGATCGCCGGCGCGGCTCGCCGCCATGTAGCCGATGCCCACCGCACCGCCAGCGCCACCCTTGTTGACAAGGGTGATGTTGACGGGAACGAGCTTTTCTTCGGTGATGACCTTATGGATGACGCGCGCCATGATGTCGGCGCCGCCGCCCACACCGAATGGAATGACGAATTCGACATCCTTGGTGGGCTGCCATTGCGCGAAGGCCAAGCCGCTGTGCGCGGCCACGGCGAGAAGCGCTGTGCCGTAGATAAAATGACGACGTAGGATGCTCATGGATGTTTTCCCTCCCCAACAACAACAACTATTTAGTTGTTTTTTGCACTATGGGGCTGGCGCCATATTGGCGTCAATGGGACCGGGTGCCGCGAATGCAAACCCGGTCTGGCTTGGTCAGGCTCTCGGACTGGGCAGGATATCGAGCAGATAGGATTCATTGCCTACTGCCGTGACGCATCCGGCGGGCTGCATTTTCTGCACATCGACCAGAAAAAGCACGCTGCTTCCCGGCCCCGTCTTGGCGCCCCCGGTAATGGCCGCGTAACGGCCGTCCGGGGTCATGACGACACCGCGGGGCCGCGAAGGCCCCTCGCCCGGCGCCTCCAGCGCAAGGCGTGCGGCCTCGGCAGGGCGGCCGGCAAGCGCCTCATTGACGCCGACCAGCGACACCGTGTTGCTGCGAAAGCAGGTGGCGAGGACATGCTTGCCGTCGCGGGTGAAGGCAACCGCGAAAGGCCGGGTCCCCACCTTCGGGTAGTCGTTTCCCACCGGCACCCGCGCCAGCTCGGCGTCGGTCCGCCCGGCGGCGGCGCGTTCGATATCGATAAGGGAAATGGTGCGGCCTTCAACCCCCGTCTTCGCGTTTTCGCGGCTCGCGGCGGCGAGCAGCCGGCCGTCCGGGCTCACGGCGAGACCGAAGGGGCCGGCTTCGACCGGCACGCGGGCGATCTCGGCCTTGGGATCGCCGGCGAGCGCGCGCTTGAGATCAATGATGGAGACGTCGTCGGTGCCGCCGTTGGCGGTAAAGGCGTAGCCGGGGCCCAGCGGACTTACCGCTATGCCATTGGGATCGGGAAAATGTCCGTAGCTCGGATGCGGCGCCGCATGCGGACTTGGTTCGGGAGCGGCGGAGCCGTTGGTTCGCACCGCAAGCGCAATCCGCTGCACCACCTTACGCGTTACGGCATCGATGACGGTCACCTCGCGGCCGCCGTCCTCGCGCTCGGCCGCTTCCGCCGAGGTCACCAGCACGTATTTGTCGTCGGGAGTCATCGCGATGCCGACCGGGCCGGCCATTCCGGTCGGGATCAGGCCGGCCATCGCGGCCGTGCCGCCGTTGCTGGCGGGATCAAGCGCGGCCACGAGATCGAGCACGGTGACAACGCCCGGATGCCCGTGCTGAAAGGCGGCGGCGGCGGCCGGCGTGGCGCGGCCGGAGTGATTGACGACGTAGGCGTAACGTCCCGTCCGCGGGATGGCGATGCTGACCGGCTGCCCGCTGGCCGGGGTATCGGCAACGCCGTCGCCATCGGCATCAATGTCGGGGGTGACGCGCACACGGTTGATGATCGCGTTGGAGGTGCCGTCGTTGGCGGGATCGAGCGCGCGTGCAAGATCAACGACTGCGACGTTGTTGTCCCATCGTCCGCTGACCAGGATGTGACAACCGGCTTGCATGGGGATACAGAGGCGCGTTGCCTCGCCCGCGATTAACCCTGGCGGGCCTTGAAGCGCTTCTGGGTCTTATTGATGACGTAGACCCGTCCCTTGCGGCGCACGAGCCGGTTGTTGCGGTGGCGGGCGCGCAGCGATTTCAGAGAATTGCGGACTTTCATAACACCGATCCATTTCGCCGGGAGCCAAGCCCGGCCCTTGCTTCTAACCCTTTGTCTGTGACGGGTTAATAAGCACGGCGGAACCTGGTGTCAACGCAAGGGCCGCCTGCCGCCGGCCGCTGTTTGCGATGGACGTGCGATTGAACCGCGCCGATCTCGAGGCGATTGGCGCGCGCTATCCCAAAAAAATGCGATGAAATCGAGGAAAGCTGGTGGGCGCGACAGGGATCGAACCTGTGACCCCTACCATGTCAAGGTAGTGCTCTTCCGCTGAGCTACGCGCCCGGGTTCGACGACCTCATATCGGCTCGCATGGGGCGAGGCAAGCGGCGCCAAATCCCTGCAACTCAGGCAGCCAGCAGCTTGCTCACTTCGTTGACGAGGTCGCGCAGATGTACCGGCTTGGAAAGGACCTTGGCGTTCTTCGGCGCCGCCGAATCCGCATTGAGCGCGACGGCGGCAAAGCCGGTGATGAACATGATCTTGATGTCGGGATCGAGTTCGGAGGCGCGGCGCGCCAGTTCGATGCCGTCCATTTCCGGCATCACGATATCGGTGAGCAGAAGCTCGAAAGGCTCCTCGCGCAACCGTTGATAGGCCGACAGGCCGTTGTCGTAGGAGACGACTTCGAAGCCCGCATTCTGCAGCGCCTTGACCAGGAACCGCCGCATGTCGGTGTCATCTTCGGCCAAGAGGATCTTGGGCATCATGAACTCATTCCCATGTGCAAAACCCGCCTCCCGGGCCGCTCCAACATAAGCCAGATAGGGGGTAAATATCGTATGAAGCCCCTGGCAAATCTTGCCAGTTCCGGACCCACTTAGACAATATGGTATACAGATGCCTGGACTCAGCCAACCCGGCGCGGCGGCAAAACGAGTTTGTTAAAGGTCCGACCCAGAAATGAGCGAACGCAAAGACGAACTCGAGCCGCCGTTTGAAATCCTCGAGCCGGACGAATGGCGCAGTCCGGTAATCTTTAATTCCCCGCATAGCGGCCGGGTCTATCCATCCGAATTTCTGATCGCTTCGCGGCTCGACCTTGCAACGCTCCGCCGCTCGGAAGACTCGTTCGTCGACGAGCTCTTTCTCGGCGTGGTGCACCGCGGCCATCCGCTGATGCGCGCGCATTTCCCGCGTTGTTACGTGGACGTTAACCGCGAGCCCTACGAACTCGATCCGCGCATGTTCGACAACCGCCTGCCGCCCTTCGCCAATACCAGGTCGATGCGCGTGGCCGGCGGTCTGGGTACGATCGCCCGGGTGGTGGGAGATTCTCAGGAAATCTATGCGCAACGTCTTTCCGTCGACGACGCCCTGCGCCGGATCGATATGTTCTACAAACCCTACCACCGGGCGCTGCGGAAGCTGTTCAGTCGCGTGCACCGCGAAGTCGGCACCGCCGTGCTGATCGATTGCCATTCGATGCCGTCGACGACCGGCGCCAAGGAAGAGCGCCCGCGTGCGGACGTGGTGCTGGGCGACCGCTACGGCACGAGTTGCGCGCCTATCATTTCCGAAACGATCGACGCGACACTGCGTTCGCTCGGCCATTCGGTGAGCCGGAACAAGCCCTATGCCGGCGGCTTCATCACCGAGCACTACGGAAACCCGGCGGCCGGGCTGCATTGCCTCCAGCTCGAGATCAACCGCGCCCTCTACATGGACGAGCGCCGCTACGAGCGCTCGGCATCCTTCGCCCGACTGGGCACCGACCTGGAAATTTTGGCCGACCGCCTGGCGGCCATCCCGCTCGAGGAACTGCGGCCCTATCGCGCTGCTGCGGAATAGACCGACGGGTCCGTTGGGCTGGTGTAAAAAAAAGGCCGCTCGCGGGAAGCAAGCGGCCCAAGTCTAGGGAGGAAACGCCCAAGGAGGGCGGCGAGATACGGGTTTAGGGAACCGCGTACCGCACTGCAACAATATGCCGCCGCGCCGCACAAAGTGCAAGGCTCGTAGGTGTTTTTCTTATGCGTTTTCTGCATAGCTGCCGGCTGTCCGGACCAGGGGCCGATCGGGCGCCAAGACCGGCTGGCGGCATGGTTGCCGCTTTGGCCGTGCTCCGTTAGGCCGAGAGGCGGAGAAGGAAAGACGAAACGGATGACGGCGATCGATTTTGCGGCTTTTGTCGATGAGCTTGCGACCGTCTCGGGCGAGACCATTCTGCCGTTCTTCCGCACGGCGCTGGCGGTCGAAAGCAAGAAGCGCGACGACGGCAGCTTCGATCCGGTGACGGCGGCGGACCGCGCCGCGGAGAGCGCGATGCGGACCCTGATCCGCCGCAACTTTCCGGAGCACGGCATCATCGGCGAAGAATACGACGACGAACGCGCGGACGCCGAATATGTCTGGGTGCTCGATCCGATCGACGGCACCAAATCCTTCATCTCCGGCATGCCCCTGTGGGGCACGCTGATCGCACTCACGCGCTTCGGCGAGCCGGTATTCGGGCTGATGCATCAGCCTTTTACCGGCGAACGCTTTTCCGGCGACGGCGGCGCGGCGCATTATCGCGGTCCCGGCGGCAAGCGCGCGCTGCGGGTGCGTCCCTGCGTATCGCTCGGAGAGGCCGTGGTCTACACCACCAGCCCGCGGCTGATGCAAGCGGCCGACCGCGAAATCTTCCGCCGCGTCGAGGACGCGGCGCGCCTGTCGCGCTACGGCGGCGATTGCTACGCCTACTGCATGCTCGCTGCCGGGCATGTCGATCTTGTCATCGAGACCGAACTCAAGCCGCATGACGTCATGGCGCTGATTCCCATTATCGCCGGAGCCGGCGGCACGATAACGACCTGGGAAAACGGACCCCCGCAGCTCGGGGGGCGGATCGTCGCAGCCGGCGACCGTCGCGTGCACACGGCCGCGCTGGCCCTGCTCAATAATTAAGTAGAAAGCATTCAACCGAACAACGGAGTTCCGGGCACAAAGGCGTCGAAAGCCGCCCAGAACTGCCTGCGGTAACGGTCCTGTTCCATCAGGATTTCGTGCTCCGAGCCAGCTACGGTCAGGTGCGATCCCGCCCGCAACCGCACGGCAAATTCTTCCATCGCCTGTGTCGATACGACTTGGTCTCTGCCCGCGCCGATCATCAGGATCGGCTGACGTATCTTGGCGGCAGAGGCATGTTCGGTGAAATCGGCCATGACCTTGAAAGCGGAATCCGCCCAGGCAATCGTCGGAGCCGCTATCCCGAGCGCCGGCTCCATCTCCAAAACGGCCGCGTTACGGGCGTAACGTACGGGATCGGACGTCAGTATGTTGCCGACGAAGGGCCCGCTTCCCACCAGCAGGCGATCGCCGCCCGGCACGTAAGAACTGCCCATTCCCATGAGCCGCATCACGCGCGCCAACGTGCTGGCGGCGCCGAGCAGACCGCCGCCGCGCAGGGCGATCATCGGCGCCGACAACACAATGCGATCGAACCAGCGGTGTCCCCGATACATCGCGCGCAGCAGAATGGTTCCGCCCATCGAGTGGCCAATGGCGAATATCGGCGGTGGGCAATCGGGCAGCACCAGCTCGCGCATGAAGGTTTCGAGATCCAAGTCGTAGTCGGCGAAACTCCGCACATAGCCCTTGTTCCGGTCCGGCAGCAGCCGCTGTGACAGGCCCTGGCCGCGCCAATCGAGGGTGGCCACCGCGAAGCCGCGCGTGCGCAGGTCCACTACCGTTTCGTAATACTTTTCAATGAATTCGGCGCGGCCCTGAAAGAGACAAACGGTGCCCTTGCGGCCCGCCGGCGGGGCCCAGCGCGCATAGCGCAGTTCGATGCCGTCCGGAGTCCGAAGGCTCCCGGCAACGGCTTTTTCCGGAACCGGGTTGGCCGGAATTGAGACGAGGTTCATGGGCAGGATTTATCTGGCCGGACGGCGCGCTTGGGGCCTTCCTCGGGCCTTATAGCAGCCCCCGCGCGGGGCTCAAGCCGAAGCCGCCTGTCACGCCTTATTAACCATGAACAGGGACCCCGGGCCGCGGAGCGCCGGCCCGGCCCCCCTTGAAGCCTCCGGTGACAATTCCCAGGTCATTGACGCGCAGGCCCTGAGGGCTGCGCACGGGCTTACGGTCAGGCCAACCGGCGGACCGCCCGCATGTCGCTCAAAGGAGGATATGCCATGCGACCATTCGATCTTACCCCCCTTTATCGTTCCACCGTCGGCTTCGACCGGCTGTTTTCGCTGCTCGACCAGGCCGGCGGATTTGAAGCCGCGCCGGGCTACCCGCCCTACAACATCGAGCGGACCGGCGAAAATACCTATCGCATCAGCGTGGCCGTCGCCGGTTTCGGCGAGAATGAACTTTCGATCGAGGCGAAGGAAAACACGCTGACGATACGCGGCGAGAAGCAGGAGAAAGAGGAAAAGACCGGCGAGGTCGTTTATCAAGGCATCGCCGCGCGCGCTTTCGAGCGCGTCTTCCAGCTCGCCGACTATGTGCAGGTAAAAGGCGCCACGTTGGAAAACGGCCTCCTGCATGTCGATCTCGTGCGCGAAATCCCCGAGGCAAAGAAGCCGCGCGCCATTCCCATCGGTAACGGCAATGCCAAGAACGGCAAGAACAAAGAGCCCAAGACGATCGACGTCGAGGCGGCCTAAGCTCCATTTCCGTAGCTGACGTTGGAAGCGCCCCGAAACCGGGGCGCTTCTTTTTTCAGATGGAAGGAAACGCTCCTTCCTATTCCAAACCTTGAATAGGGGGGATCGCAGGCGCGGAGGAAACTTCCGGCTTTGCTGCCGGCTCGCCGATCGAGCCTGTCGTCAACTCGGGCGGCTCGGGCGACTTGGGTTCCGCCGGCGCGACAGCCACGGCTCTGGGCGCCGGTTTGGGAAGAGGCGTGGATGCGGTCGCCGAAGGCGGTTTGGGCTTCACCGCCGGATATCTCACGCCGGGTACCGGAGCCGGCGGCCGGGGAACGCCGCTATATTCGCGCGGTGCATAGATCACGTTCGGCCCGTCCGGCGGCAGCGGTTCGTAAAGCGAACCCGGCTCGAATTCCTCGGGGTAATAGGGTTCGGGCGGATAGGCCGGCCCGGGCACATAGGTGGGGGGTCTTGAAACATAGGGCGCGGCGACCGGCACCGCCGGCTGGACGGACAAGACGCGTCCATACCGCGCATCGACTGTGACGCTGACTTCCTGTCCGTAGCCGTCCAGCGCGCGCAAGACGTAGGTCGATCCGCGGCGGACGGGACGGCCCACGGGATCGAGGCCCATCGAGCGGACGATGGTAACCGCTTCAAAGGACGCAAGCGCGCCTTGGGCCACCGCCGGCGCCGCCGGCAAAACAGCCAAGCTCACGGCGGCAATGGCGACAGCAATCGCGATTTTGTGTTTCACAGCGCCCCCTCCCGGATGTCTCTATTATGCTAGCACTGATTGCGGCGGCGTAGAGGCGCCGGCAGCCGGAACGAGGAAATCCAATCTAGAATTAACGGCCGGGCGGCTTCAGGCTCTTCTTTCGGCGCGGTCGAGCGGTCCGGATTTGAGTTTACAGGGGAATTGAGGAGAAAAGCCGCTCATTTTCCGTTGCGCCGGCCGCCCGGTCCGTGTTCCTCTTCGCACTGGCGGAGCGAGACGGCGCGGGCAGCTTCGTCTTGTTTTGCCGCCGTAAATTGACATCTTCACATAGGACAGCAATACTGTCCTATTGACGTGCCGACCTCCAGGCCGTGATGCGGCGGGAGCCGGCGCAGGAAGCGGCGACCGCCGATGCGTTAAGCTTCGCGCGGCGCCCAAGACTAACAGCCTCGCAAAGCCGGCGGACGGTTTTTGGAAGAGGCACTTCGGCTGAATACTTGGCCTCCGGTTGCGGTCGCCTGTACCGCAGACGAGACAGGTGCGGCGCGGGGAAGGAAATGAGTGCAAACGGATTCGATAGGGAGCAAGGCGGACGCGGCGCTTCGTTTTTGAAGCCGCCGGCGGCCGCGCATTCCCGTTTTTTCGATTCCGGCGAGCCCGGGCTTCCCGCCGTGCAGGGACTTTACGATCCGAGACTCGACAAGGATTCCTGCGGCGTCGGTTTCATCGCCGACATCAAGGGCCGCAAGTCGCACAAGATCGTCGAAGACGCGCTGACCATCCTGCTCAACCTGGAGCACCGCGGCGCGGTGGGCGCCGACCCGCGCGCGGGCGACGGCGCCGGCATCCTGGTGCAGATCCCGCACAAGTTCTTCAAGCGCAAGACCGCCGAACTCGGCATCGATCTGCCCGAGCCCGGACACTATGCGATCGGTTATCTGTTTCTGCCGCATGACAAGGATTGGCGTGAAGCCATCATCAAGACATACGAGGAGGTCGCGGCGAAGGAAGGCCTCAAAATTCTCGGCTGGCGCGGCGTGCCGACCGACAATTCGACGCTCGGCGAGTCGGTGAAGCCGACCGAGCCCATGCACATGCAGGTGTTCGTGCAACGCGGCGCCCGCATCAAGAGCGAGGACGAGTTCGAGCGGCGCCTCTACATCATGCGCAAGGCGATCTCGAACGCGATCTATCAGCAGAAGGAGCGCCGGATCTCCGGTTATTACCCGGTGTCGCTGTCGTGCCGCACGGTGATCTACAAGGGGATGTTCCTTGCCGATCAGCTCCTCACCTATTATCCCGATCTGCACGAACCGGATTTCGAGAGCGCGCTGGCGCTGGTGCATCAGCGCTTCTCCACCAATACCTTCCCGACCTGGTCGCTGGCGCATCCCTACCGCATGATCGCGCATAACGGCGAGATCAACACGCTGCGCGGCAACGTCAATTGGATGGCGGCGCGCCAGGCGTCCGTGTCGTCGCCTATGTTCGGCGACGACATCAATAAGCTCTGGCCGATTTCCTACGAAGGGCAGTCCGACACCGCGTGCTTCGACAACGCGCTCGAATTCCTGACGATGGGCGGCTATCCGCTCGCGCACGCGATGATGATGATGATTCCGGAAGCCTGGGCGGGCAATCCGCTCATGGACGAGGAGCGCCGCGCCTTCTACGAATACAATGCCGCGCTGATGGAGCCGTGGGACGGCCCCGCCGCCATCGCCTTCACCAACGGCCGGCAGATCGGCGCCACGCTCGACCGCAACGGGTTGCGGCCGGCGCGCTATTTCCTCACCCGCGACGACCGCATCATCATGGCTTCGGAAATGGGCGTGCTGCCCATTCCGGAAAAGGACATTATCAAGAAATGGCGGCTACAGCCGGGCAAGATGCTGCTGGTCGATCTCGACAAAAGGCGGCTCATTCCCGACGAGGAGCTGAAAGCGACGCTGGCGAAAAGCCATCCCTACGCGAAGTGGCTCAAGCGCACGCAGATCGTGCTGGAAGACCTGCCGCCGGTGGACGGAAAGCCCGCGCGCACCAATCTCTCGCTGCTCGATCGCCAGCAGACCTTCGGCTACACCCAGGAAGACCTCAAACTCCTCATGGAGCCGATGGTCGTCACCGCGGAGGAAGCCGTCGGCTCGATGGGCAACGACACGCCGATTTCGGCGCTGTCGCGGAAAGCCAAGCTGCTCTTCACCTATTTCAAGCAGAACTTCGCGCAGGTGACGAACCCGCCGATCGACCCGATCCGCGAGGAACTGGTGATGAGTCTGGTGTCCATCATCGGTCCGCGGCCGAACCTGTTCGACCTGGAAGGCGTCTCACGCACCAGCCGCCTGGAAGTGCGCCAGCCGATCCTCACCAACGAGGACCTGGAAAAGATCCGCGCGATCTCCAAGCTCGACGGCACGCATTTCAAGTCCGAGACCCTCGACATCACCTTCCCGGCCGAGCGCGGCGCGCCGGGCATGAAGGACGCGCTCGATGCGCTTTGCGCGCTCGCGGAACGGCATGTGCGCGAAGGAATCAACATTCTCGTGCTGTCCGACCGCGCGGCGGGCCCCGACCGCCTGCCGATTCCTTCGCTGCTGGCCTGCGCGGCGGTGCATCACCACCTGATCCGGCAGGGGCTGCGCACGTCGGTGGGCCTGGTGGTGGAATCGGGCGAACCGCGCGAGGTGCATCATTTCGCTTGCCTCGCGGGATACGGCGCGGAGGCCATCAATCCCTATCTCGCCTTCGAAACGTTGCTGGCGCTGAAGGACGATATACCCAAGAAGCTCGACGAGAAGGAGATCGTCAAGCGCTACATCAAGTCAGTGGGCAAAGGGCTGCTCAAGGTAATGTCGAAGATGGGCATTTCCACCTATCAGTCCTACTGCGGCGCGCAGATTTTCGACGCGGTCGGGCTGAAGGAAGACTTCGTCAACACCTACTTCACCGGCACCGCGACGCGCATCGAGGGCGCGGGACTCGAAGAAATCGCGCAAGAGATGGTGCGCCGCCACCGTGACGCCTTCGGCGACTCGCCGCTCTACCGCTTGGCGCTCGACGTGGGCGGCGAATATCAGTTCCGCATGCGCGGCGAGGACCACGCCTGGACCGCCTCGACGGTGGCAACCTTGCAGCACGCGGTGCGCGGCAATTCGCAGGACAAGTATCGCGCCTTCGCCCGCGAGCTGAACGAGCAGTCGGAGGGGCTGCTCACCATCCGCGGCCTGTTCCGCCTCAAAGGCGCGGAGGAAGACGGCCGCAAGCCGATCCCCATCGAGGAGGTCGAGCCGGCGAAGGAAATCGTCAAGCGCTTCTCCACCGGCGCCATGTCGTTCGGCGCGATCTCGCGCGAAGCGCATGTGGCGCTTGCCATCGCCACCAACCGGATCGGTGCCAAGTCGAATACCGGCGAGGGTGGAGAGGAGGCCGACCGCTTCAAGCCGCTGCCGAACGGGGATTCCATGCGCTCGGCGATCAAGCAGGTCGCC
>JBBDNZ010000127.1:0-3514 GCA_040877285.1 Xanthobacteraceae bacterium
CGGACGAGGTGCGGCCAAGATAAGTGCGCTTTGGGGGGCGGGGATAAGTTTATTTATTTATGCCCGCGCCAAGAATGGATGGTCATTCCGGCCGAGCGAAGCGAGAGCCGGAATCCATAACCTCAGTCTCGCCACTTTTGCACCGCCGGGAGTATGCGCGCCCCGGAATGACTAAAGGACCGTGACCGGCTGCGCGCGGATGACGATTTCGTCCTGCTTGAACGTGGATTCCAAAGTCCGGCGGTAATCGCGCCACCAATCGGCGTCCAGCTCCTCCACCATCACCTCGAACACCACGATGTCGTCGCGGCGGGTCTTGCCCGCATCCTTCCACAGCCCCTGCGCCGGCGCGCGAGTGAAAGCCGTGAGCCCGCCGAAGCGCTCGGTCAACTCGCGCCGGACCTTGCCGTAAAGCTCCTCGCCGAAGGTGTTTCCTGCATTGTCGTAGAGCGGGAGCAGGATTTGGATGAGGTGCATGAAACCTTGTGGCACTTAACTGAGGTAAAGCCCACGCCAATCAATCCAAGGACTTAGAGTTTGGAGCAATTCGACATCAATATACCGCCCTTTCAGTTCCTTACGGCAGTCCTCCACATATTCCATTATCAGCTTAAAAATTTCAGTGCTTGACGCACCATCGGGAATATCGATTTCTGGAGCTATCTTCCAGGTTCTGTATTCGAGCGTTTTATTCCTGGTGCGTACGATCCGCTTCTTTCGAACGCTGAAATACTCACCACGGATCTGTGACCCGAGAAAGTGCAGGCGGATATAACCAATAATTTCATTATACCGCCAGCAGCCTCCGTAGACGCGGGCCAAATGTTCCCTAAATCCAATGTTTGCGTTAGGGTCCTTTCGTTCTATTTCTAAAAGGGCATCTCGGTATGGATCGTTCGCTGGAAATAAAACGTCCTCGATGTATCGCTGTCTTTTCGAATAATATTCATTTTCAGCTAGACGGTAGACGGGCACATCGAAGAAATATCGAACCCCAGTAGTCATTTTACCATCTATCCGATCATTTCATCATAATCCGCATGCGAGCCGATCCAGAACCATAACAGGCCGCCCTCGATTTCCACCGCCAACGCGCGGTAGCGGCTTCCGATCCGAACGGACCAGAAGCGGCCGACCTTCTTGAAATGAAGCGAGGGATGCTGCGGATTCTGCTTGAGCAGTGCATAGTTTTTGTCTGCAAGCACGCGGACATTTTCAGGCAGCCGCTTGTACGCCTCCCAGAACGCCGGGCTCGCGAAGTGCCTCACAGCTCGCGGGCGCGGCCGCTGCGGAAATCGGCAAGCGCCTGTTCGGCTAGGCGGTCGAGCTTGCCGGCCTTGGCGTCGCGCTCGATCTTGCCGTCGAAGCGCGCGGCGTCAAATTCCTCAAACCAGGCGCGAAAGCGGGCGAGTTCGTCTGGTTGCAGCTTCGAGACGGCTTTTTCAATGTCTTCGATGGTCATAATAGACACTCTATAGACACTCTATAGCATGGTTGGTGTTTCTCGTCATGACCGGGCTTGGCCCGGCCATCTCGATAAGGGTCGTACGGCATTGCCTTCCTAAGCGAGATGCCCGGGCCAAGCCCGGGCATGACGCGCGGTTCTTATCACCTCTCCCACAGGGAGAGGTCGGATCGCGAAGCGATCCGGCTGAGGGGTTATAAACCCACTTAGGCCCGACCCCCCTCACCCCGACCCTCTCCCCGCAGGGGAGAGGGAGAAAAAAGTCCGCGCGGGGAGAGGTACATCAATGTATCACAGCGCCTTCAGCCCCGCCTCGATCTCCTTGCGCCGCCCTTCGAGGAACGGCGGCAGCGACAGTTTTTCGCCAAGCCTGTCTTCCGGCTCGTCGGCGGCGAAGCCGGGGCCGTCGGTGGCGATCTCGAACAGCACGCCGCCGGGCTCGCGGAAATACAGGCTCTTGAAATAGAAGCGGTCGATCTTGCCGCTGTTGCGCACGCGCAGCTTGTTGAGCCGCTCCGCCCAGGCGTCGTATTGCGCCTCGTCGGGCGTGCGGAAGGCGACATGATGCACGCCGCCGGCGCCCTGGCGCGCGACCGGCGCGTTGGGCTCCACCGCCACATGCAATTCCGCCGCCGGGCCGCCCGCGCCCATTTCATAGACATGCACTTCCGTCCCGCCGATCCGGTAGTCGCGCGCCCGGCGCAGGTTCATCACGCCGGTGAGCACCATGTCGGTCATGCCGATGTCGGGCACGCTCATGACGATGGGGCCTAAGCCGCGGATCTGATGTTCCGCCGGCACCGGGCTTTTCGCCCAAGGGTGCGCCGCGCCCTGGCCGCCGTCATCGACCAGCGCCAGGCGCTGGCCTTCCGGGTCCTCGAAATCGAGCGTGAGGCGGCCGTCGCGGGTGACGATGCCGCCGACCGGGACGCCGGCCTTGGCGAGACGCTCCTTCCACCAGCGCAGCGAAGCATCGCCGTTCACGCGCAGGCCGGTGCGCACGACGCTGTGGCTGCCGCGCCGCTCGGGCGCCGCCGGCCAGTCGAAGAAGGTGATGTCGCTGCCGGGGGAGGCTTTGCCGTCGGCATAGAACAGATGATAGGCGCTCACGTCGTCCTGGTTGACGGTCTTCTTCACCAGCCGCAGCCCGAGCGTGCCGGTATAGAAGGCGACGTTGCGCGGCGCATCGGCGGAAATGGCGGTGAGGTGGTGAATGCCGGTGAGCTGCATGGAATATCCTTGGAGCCGGAGACTAATGGCAATTATGTATACGCCGGAAACGGATGCGCCAAGAGCGCATGCTGAGACTCAATTCACGCTCAATGCCATCGCCGGAACAACACCGACGCGTTCACGCCGCCGAAGCCGAAGCCGCTGGTCATTGCGTAATCGACCACGCGATGGCGCGGCTGCGGACCGATCAGATCGAGGCGGCCGGCAACCGGGTCCCGCGTTTCGAGATTGAGCGTCGGCGGCAGGATGCCGTGGCGAAGCGCGCCGACCGTGAAGATCGCTCCGGTCGCGCCCGCGGCGCCGAGCAGATGGCCGGTCGACGACTTGGTGGAGGAGATAGCGACCCCCGCGTCGTCGCCGAACACGCCGCGGATCGCGGTCAGTTCCGCCGCGTCGCCGAGCGGCGTCGATGTCGCATGGGCGTTGATATAGCCGACGTCGCCCGGCTCGATTCCCGCCGCGCGAATGGCGAGCCGCATACAGCGCTGCAGGCCCTCCCCATCCGGCGGCGTCGCGGCCATGTGATAGGCATCGGACGTGGTGCCATAACCGACCAGTTCCGCCAGCGGCTTGGCCCCGCGGGCGACCGCGTGATCGAGCGCCTCGACCACCAGCATGGCGGCGCCCTCGCTCATCACGAAACCGTCCCGCTCCGTGTCGAACGGCCGGGAGGCGTGCTCGGGCGCGTCATTGAAGTGGGTGGACAAGGCATGCGCCGCGGCAAAGCTGCCTATGCTGACGCGCTCGATGCAGGATTCCGAACCGCCGCATATAGCGATGTCAGCTTCCCCGCAGCGGATCAGTCGCGCGGCGTCC
>JBBDNZ010000128.1:0-3512 GCA_040877285.1 Xanthobacteraceae bacterium
ATGTCGGAGGCGCCCGTCTGATACGAGCCCAGTCCCTTGCCGCCGCCAACCACGCCGCCCGCGACCGTCGCCGGCTTGCCGGCCGCTGGCAGCGGGCCGCTGGCATGGCCGCTGACCGGCGGAAGCGGCTTGCTTTCCACTTGCTTCGCCGAAGAGGAGGAACCGATCGAGCCGGTCACGTCGCCCGAGGGCGCATTGTTGGAAGCAAACGGATTGGCGAAGGGATCGTTGAAGCGGCCCGTCTCGGAACTGCAACCCGCCGCGCCGAGCGCGAGCGCCGCCAGCAGCGCGATGCGCGGCCGGGTAAACGCGCGAGACAAGGCGACGGGGGAAGACATGGTTAACCCACTGATACTCATACGCAACGCATACAAGCGGGGGAGTTAACATCGCTGGAGTAAACAAGACTTTAAGCGGCCATTGCGGCGTTCGCGCGCGAAAATTAGCGAAACGGCTTACAATTCGCGGGCTTGTCCGGGCAGCAGCGGGACGAAGCGCACGCCGATCAACTCCTCGCGCGAGACACCTTCGTTAGTCTTGGTTAATTTTACCAGCGCTTGCGGACCGGCGTGCGGACCGAGCGGCAGCAGCATGATGCCGCCCTCCGCCAACTGATCGATCAGCGCGTCCGGGATTTTTTCCGCCGCGGCGGTGACGATGATGCGATCGAAAGGCGCGCGCTCCGGCACGCCGGCAAAACCGTCGCCCACCACCACCTCCACATTGTCGAAGCCGAGCGCCGTAAGCCGCTGCCGCGCCGCTGCCGCGAGCGTGCGGTAGCGTTCGATGCTCACCACCTCGCGCGCCAGGCGCGACAGCACGGCGGCCTGATAACCGGAGCCGGTGCCGACTTCGAGCACCTTGTGATGCGGCAGCAGGTGGAGCCGCTCGGTCATATAGGCGACCACGTAGGGCTGGCTGATGGTCTGGCCGCAAGCGATCGGCAGCGCATGGTCCCCATAGGCGGCGTCGAGGTAATCCGGCCCCACGAAATGTTCGCGCGGCACCTCGTCCATCGCGCGCAGCACCGCCTGGTCGCTGATCCCGCGCCGGCGCAGGCTCAGCAGAAATTCCATGCGGCCTTCGCGCTCTTTATCCTGCGGCGATTTCGCCACGCCCGTTCCTCTCCGCCGGCCACCGCGGCCGGGATGCTCGCCCGCCTTTTTCCGGCGCGCTAGCCGAATATTTCCGCCAGCCGCGTCATGAACGGCTCGTCGGTCAGGTCGAGCCGCAGCGGCGTCACCGCGATGCGTTTGTCCTCAAGCGCCCAAAGGTCGGTGTTGTCGCGCTCGGTCGCGCGGTGGCGGCCCCTGAAGGCGACCCAGTAATAAGGATTGCCGCGGCCGTCCTTGCGCGCCTCGATGCCGATGAGGTCCGGGTTGCGCTTGCCTTGGGTGGCGATGGCGATGCCTTTGACCTCGTCCGGCGGACAATCGGGAAAATTGATGTTGACCAGCACGTCCTTCGGCATCCCTTCGGCCAAGATGCGGCGGATCAGGTCGGGAGCGAATTGAACGGCGGTTTCCCAATAGGGATGATCGTGCTTGGAGACCTGATAGGCCTGCGACAGCGCGAGCGAGGGAATGCCGAGCACCGCGCCTTCCATCGCGCCCGCCACCGTGCCGGAATAGGTGACGTCCTCGCCGGCGTTGCGGCCGCGGTTGACGCCCGACAGCACCAGGTCGGGTGGACCGTCGGTCATCAGATGATGCGCGCCCATGATGACGCAGTCGGTCGGCGTGCCCTTCACGGCGAAGCGGCGCGGGCCGATGGAGCGCAGGCGCAAGGGATCGTTGATGGAAAGCGAATGGGAGACGCCGGACTGGTCGTATTCCGGCGCCACCACCCAGACGTCGTCGGACAGCGCGCGCGCAATCTGCTCGCAGACGTCGAGGCCCTCGGCATTGATGCCGTCGTCGTTGGTGACCAGGATGCGCATTACGCCCGCTCGATCGTCTTCATGCCGCCCATGTAGGGCTGCAGCACCGCCGGCACCGCGATCGCGCCGTTTTCCTGCTGATAGTTTTCCATCACCGCGATCAGCGCGCGGCCGACGGCGACGCCGGAGCCGTTGAGCGTGTGCACGTGGCCTTTGACCTTGCCGTCCTTGCCCTTGTAGCGGGCTTTCATCCGTTGCGCCTGGAACTCGCCGCAGACCGAGCAGGAGGAAATCTCGCGGTACATGTTCTGCCCGGGCAGCCAGACCTCGATGTCGTAGGTTTTCTGCGCGGCAAAGCCCATGTCGCCGGCGCACAGCGTCATCACCCGATACGGCAGGTCGAGTTTCTTCAATACCTCTTCGGCGCAGTTCAGCATGCGCTCATGCTCGGCCTTCGATTGCTCGGGCGTGGTGATGGAGACCAGTTCCACCTTGGTGAACTGGTGCTGGCGGATCATGCCGCGCGTGTCTTTGCCCGCCGCGCCCGCTTCCGCGCGGAAGCAGGGCGTGCAGGCGGTGAGCCGCATCGGCAATTTATCTTCCTCGACGATGGACTCGCGCACCAGATTGGTCAGCGGCACTTCGGCGGTGGGGATGAGCCAGCGCCTGTGTAGTTGGCCTAGTTGAAGGCTCTCAAAATCAATTTCTATTTTTCTCGCATGCTCCAAGCCTGATTGTTCAACAGCATCCAATGCTTTCTGCCAAACCTGATTTAGCCCTTCCCTTTCCAATGTCTGCTCGACATGACCCGGAAACGTCGCAAATTGATCCTCAAAAAATTTTGGCAGTTGCGCGGTCCCGAACATCGCCTCGTCACGCACCAGCAGCGGCGGATTGACCTCGGTATAGCCGTGCTGCGTCGTATGCAGGTCGAGCATGAACTGCCCGAGCGCGCGCTCCATGCGCGCCAGTCCGCTTTTCAAAACGACAAAGCGCGCGCCGGACAATTTCGCCGCCGTCTCGAAATCCATCAGGCCGAGCGCCTCGCCCAGATCGAAATGCTGCTTCGGCGTGAAAGCGTATTTGCGGATCGTCGCGAATTTATGCTGCTCGACGTTATCGTTGGTATCCTTGCCGTCGGGCACGTCGTCGGCCGGCAGGTTCGGAACGGTGGCGAGGATTTTATTGAGTTCCTCCTCCGCCTTTTTGGCTTCCGTCTCTAGCTGCGGAATGACGGTCTTCAATTCCCCCATTTCCGCCATCAGCTTGTTGGCCGTGGCTTCGTCCTTCTTCGCCTTGGCCGCGCCGATGTCCTTCGACGCCGCGTTGCGCCGCGCCTGCGCCTGCTCGTATTTGGCGATGGCGGCGCGGCGGCGTTCGTCGATCTGCAAAAGCTCTTTGGATTGCGGCGGCAGCCCGCGCCTTTGCAGGCCGCGGTCGAACTCGGCGGGATGCTCGCGGATCCATTTAATGTCGTACATGGGAGGCTTCCTAGTCGGAATCGGCGCTTTGTGAAAGCCGGACGACGCCCGAACAAGAACATTCGTCATTCCGGGGCGCCGCGAAGCGGTGAACCCGGAATCCATACTCCGCAGCGTCGGGTTATGGATTCCGGGCTGGGGGGGGGGGGGGG
>JBBDNZ010000129.1:0-19018 GCA_040877285.1 Xanthobacteraceae bacterium
CTTCGCGCTCGAGGCGGCGCCAAAGCGGCTCGGCGGCCGACAGATCGTCGAGAATGTCCACGCGTGCGAATTTTCCGCCGCGACCGGCATCGCCGATTTCGCTTTGTTTGTGCGCGGGGGCTGCGCGAAGGGCGACGTTCATTCCAACCATGCCGGGACCGAGCTCTGCCGTGACGGCGCGGCACGATGACATGCGGAGTCTCAATAAAGGGTTGGCGTTGTGCCTGGGTCACAAGGCGGCCATGCATTGCCAGGTAGGTGGCCATCTAACCGATTGAAGGTAAAAGGAAAATTGAGAGACCCATGATTGGGCCGCTTTTCGCCGGTTAAGTCCGCTTTCAATTTTTTGCCCTAAAGCTACATCTTGGCTGCATGGGCCAGCGATTGGGGAATTGAACTTGTCGGGCTTGAGACACGCCATCATCCGCGCCGGCCTGGAGGCGCTTTATTTCAGCGGCGCGCACGCCATTTTGCGGCCTTTCATCGGCGGCATGGGCGTGATCTTGACGCTGCATCACGTCCGCCCGCCGCGTCCCGACCGCTTCCAGCCCAATCGGCTGCTGGAAGTAACACCCCGCTTTCTCGAAAAAATGGCGCAACGCTTGCGCCGCTCGCGGCTCGATATCGTCTCTATCGATGAGATGCACCGCCGCTTGACCACGGGCAATTCCGGCCGCCGCTTCGTCTGCGTCACCATCGACGACGGGTATCGCGACACGCTGACATGCGCCTATCCGATCCTGAAGAAATACGAGATTCCCTTCACCCTCTACATCCCGACCAGCTTTCCCGACCGTTTGGGCGAATTGTGGTGGCTGGCGCTGGAAGAGGTCATCGCGAAGAACAAGCGCATCGGCCTCGTCGTCGACGGCCGGGATCAGCGCTTCGACTGCCGCACGGTCGAGGAAAAGCGCAATCTGTTCGCCGCCATCTATGCCTGGCTGCGCCGGCTCGACAACGAGGAAGAGTTGCGCCGCGTCGTCCGCGACTTGTGCGAACGCTATCAGGTCGATCTCGCGGCCCTGTGCGACAATCTCTGCATGACCTGGGACGACCTCGCGACTCTTGCCGCCGACCCACTCGTGACCATCGGCGCGCATACGGTCAATCACATGATTCTGAAGAAACTGCCGGAAAAGGCCGCGCGCGCGGAAATGGAAATGAGCCGCGCGGTGATCGAAGCCTCGCTCGGCGTGAAGCCGCAGCATCTCGCCTATCCCATCGGCGACAAGACCTCCGCCGGTCCGCGCGAATTCCGCATCGCCGAGGAATTGGGTTTCAAGACCGCAGTCACCACGCGGCCCGGCGTGATTTTCCGCAGACACCGGCGGCATCTCATGGCGCTGCCGCGGATTTCCGTCAACGGCGAGTTCCAGCGCATGCGCTATCTGCGCGTGCTGCTTTCGGGCGCCGCCACCGCGCTGTGGAACGGCTTCCGCCCGGTCAACGCGACATAATGCATGGCTCACGCCGGCTTGGAATCCGGCCGCGACATCCAGCGGATCAACGGCATGGCGGGCAGCACCCAGCCGAGCCCGGCGACGATGTAATACAAGACGGCCAGCCAGCCCGTGACCGAAGCCAATACGGACTGCGCGAGCGCCATTGCCAGCAATGCCCAAATAATGACCAGCACCAGTAGCGCCACGGCGCCGATGAATTTGCGAAGACGGATGGGCATGGAATTCGGTTTTTTGTCGCGTCGCTGAAAAAACGCTTTATATGTCCGCCCCTTCCACGGCAAGTGCCGAAACGCGATGGACACAGTAGCCCAGCCCGATTGGAATTTCCGCCGCCGCGTTCTCCGGCTGTGGCTCATGGCCGTGGCGGCTCTGGTGCTGATCACGCTGCTGGTCGGCGGCGCGACGCGGCTGACTGAATCCGGACTCTCGATCGTCGAATGGAAACTCGTCGCCGGCATGGTGCCGCCGTTGAACGAAGGCGCGTGGCTGGCCGAATTCGAAAAATATCAGGCGAGCTCGCAGTATCGATTGCTCACCCGCGGCATGACTCTTGGCGAGTTCAAAACCATCTTTTGGTGGGAATGGACGCATCGCCTGCTCGGCCGCCTGCTCGGCGCGGTCTTCTTGCTGCCCTTTCTGTGGTTCCTCTGGCGCGGCTGGATCGAACGAGGCCTGAAGGCGCGGCTGTGGGTGATCTTCGGTCTCGGCGCCATCCAGGGCGCGGCCGGCTGGTGGATGGTGGCGTCCGGCCTTGACGGCCGCGTGAGCGTCTCGCCCTATCGCTTGGCCTTTCACATGACGCTGGCCTGCGTGATCTACGTCGCGTTGCTGTGGACCGCTCAACGCTTATCGGCGCATGAGCCGCTCGATCTGCCGCGCCGCTTCCGTTTCGCCGCCGTGGCGCTTTTTGTCCTGGTGCTGATCCAGGTCTATCTCGGCGCGCTGGTGGCCGGTCTCGACGCCGGGCTTGCCTACAATACCTGGCCGCTGATCGACGGTTCCTTCGTGCCGGCCTGGGAGCGGCTGATGTTCTTGACGCCCGCATGGCGCAATTTCTTCGAAAACGGGCTGACGGTGCAGTTCAATCACCGCATCCTGGCCTATGTGCTCTATGCGGCGTCGATCCTGCACCTCGTCGATGTGGTGCGGAGCAGGCGATACGGGGCCGCGGTGAACGGTGCGCTGACGCTGGCGAGCGTGCTGCTGCTGCAGATCGCCGTGGGAATCGTCACCTTGCTCAATCAGGCGCCGGTCGGGCTTGCGCTGCTGCACCAGGGCATGGCGATGGCCGTGCTCACGGTCGCGGTGCTGCATGCGGAGCGGGTGACGGTGAAATCAGCGCCTTTTGCCGCACTAGACGCCGCTGAGGCCGGATAGCTTACGCCGCCAATCCCTGCTCCAGATCGGCGATCAGGTCGTCCTTGTCTTCCAGACCGACCGAGAGCCGCACCACGTCCGGTCCGGCGCCGGCCTGCACCTTCTGGGCGTCGGAAAGCTGCCGGTGGGTGGTCGAGGCCGGATGGATGATGAGCGAGCGGGTGTCGCCGATGTTGGCGAGGTGGGAAAACAGCTTCACGTTGGAGACGAGCTTCACCCCGGCGTCATAGCCGCCCTTGAGTCCGAAAGTCAGCACCGCGCCCGCGCCCTTGGGGCAGTATTTCTTCGCCAGCGCGTTGTAACGGTCGCCGGGCAAGCCGGCATAACTCACCCAGGCGACTTTGCTGTGCTTGGACAGCCATTGCGCGACGGCAAGCGCATTGTCGCAATGGCGCTGCATGCGCAACGGCAGCGTCTCCACGCCGGTGAGGATCAGGAAGGCGTTGAAGGGTGAAAGTGCCGGCCCGAGGTCGCGCAAGCCCAGCACCCGGCAGGCGATGGCGAAGCCGAAGTTGCCGAAGGTCTCGTGCAGCACCATGCCGTTGTATTCCGGCCGCGGCTCCGAGAGCATGGGATAGCGCCCCTTATCGCGCGACCAGTTGAAGGTGCCGCCGTCGACAATCAGGCCGCCGATGGAATTGCCGTGGCCGCCGAGAAATTTCGTCAGCGAATGCACGATGATATCGGCGCCGAAGTCGATCGGCTTGCACAGGAAAGGCGTAGCCAGCGTGTTATCGACGATGAGCGGGACGCCGGCTTTCTTGGCGACCTTGGCCACCGCCTCGATGTCGGTGACGATGCCGCCCGGGTTGGCGATGGACTCGATGAAAATCGCCTTGGTCTTCGGCGTCACCGCTTTCTCGAAAGTGGAGATGTCGTCGGGGTCGGCCCAGGCCACGTTCCAGCCGAAATTCTTAAACGCGTGATTGAACTGGTTGATCGAGCCGCCATAGAGCTTCTTCGAGGCGACAAGCTCGTCGCCCGGCTGCATCAGCGAGTGCATCACGACCACCTGCGCGGCATGGCCGGAAGCGACGGCAAGCCCCGCGGTGCCGCCTTCCAGCGCCGCCACGCGCTCCTCCAGCACCGCATTGGTCGGATTGCCGATACGGGTATAGATGTTGCCGAAGGTCTGTAGCCCGAACAAAGCCGCGGCGTGATCGACGTCGTCGAACACGAAGGACGTGGTCTGGTAGATCGGCGTCGCGCGCGCGCCGGTGGTCGGGTCGGGCTGCGCGCCGGCATGAATGGCGAGCGTGGAAAAGCCTGGGATGCGTTCGGTCATACTCAGTCCTCGTGCTGGCGGAGATTTACGGCCCTAGGAGATGGATTTATCGAACCTAGGCAAGGCGTCAAGGCAATGTAGACGCAAACCAATCATTTGAGCCTGCGAAAACGGCTGAACTGGAATTGTTGAACGCTGCCCGACGGGGTCTGGTGGTTGTGGGCGCGCGTTTCAACCAGCTCGAACGAACCGCCGAGCAGTCGCGCCAGGGAGGCTGCGTCGTACCTGAGCACGGGCAAACCGCTGCATCGTTCAGGTCCATCCAAGGCGAATGTTCCGATGATCACATGACCGCCGGGCCTGACTGCTCTGAAAATGCGGTCGATATAAGCCTCGCGATCCTTCGGGTCGGTTAGAAAATGAAGAGCGGCACGATCATGCCACACGTCATATGTCCGGGATGGGTTCCATGTCGTTACATCGGCCACCAGCCATTTTACGCGCGAGGCTCGCGAGCCAAGGCGCGCCTTGGCAGCCGCCAGCGCCTTTTCCGAAACGTCAAGAACGGTAACTTCAAAATCGCCCTCCACGAGTGCGTCAACCAGCCGCGATGCGCCACCCCCAATATCGATGATCGATGTTCCTGGCTTGGCGTCAGATGCCGCTATAAGGCCGAGCGAGATCGAAGGGCTTTGCTCAAACCAACTGACCTCGTTTTCGCACTTCGCCGCGTAAACGGCTTCCCAGTGCGCTTGCCGGTCAAGCGTCTTCATGGATAGGCCGCCTTCATTTGCTAATCATGATCGCGCTGCGCGCGGTCGGTGGCTTCCGTCGCGCCGCCGGCCGTGGTGGTGCGGTTGAGCGACATGCGCTGCACGCCCTTGCCGTAGAGCTGCGCTTTCTTCGAGCTCAGCGTGCGGGAATTGACGCCCATCCAGGAGATTTCCGAGGACAGCCGGCCGTATTCGATTTTCGGGCAACGGTTCATGACTACTTTCAGCCCCGCCGCTTCCGCCTTGGCCGCCGCCTCGTCGTTGCGCACGGTAAGCTGCATCCAGATCACCTGCGGGCGGGGATTTAGCGCGAGCGCCTCCTCGACGATCGGCAGCGCGTATTGCGAGCCGCGGAAGATATCGACCATGTCGATGGGCTCGGGGATATCCGCGAGCTTGGCATAGACTTTTTGCCCGAGGACCTGGCCGCCGGCTTGACCGGGATTCACCGGGATCATGTGATAGCCGCGGTCCAGCAGATACTTGAACGCGAGATAGCTCGGCCGATTATCCTTCGGCGACAGGCCGACCATAGCGATGGTCTTCACGGTATTGAGGATGCCGCGAATGTAGCTGTCGGGATAGGAATCGTGATTCATGCGCCGCGCTTCTGATTGCAACGCAAACATAGTGACGTATTGCGTCCGGCGAAAGGGCAGGGGCTTGGCCGCTCACTTGCCGTGGCTTGCAATCACCTTCTTGCAGGAATCGGTGAGCTTGTCTTTCTGCTTCGCCAGGCAGTCCAGGATGCGGCCGCCGCCGGGCAGGATGCCGGGGCAGAATATTTTGGTATCCGCCTCGCAGGCCACGCGCTCTTCGGCGGTCTGCGCCGAGGCGGGCGTGACGAATGGACCGAGCAGCAGAAGCAGGGTAGTCACGACAAGGCGCATGAGTTTCCTCACCAGAACAGCGAGAGGAAGATTAGCGCAGGGACGGAGGCAAGGCCAAGAGGGTCACTCCGGGGCGCGCGAAGCGCGAACCCGGATTCCAGAGACAAAGAAGGAGTCTGCATCTGGCTTCAGGGTCCGCTTGCTGCGCAAGCGTCCCAGAATGATGGCGGTGATGCACATGGTGAGGATCAGTCGGGCTCGAACACGCCGCTATAGTCGAGCTTCTTGGACGGGTCCTGATCGGCTTTTTTAAGATAGCAGTTGCCGATGGCCAGCGCCTCGATCTCGGTGCCCATGAAGCAGCGGAAAGCATCCTCGGGCGTGCAGACGATCGGCTCGCCGCGCACGTTGAAGCTGGTGTTCACGACAATCGGACACCCGGTCATGTCCTTGAAAGCGCTGATCAGCGCGTGGTAGCGCGGGTTGGTTTCCTTGTGCACCGTCTGAATGCGCGCCGAATAATCGACGTGGGTTACCGCCGGGATCGACGAACGCACGACGTTGAGCTTGTTGATGCCGAACAACTCATGCTCGGCGTTGGTCATGGCCCGCCGATGTTTCTCAGCGACGTCGGCAACGAGAAGCATGTAGGGCGAGTCCACATCGAGATCGAACCAGTCCTCGAGGTCCTCGCGCAGCACGGACGGCGCGAAGGGGCGGAAGGATTCCCGGTATTTCACTTTGAGGTTGAGCAGTTTCTGCATGGTCGGCGAGCGGGCGTCGCCGAGAATGGACCGGCCACCGAGCGCGCGCGGGCCGAACTCCATCCGCCCCTGGAACCAGCCGGCCGCCTTGCCGTCGGCCAAAGCACCGGCGGTGACGCGGATGATGTCGTCATCGGAGAGCACCGAATAGCGCGCGCCGGCATCGCTCAGACGACGTTCAATATCTTTCTGCGCAAAAGAGGGGCCGAGATAAGCGCCGGCCATGGCATCGCCGCGCATGGGGCGCTGACGCTTGCCGCCCTCGTTGAAATAGCCGAGCAGCGCCGCGCCGAGCGCGCCGCCCGCGTCGCCGGCGGCCGGTTGAATCCAGATATTCTCAAAGGCGCCGTCGCGCAGCACCTTGCCGTTGGCGACGCAATTGAGCGCCACGCCGCCGGCCAGGCAAAGATTTTTCATTCCCGTCTCCCGCGCCAGCGATCGAGTCAGCCGCAGCACCACTTCCTCCGTCGCCACCTGGATCGAGGCGGCGAGGTCCATATGGCGCTGCGTGATGCGTTCCGTTTCCGGATTGCGCGGCGGCCCGCCGAACAATGCATCGAACTTGGCGTTGGTCATTTTCAGGCCCGTGCAATAGTCGAAGTAGGACTGGTCCAGCCGGAAGGTGCCGTCCTCTTTGAGGTCCATCAACTTGTCGAGGATGAGATTGACGTATTTCGGCTCGCCATAGGGCGCGAGTCCCATGACCTTGTATTCGCCCGAGTTGACCCGGAACCCGGTGTAATAGGTGAAGGCGGAATAGAGCAGGCCGAGCGAGTGCGGGAAATGCAGCTCGCGTAACATGTCGAGCTGCTGGCCGCGGCCGATGGCGACGGAGGTGGTCGTCCATTCACCGACGCCGTCCATGGTGAGTACCACGGCTTCGTCGAAAGGCGAGGGAAAGAAGGCGCTGGCGGCGTGACTCTGATGATGTTCCGCAAACAGCAGGCGGTCCGCCCATTGCACATCCGGCGCAAAGCGTTTGAGTTCCTTGCACAGCAGGTCCTTCTGAAACAGCTTTTCGCGAATCCAGATCGGCAGCGCCATCTTGAAGGACGTAAAGCCCCTGGGCGCGAAGGCGAGATAGGTCTCCAACAGCCGCTCGAATTTCAGGAACGGCTTGTCGTAGAAGGCGACGAAGTCCACGTCGGCGAGCGTAATCCCGGCTTCCTCCAGACAATAGGCCACCGCATTCGCGGGAAAGCGCGAGTCATGCTTCTTGCGCGTGAAGCGCTCTTCCTGCGCGGCTGCGGTGACGGCGCCGTCGGTGATGAGCACGGCGGCGCTGTCGTGGTAGTAGGCGGAGATGCCGAGGATGCGCATGAGTCTTCCTAGAACAGCGTGTAGATGAAGGGCGCGACCGCCGAGCCTTGCGCGAGCACCAGCAAGCCGCCGATGCCGAGCAGAACGATCAGGATCGGCAGCATCCAGAACTTCTTGCGTTCGCGCAAAAAACCCCAAAATTCGATCAGGAAGGACATGTCAGTTCCTCAGTAGGGACGCCGCATGCGGGCGGGATCGGGATCGGCCGGTTCGCGGATAATCCAGTAGCTCTTGGCGTCCGGCTCGAATTTGAGCGCCAAGAAGCGCTTGTTGAAAAGCCGCATGACCACCGCAAACGGCGTAATCCAGAAATAATAGACAATGCCGAGTACGATCGGACTGATAACGCGGCCGAGCAACAGGCCCAGCCGGAACCAGAGCTTGTTCAGCGGCCGCAAGATTTCCGGACGAAGGATCGCAGAACCGATCAGCAGCAGCGCCGGGATCAGCGCCCATAGGCGCGGGCCGTTTCCATGCAGCAAGGGCCACAATGCGATGAGTAGCAGCACGCCGCCCACCACCCATCCGAACGACCGCTCCGAACTGACTTGGACCGAAACGTGCCCCTCGAAGCTTTCGTGACTGTTGCCCTTCATGACGCTCTATTTCCCCTCAAGGGAGGGACACGAACCGGAGTCGATGAAGCCCTTGGCAAGGGCGGCGTGTCCATTGCGATTGGGATGATTCCAATCGATTTTGTCCCCCGCATTGTAGACGAAATTATAGCCCACATTCGCGCTCTTGTCGGGGAAGGCGTCAAGGCCGTCATAGACCGGTATGCCCTTGTCGAGATACCGGCGCAACTCACGCTGCGCCGAGCCGGCGAGGAAGCCTTCTTCCCATTTGAAGCCGAGGCCGGCATAGGTGCGTGCGGCGTCGTCCGAGATCTGCATTTCGTAAGGCAAGATGACGATGCACATCCGAATGTCTTTTTCCCGCAAGCTGCGCGCCGTCGCGTTTACTTCCGCTGCGAAGCGTTTGAAGACATCGCCGGACCGGCGCGGCCACAGCTCATAGGCGTAGTAGCCCGAGGCCTCGAAGCCCCAGCGCTGCATCATGTTTTTGATGGAGGTGCGGACGTAATTGTAGAGATAGCTGCGGCTGCGGAAGTAATCGAGATAGTTTTTAACGAAGCCGAGCCCTTCATAGACGACATAGTTCGTGCCGGAGCTGGGCGGCGCCGGAGGAACGATGTCGTTGAGGTTCAACAGATAGACGACGTAATCGAGCTTGAAGCGTTTTGCCTCTTCCTCGACCCGCGGGCCGTCGAAGCCGGTGCCGATCTGGCTGAAATTCCAATTCGCGACCGCCGTCCGCTGTTTTCTCACGATGTCGGAAATGCGATAGGGATAACCGGCGCCGACGCCCATGGCGACGGAATCGCCGAACCAGCCTGCGCGCTTCTTGGATGTGCCGAGGTCGAATTCCTCGTCCAGGTATCCGGAAGAATTGACCGGCACGACGCCCCAGGGGTAGCGAATAAAACCGTCGCGGCCGACCTTGGCTTCCGTGTAATAGCCGATCTCGTAGCCGGTCCAGGCGCGCGCGACGATCTCGCCGGCGATCAGGAGCAGCAGGAGCAGAAAAAGATTGACCAGCACGAGCGTCAGCCGCGCGTGCCGGATAAAAAAATTCGCACCCCGCGGCGAAACGGACGCGTCAACCGACATGAGACCTCGCAGCGCGTGAAAAACCAAGCTATTTCGGGCTTTTCTTCGCGCGCATGATGCAAAGACAAAGGCTAACTTTTTCTGAAAATGACGGCTCAAAGGCCGTTAATGCCGGCTTTTCCGAAAATGAGGGTTAATCCGGTCATGATGCCGCCGCGTCATTCAAAATCCCACTTCGGCCTGCGTTTTTCGATGAAGGCGGATATGCCTTCCGCCGCGTCGCGCGCCAGCATGTTCTCGACCATTACCTGCGCGGCGTGGCGATAGGCGTCGGCGAGGGTCATCTCCAATTGACGATAAAAAGCCTCCTTGCCGATCTTCACCGTGGCGGCCGGCTTCGAAGCGATTTGCCTGGCGAGTTTTAACGCCTCTTCGCGCTCGGCGCCGGGCGGGACCACGCGATTGACGAGGCCGATGCGGGCGGCATCTTCGGCTGCGATCGTGTCGCCGGTGAGCAGCATTTCCATCGCGTGCTTGCGTGACACGTTGCGCGACAGCGCCACCATCGGCGTCGAACAGAACAAGCCGATATTGACGCCCGGCGTGGCGAACTTCGCCGCCGAGGATGCAATGGCGAGATCGCAGCTCGCCACCAATTGGCAGCCTGCCGCGGTCGCGGTGCCCTGCACGGCGGCGATGACCGGCTGGGGCAGCCGCACGATGCGCTGCATAACTGCGCTGCAAAGTTCCATGACGGATTTGAAATAGGCGCGTCCGCGGTCCGGATCGTTCCGATGCGCGGTCAGTTCATTGAGGTCGTGCCCGGAAGAAAATGCGGGACCATTGGCGGCGAGCACCACGGCGCGCAGGCGCCGGTCGGCGGCGATGGCTTCAAGTTCGGCGCCAAGCGCGTTGAGCAGCGCCTCGGACAAGCTGTTGCGCGTCTCGGGGCGGTTGAGCGTGAGAATGGCGATGTCGCCATGATCTTCGCGCAGCAGAGGCGCAGACGACGAAGCCTGGGCGCGAGTAGGGGAAGGCGGAACGTTCATGCCATCGACCGGGAAATGGGTTTGCGGCCGAACTTACGCCGGCAGGGGGCGGGCGCAAGGCTCGTCTTGGCGCGGCGCCAAGGCTGTCCTGTCGTTCAATCTTAGAGACAGGTAATATACTACCATTTTCATAAGATACTGACAAAACGCGATTTTTTGCACATACCAGGCATTGACCGCTATCGCGGGCTGCTATAGGAAACCGGCCACGACACGGCCTGCGGGCCGCCAAGAAAATCCACGGATCAGGTCATGAAAACCTATTCGGCCAAGGCCGCCGACATCGAGAAGAAGTGGGTGCTGATCGACGCCAAAGGTCTGGTCGTCGGCCGCCTTGCCTCGATCATCGCCCTGCGGCTGCGGGGCAAGCATAAGCCGACCTATACGCCGCACGTGGACGACGGCGACAACGTCATCGTCATCAACGCCGCCAAGGCGGTGCTGACCGGCCGCAAAATGCAGCAGAAGGTCTATTACCACCACACCGGCTATATCGGCGGCGTCAAGGAACGCACGGCGAAATCAATCCTGGAAGGAAAATTCCCCGAGCGTATCGTCGAGAAAGCGGTTGAGCGCATGTTGCCGCGCGGGCCGCTCGCCCGCCAGCAGCTCGGCAATCTGCGGGTCTATCCCGGCCCGGAGCATCCGCATCAGGCGCAGCAGCCTGAGCCGCTCGATGTCGCGGCAATGAACCGCAAGAACATGAGGAGCGCGTGACCGTGGCTGAATCCATGCAGACGCTCGAAGAATTGTCGGCGCTCAAGCCCGCCGCGGCCGAGGCCCCCAAATACGTGCAAAAACTCGACAAGCACGGCCGCGCTTATGCCACCGGCAAGCGCAAGAACGCCGTGGCGCGCGTCTGGATCAAACCCGGCGCCGGCAAGATCACGGTGAATGCCAAAGCGGTGGAAGTCTTCTTCGCGCGGCCGGTACTGCGCATGATCATCCAGCAGCCGCTCGTCTCCGCCAATCGCCAGACTCAGTATGACGTGGTCTGCACGGTATCCGGCGGCGGACTCTCGGGACAGGCCGGCGCGGTGCGCCACGGCATTTCCAAGGCGCTGACCTATTTCGAGCCGGATTTGCGCGCGGTGCTCAAACGCGGCGGCTTCCTTACCCGTGACTCGCGCGTGGTGGAGCGCAAGAAATACGGCCGGGCGAAAGCGCGCCGTTCCTTCCAATTCTCCAAGCGCTGACGCGCGGCACCGAAAACGGCCATAAGGGGGCGCTTTTGCGCCTCCTTCTCATTTTCATTTTATTACACGAAAACCCGCTGAGTCGGCGCAAGCCGCCGCAAAGGCTGAATGCATCCTTCACATGCAGCCGCGGCAAACTCCTGATAGTAATTTTCCGTACAAGCGAACGGTCCCGCACAAGCGAGCGGTTCGCCGCCAGAAAGGCGCAGGAAAACCGATGTTTTTGGACGTTCCAACGCTCTTCATTGTCGCGACTTGCATGTCGGCCCTTATGGGCCTGTTCCTGTTCTTTGCCTGGATTCAGGATCGCGCCATGCATGCGCTGGCCTGGTGGGGCGCGGCCTATCTTCTTGGCGGCGCCGGGATCGCGCTTTGGATAGCCGATGCCGCTGTTTCTCCACCGCTACCGTACGGTTTTTCCAACGCTCTATTGTTTTTTGCCTGTGGAATGATCTGGAACGGCGCGCGGCTGTTCTATGGTCGTCGCAATCAGCCTATTGCATTGTCAGCCGGCGCCGCGATCTGGATGCTCGCCTGTCAATTTCCCGCATTTGCGCAGTCGAGCACCGACCAGGTCGTTCTAAGCTCGCTGATCGTATCCGCTTATACGTTTCTCACCGCCCGGGAATTGTGGCGCGACCGCCGCCGGCAATCGCGGTCTCATTGGGCCGCCATTTTCGTTCCGATCCTGCACGGCATGGTCTTTCTTCCGCCCATCCCGCTCGCCTTCATGCTGCCCAGCGGTCCGCGTGCGCTGCTGTTGAGTGGATGGATGGCGGTGTTCACCCTGGAGACGCTGCTCTACGCCGTGGGCGCGGCCTTTATCGTGCTGATGATGGCCAAGGAGCGGGCCGAAAACATTCACAAAACCGCGGCCCTCACCGATACGCTTACCGGCATATTCAATCGCCGCGGGTTCCTCGAAAAAACGCGAGCGCTCATCGGCCGGCACCAGAAAGGGGATCGCCGGGTCACCGCATTGATGTTCGATCTCGACCATTTCAAGTCGATCAACGATCGCTATGGCCACGCCGTCGGCGATGAAGCACTACGGGTTTTCGCTGCGACCATCCAGACGACGCTGCGCGAAGGCGACATTGTCGGTCGACTGGGGGGAGAGGAATTTGCGGCTCTCCTGCCGAACGCCATAGCCGACGCAACGATAGCCGCCGAGCGTGTGCGCGCCGCCTTCGAAGCCGCCGGCGCCGAGATCGCCGGGCACCGCATGGGCGCCACCGTCAGCATCGGCGCGGCAGACGCCCCGGCGGCCGATTGCAACATCGAGCACCTTTTGGCGCGCGCCGACGCGGCGCTGTACACCGCGAAGGAAAATGGCCGCAACCGGATTGCTTGCGCGCCGGGCGAAATCGGTCCGCCTCGTCCTGCGAGCAGACCGTCGTCTCAACGGGCGCAAGCGCCTGCCGTCGTGCACGCACTCGGCCGCGCCGCGTAGTCCTCCTCGACGGAGCCATGACGGCAACGTATCGTTTACCTGATTGACCTAGCCTGAGAGCATGTGGCCTTTGCGCCGATTTGCCCAGGTTGGAGCCGACTTTCACGCGCTCGAAATCACTGAGGAGCGGGCGGGCAGCGCCTTGGCTTGCCCCTATGCATCTTCGGCGGAATACGAAGCGGCCATCATCCAGGCCAGGCGCGCCGCCGGCGTCTATGGGCCGAAGCGCCAGCGCCGCCAATGGCTCCTTGCGGGTCTTGCCTGCCTTGCCTTGATTTTCGCGCTGTTCTTTTAGGCGCCGCCGTTTTCCTTCCCTGAAAAGACGAAGGGCGCCCGAAGGCGCCCCAAGCCGATAGCCGTTACGGCCGGTCTTAGGCCGAATAATACATATCGAACTCGACCGGATGCGGGGTGTGCTCGAAGCGGATCACCTCGGTCATCTTCAATTCGATGTAGCTGTCGATGAAGTCGTCGTCGAACACGCCGCCCGCCTTGAGGAAGGCGCGGTCCTTGTCGAGTTCCTCGAGCGCCTGGCGCAGCGAGCCGCACACGGTCGGAATCTTTTTCAATTCCTTCGGCGGCAGGTCGTAAAGGTCCTTGTCGATCGCGGGACCCGGATCGAGCTTGTTCTTGATGCCGTCGAGGCCGGCCATCAGCATCGCCGCGAAGGCGAGATACGGGTTTGCCAGCGGGTCGGGGAAGCGCACCTCCACGCGCTTGCCTTTCGGGCTCGCGGAGTAGGGGATGCGGCAGGACGCCGAACGGTTGCGCGCCGAATAGGCGAGCAGCACCGGCGCCTCGAAGCCCGGCACCAGGCGTTTGTAGGAGTTCGTCGTCGGATTGGTGAAGGCGTTGATCGCCTTGGCATGCTTGATGATGCCGGCGATGTAGGACAGGCAGGTGTCCGACAGATCGGAATATTTGTTGCCGGCGAACACCGGCTTGCCGCCCTTCCAGATCGACTGATGGCAATGCATGCCGGAGCCGTTGTCGCCATAGACCGGCTTCGGCATGAAGGTGGCTGTCTTGCCGTAGATGTTGGCCACCTGATGGATGCAGTATTTGTAAATCTGCATCTGGTCGGCCATGACCACGAGCGGCGAGAATTTCAGACCGAGCTCGTGCTGGGCGGAGGCGACTTCGTGGTGGTGCTTCTCCACCTTGACGCCCATGCGAGCCATAGCGGAGAGCATCTCCGAGCGCATGTCCTGGATCGAGTCCTGCGGCGGCACCGGGAAATAACCCTTCTTGGTGCCGACGTGGTGGCCGAGATTGCCGCCTTCGTAATCGGTGTCGGTGTTGGACGGGAATTCCATCGAGTCGAGCTTGAAGCCGGTGTTGTAAGGGTCGGCCTTGTATTTCACGTCGTCGAAAACGAAGAACTCCGCCTCGGGACCGAAATAAACGGTATCGCCGACGCCCATCGACTTGACCATGCCTTCGGCCTTCTTGGCGATGCCACGCGGATCGCGGCTGTAGGGTTCGCCGGTGGTCGGCTCGAGCACGTCGCAGACCAGCACCATCGTGGTCTCGGCAAAGAACGGATCGATCGTTGCGCTCGCCGGGTCCGGCATCAGGTTCATGTCGGACTCATGGATCGCCTTCCAGCCGGCGATCGAGGAACCGTCGAACATCTGGCCCTCGGAGAACGTGTCCTCCTCGATCATCGAGACGTCGAAGGTGACGTGCTGCCACTTGCCGCGCGGATCCGTGAAGCGAAAATCGACGAATTTCACGTCGTTGTCCTTGATCATCTTCAGGACTTTTTGGGCCGTCGTCATGGAATACCTACCCCTTTCGTGAATACTGGCGCGAACCACATTCCGGTTGATCCGGACTTAGATGGCGTCCAGCCCGGATTCCCCCGTTCTGATCCGGATGGCTTGTTCGATATTGGAAACAAAAATCTTCCCGTCGCCGATGCGTCCCGTCTGAGCCGCGCGCCGGATGGCCTCGATGGCTTTTTCGACCATGTCATCGCCAAGCACAATCTCGATTTTCACCTTGGGGAGAAAATCCACGACATACTCGGCCCCGCGGTAGAGTTCAGTATGGCCTTTCTGGCGGCCAAATCCCTTGGCCTCCGTGACGGTGATGCCCTGCAGGCCGACTTCCTGCAGCGCTTCCTTCACCTCGTCGAGCTTGAAGGGCTTGATGATCGCTTCGATCTTTTTCATTGCGTTCCTTCTTTCGCCCCCTAGCCCGAAAAGTATCGGGACTCGTTGCGGTTAGCAGAGTCCGTGCCAAGCCCGGCAACCGGGGGAAACAGGCTTTTGTTACGGTATTAGAGAGAATTAGCCGCCTTCGCAGGGATACGAACCCAAGGTCTGTGATATTTTTTTAGGCAAACTGCCTAATCCCTGCCCACCCGCTTAGGGCCTCCCCCTCGAAATCGCCACCGCCGCCAAGTTGTCCCCGAGCTTAGCCCCCGGTACTTTGCCCGCGTGATCGAACTTCTGTCGAATGCCGAGATGGCGCAGGCCGACCGCCTGGCGGTGAAAGGGGGCGTATCCAGCGCCGACCTAATGGAAAGCGCCGGGCGGGCGGTTGCCGATCGGGTTGCCAAAAGCCACCCCAAAGGAACCAGAGTTGCCGTCGTTGCCGGGCCGGGGAACAACGGCGGCGACGGTTACGTGGCCGCGCGGTTGCTCGCAGAGCGAGGCTACGAGGTGTTCGTCTTACGGCTTGGCCCGGCATCGAAGGGCGATGCGGCCGCAGTCGCCCGGCGCTGGAGCGGGCCGACGGTCGAGGCGAACCCGCGGGACCTGACCGGCGCCGGGGTGATCGTCGATGCGTTGTTCGGCGCGGGTCTCGATCGTCCGGTGGAAGGCTTGGCGGCCGAGATGATCGAGGCGATGAACGGGGCGGGGACCCCCATCGTCGCCGTGGACTTGCCCAGCGGCATCAACGGCACCTCCGGCGCGGTGATGGGCGTGGCCGTGAAGGCGCGCGAGACGGTTACTTTCTTCCGCCGCAAGCTTGGCCATCTGCTGCTGCCGGGCCGGCTGCATTGCGGAAGCATTCATGTCGCCGACATCGGCATTCCCGATACCGTGCTGGAGAAAATCCAGCCGCGCGCTTTCCTCAACGCGCCGCCGCTGTGGGCCGCTCATTTTCCAATTCCGCGCCTCGACGCACACAAATACGACCGCGGCCATGCGGTGGTTGTCTCCGGCGATATTTCCCACACGGGTGCCGCCCGCTTGGTTGCGCGGGGCGCTTTGCGCGCCGGAGCGGGGCTGGTGACCATCGCGTCCCCGCGCAAGGCGCTGGCGGTCAATGCGACAGCCAGCCTGGCCGTGATGGTAAAAGCGGTCGATGGAGCCGCGGAGCTATCGAAATTTCTTCGCGATCCGCGCATCAACGCCGTGGTCTTGGGGCCGGGGGGTGGGGTCGGACCGGCCATGCGCCAGCTCGTAGGCGCAGCTTTGCGGGGCGAGCGGGCCGTCGTTCTTGACGCCGACGCGCTGACGAGCTTTGCGGACAAGCCGGCCGAGCTTTTCAAGGCCGTCAAGAAACGGAAGGATCCGCGTACCATCCTGACGCCGCATGAGGGCGAATTCCGAAGGCTTCTTGAGAAGTTGGATGATATACCTAAAGTTAATTCAAAACTTGAGAAAGCCCGCATAGCTGCCAAGCAAGCAGGCGCAATCCTGGTGCTGAAGGGGGCGGATACGGTGGTGGCCGCTGCGGACGGCCGAGCCGCCATCGCGGACAATGCGTCGCCCTGGCTGGCTACCGCAGGCTCGGGCGACGTGCTTGCGGGCATGATCGCGGGCCTTCTGGCGCAAGGCATGCCGGCGTTCGAGGGCGCCGCGGCGGCGGTATGGCTGCACGGCGAAGCGGCCCGCGCGTTCGGACCCGGCTTGATTTCAGAAGACCTGCCGGAAGCCTTGCCGCCGGTCTACCGGCGGCTGATCGAAGACCTCGGCAAGAGCCCCGCTTAGCGCGAGCGCGGCATGCGTCATTCACCAAAGCGCTTGCGCGCGCGCTTCTGCTTCTCGCCGGTTTCGTAGTGACGGCCCTGCACGGCGAGCTCGGCTTCCTGCTCCTCTTCCTCTGTCCAGTGGCCGAGCGAATAGCCCCACCACGGCGCTTTTAGATTCAAGGGAGGAAGCTGCAGGTCGCGCCAGATTTCGGTCGCGCGCTCCATGAATTGCTTCTTTGGCAATGATAGCGGCGGGTAGGGCCAGGGCATGGTGGCATCGATCAGCAGGGCGGTGGAACGCGGCGGCTTGCCGCCCATCAGCCCGCGCGTCTGGTCGGGCGGCACCGCCGCGGGGTCAAGCGGAAAAGCGGGCGCTTCCACCACTTCGGCGTCGCGGAACGGCTGCGCGCGATAGGCGATGGCCCAGAGGATGTTTTCGGCGTCCTTGACGTCGATGTCGTCGTCCACGGCCACCAGCAGCTTGCCCATGAATTTTTCGGCAAGAAGGCGCAGCGCCTTTTTGCCGTCGTCCGGATTGCGTTTTTTCAGCTTGACCACGGCGACGGCATTGGAGCCGGCGCATTCGAGATATTCCACCGCCTGAACGTTGTCCAAGCCCGCGGTGCGCAGGAGCTGCAGCCCCGCCGCGGCGCGGCCGATATTGCGCATCTTGCTGCTTTCGCTCGGCGGCATCTGGCTGATGATGGACAGATAGATGGGCTTGCGCCGCATGGTGATGGCGGTCAGGTCCATGAAGAAGCTGAAGTCGCGTTGTGCCATGTAGCCGGGGAATTCGCCGAAGGCGCCTTCCATTTCCACCACGCCGGTGGGCACGGTGCCTTCGATGACGATTTCCGCCTCGGCGGGTACCAGCAAATCCTGGGTGACGCAGCGCACCAGTTCGATCGGCTTTCCGATCAAGCCGCCGGCGACGTCGTATTCGCACTGATCGTTGGGGATGCGCGTGACCGCCGCATAAGTCACGTGCGGCGGCGCGCCGATGACGATGGCCGCCGGCACGCGATCGGCGCCTTTGTCGCGCCATTTGTCGATGTGGTAGCGCATGCCCCAGTTCAGGCGCCCGAGCAGCACGCCGAGCCGGTCTTCCGCTTTGACCATACCGCGGTAGTTGCCGACATTGTGCATGCCGGTGTCGGGGTCCTTGGTCACCCAGTGTCCGGCGGTGAGATAGGGGGCGTTGTCGAAACCGGGCGTCGAGATGGGGATGGGCAGCCGCCCAAGGCCGCCGCCACTACGGCGCAGCTCCTCGCCGCTGATCACGACTTCCTGGCAGGGCGCCTTCTGGACTTGCGCGGGCGCGATCTGGTTGGCCAGAGCATTTTTCCAGACCGTGTCGATCTCCTCCACCGTGCAGCGCATGCCCATGGCATAGATTTCGGCGGAGCCGGCCAGAGCGCCGACCAGCACGGGAATGTCGTATTTGCGTCCCCGGCTATCCACGACATTCTCGAACAGAAAGGCTTTGCGCTGTTTCTCCGGCAGCCCGCGGAATTGCAGACGCACAAGCGGGTGGAGTTCGGTGTCCTTGTTGATTGGCGTCGTTATGCGCTGAAGCTTGCCGGCTTTATCAAGCGCTTCGACATAGGTTCCGAGCGTCTGCCAATACGGTCTCATTAAGCCCTTCCGTCGTGTTTTTGCCTTGTTTGCCGGCCCATCTATCGTCATCGCGCGCCTTTTGTAAAATCTGATATTGCTTTCGATTCCTGCGAAAGGTGAGCCGCCGACCCGCAGCCGCGGCGGGCGCGCCCCGTTTCGTGTTAGCCTTAAAGCCCTGCGTGGCCGTCATTTTTATAGTGCGCTGCGGCGCTGCCGTGTTATAAGCCGCGCCGCTTGTGGGATTGCCCGGCGGAGCCATATTTGACCCGCCCAAAAGCCATCCTGCACTAGTGCCCCGCTTCCGAAGTTCGTGGTATCTCGCGGCATCGTCTGACACGAACTTCGGAGGCGAAGGGACACTAGCAACTCTATGGTTTCCAGTGCCGCTTTTCGATTTGAAGTTCCTAGCTGAA
>JBBDNZ010000130.1:0-3375 GCA_040877285.1 Xanthobacteraceae bacterium
TCAATCAGAGCCGATAAGGCTCTAGTGTCCCCCATCCGAAGTTCGCACACATTGTGCTGCGAACGCTCTTGCGAACTTCGGATTCAAAGGGACACTAAAAATCATAGCGTTACTAGCGAGGCTTTGGTTCAGCAGTTCACTCCCGACCCGGCCGCAAGGGATGGGGAACATCTGAACCGCCACACTAGCGCGCGGCGTCTTTCATTCAGTTGAACCGGCTGGGGCGGTCATGGTCGTCCACGCGCGGCCGCTCGCCCGAAATAGCGTCCGGGCGCGGTTCGCCCGCGGCAGCCTTGACGGCCGGCGCCGCCGCGCTTGCCGCTTTGCGCTCCTGCTCGCGGTAGGAAAGCCAGCCGAACGGCAGCGACGTGAGATAGAGCAATGTCCCCACCGTGAGCACCTCCCAGGGATAACTGATGAGAAGCGCAAGAAGAATGACGGTGAGCATGAAGACCGGCAGCACCATTTCCGGCGACACCCGCTGCCCGATCTTCTTCCCGGAGAATACCGGAATGCGCGACACCATCAGGAAGGCGATGGTCAGTGTGTAGACGAAGACGAACCAAGTGAGGACAATCCCGCCCTGTAGCCCGAGGAAGTGCAAATAGATCGGCAAGAGCACCGTGATCGCCCCGGCGGGCGCCGGCATGCCGGTGAAATAATTGCCGGCCCAGGCCGGCCGGTTGGGGTCGTCGATCATGACATTGAAACGCGCGAGGCGAAGCCCGGCGCAGATGGCGAACACCAGCGCCGCGATCCATCCGACCGATTTCAGGTCATGCAGGTCCCAGAAATAGAGAATGAGGGCCGGCGCCACGCCGAAATTGACGAAGTCCGCGAGGCTGTCGAGTTCCGCGCCGAACCGCGACGTGCCCTTGAGCATCCGCGCGATGCGTCCGTCGATTCCGTCCAGCATCGCGGCAAAGACGATGGCGGCGAGCGCGAGATCGAGCCTGCCCTCGACCGACATGCGGATCGCGGTAAGCCCGGCGCACAACGCCACCAGCGTGATGAGATTCGGCACCAGCGTGCGCACCGGGATCGCGCCGAAGCGGCGGCGCTTGGTCTCGGGACGGTCCGGTTCGAAGGGGGTGAATACCATGATTTTCAGTATAAACATTCCCGGCCGCAGCCGCCATGCCCGGGCATCATGGTTAAGCGCTCAATCGACGCGGAAGTTGCGGCCGCTTTCGGCAAGGCGAAGATCGGCGATCACCGTCTCGCCCGCCACCGCCTTCTGGCCCTCGGCCATCAGAAACTTGCCGCCGGCCGGCAGATAGACGTCGACGCGGGAGCCGAAACGGATCATGCCGAGCCTGGCCCCGGCCGGCAGCGTCTCGCCCTCGCGCACGAAAGTCACGATGCGGCGCGCCACCAGGCCGGCGATCTGCACGACCGCGATGCGCAGTCCGGGCGCGGCGATGATGTAGGAATTGCGCTCGTTGTCCTCGCTCGCCTTGTCCAGGTCGGCGTTGAAGAATTTTCCGGCGCGGTAGACGATGCGCTCGATGCGCCCGGCCATCGGGCATCGGTTGATGTGGCAATCGAAGACGCTCATGAAAATCGACAGCCGCGGTAGAGGTACGTCGCCCATGCCAAGCTCCGGCGGCGGCGGCGCCACCGTGATTTGACTGACGCGGCCGTCGGCGGGCGCCACCAGGATGCCGTCGCGTATCGGCGTCACCCGCGGCGGATCGCGGAAGAACAGCGTGCACCAGACGGTGAGCGCGGTGCCGACCCAGCCGAGCGGCGGCCACAGCCAGAACAGAACGAGACTCGCGAGCGCGAAGATGCCGATGAAGGGATAGCCTTCGCGATGGATCGGAACGAACTGCGAGCGGATGGAGGCTGCGATGGACATGGATTAAGCGCGTCCTGAACTGGTTTTTTGTTTTCCCTCTCCCCTTGTGGGAGCGGGTGACGCGCAAAGCGCGGCGGGAGAGGGGCAAAGATTTTTCCTTTTCGTCATGGCAAACATCTCACTCCGCCGCGTCGGCCGGCGTCAGTTCCTCGACTCCAGGCGGATTGCGGTTGGCGCCGCCTTCTTCCTCCTGAACGCGGGCCAATTTCTCGCGCGCTTCCTCGGCCTCGCGCTGGCGGTTCCACATGCTGGCATAGAGCCCGCTGCGCGCAAGCAGTTCCTGATGCGTGCCGCGCTCGACGATGACGCCTTGATCGAGCACGATGATTTCGTCGGCGCCGACAATGGTCGAGAGCCGGTGCGCGATAACCAGCGTCGTGCGATTGCGCGACACGCGGTCGAGCGCGTCCTGGATTTCCTTCTCGGTATGGCTGTCAAGCGCCGAGGTCGCCTCGTCGAGCACCAGGATCGGCGGCCCCTTGAGGATGGTGCGCGCGATGGCGACGCGCTGCTTCTCACCGCCGGAAAGTTTTAAGCCGCGCTCGCCCACTTCGGTCTCGTAGCCCTTGGGCGCCAAGCGGACGAAGCCGTCGATCTGCGCCAGCCGCGCCGCTTCCTCCACCTCGGCGTCGCTGGCGTCCCAGCGGCCGTAGCGGATGTTGTAGCGGATGGTGTCGTTGAACAGCACCGTGTCCTGCGGGACCATGCCGATGGCCTCGCGCAAGGATCTCTGCGTGACGTCGCGGATGTCCTGGCCGTCGATCAGAATGCGCCCGCCGCTGATCTCGTAGAAGCGGAACAACAGCCGGGAAATGGTGGATTTACCCGCGCCCGAGGGGCCGACAATGGCGACGGTCTTGCCGGCCGGCACCTCGAAGCTCAGCCCTTTGAGGATGACACGTTCCGGATCGTAGGCAAAAACGACGTTGTCGAAGCGAATGACGCCCTTGGTCACCTTGAGCGGCTTTACGTCCGGCCGGTCCTTGATCTCCGGCTCGCGGCTCAAAATTCCAAACATGGTCTCGATATCGATCACCGCCTGCTTGATCTCGCGATAGACCATGCCCATGAAGTTGAGCGGTTGATAGAGCTGGATCATCATGGCGTTGATCATGACGAAATCGCCGATGGTGTTGGTGCCGTTCTGGATACCGCGCACGCATAAAATCATCGCCACCGTCAGCCCGATGGCGAAAATCGTAGCCTGCCCGGCATTGAGCACGGCCAGCGAGATGTAGGAATTGACGCTCGCCGTCTCGTAGCGCTCCATCGACGTGTCGTAGCGTTTCGCCTCGCGCTCCTCGGCGCTGAAATATTTGACGGTCTCATAGTTCAACAGCGAGTCCACCGCCTTGGTATTGGCGTCGCTGTCGCTCTCGTTCATCCGGCGCCGGATGCCGATGCGCCATTCGGTCGCGTAATAGGTGAAGGCCATGTAGAGCGTGATGGTGACCAGGATCAGCACTACGTAACGCCAATCAAACTGATAGAGCAGCACGCCGATAATCATCGCA
>JBBDNZ010000131.1:0-3370 GCA_040877285.1 Xanthobacteraceae bacterium
GCGAAGTGTTAAGCCCGATTAACGCCTTGCATGGTTAACAAATCCTGACTTTTGCTTGCCTCGGAGGGGCCGGAGAAAGCGAAATTAACGCGGCGGCAACCATAATCTTGGCATCGTCCCGATGCGCGTAAGCGTGAGGAGTCGCGAATGCCTCTGGTCGGCGGCCAGGTTGGAAGTGAGTCGGAGTTGCGGGAGCTTGGCCGCGTGCTGTGGTACCGGCGTTGGCACATTATCGGCCCGGCCATCATTACGGCGCTGCTCGCATTCATCGTCGTGCAGACGGTCACGCCGCGCTACCGATCGGAAGCGCGCATTCTGATCGAAAGCCGCGACAATATTTTTCTCAAGCCGGAAGCCGACAAGACCGCCGACCGCGAGGTCGTGGACCAGGAGGCGGTGGAGAGTCAGGTCCAGGTTATCCTGTCGCGCGATCTTGCGCGCCGGGTGATCCGCGAGATCAAGCTTGGCGAGCGGCCGGAATTCGACCCGGTGCTTGGCGGCGTATCGATCCCGAACATTCTGCTCGGCCTGGTCGGGCTTGCCCGCGATCCTTTGCGCATGACTCCCGAGGAGCGGGTGCTGGAGTCCTATTATGAGCGGCTCAACGTCTATCAGATCGATCGCTCGCGCGTGATCGCGGTGAGCTTCGAATCCACGGATCCCGGGCTGGCCGAGCGCATCGCCAATGCGATATCCGACGGCTATCTCGAAATGCAGCAGGCCGCCAAACAAGAGCAGGCGCGCAGCGCCGGACAGTGGCTCGAGGGCGAAATCGAAAATATGCGCAAGAAGGTCGCCGATGCCGAGGCGAAGGTCGAGGAATATCGCGTTCAAACCGGCCTTTTTGTCGGCCCGAACAGCACGTCTCTGGCCGCGCAGCAACTCGGCGACGTGAACGCGCAGATTGCAGCGGCGCGAGGACAGAAGGCGGATGCGGAAACCAAGGCGCCGCTGATCCGCGACATGCTTCGTTCCGGAAAACCCCTGGAAGCTTCCGAAGTGCTCAATTCCGAGCTGATCCGCCGCCTTAGCGAGCAGCGCGTCATGCTGAGAGCGCAGCTCGCCGAACAATCGGCGACGCTGCTTGAATTCCATCCGCGCATCAAGGAGCTGCGGGCGCAGATCGACGAGTTGGAAGCTCAGATCAGAGGGGAAGCCGAGAGAATCGTGCGCTCGCTGGAAAGCAACGCCCAGATTGCCGCCGCGCGCGTGGAAACGCTCACGGTCAGTCTCGATCGCCTGAAAGGTCAGGCGGCAACCAGCAATGAGCAGGACGTGCAGTTGCGCGCGCTTGAACGCGAAGCCAAGGCGCAGCGTGACCTTCTGGAATCCTATCTGGGCAAATACCGTGAAGCGGTCGCTCGCGACAGCCTGCAGGCGGCTCCGGCGGAGGCGCGCATCATCTCGCGCGCCGTCGTATCCAATACGCCGGCCTATCCAAAGAAGCTGCCGATCATATCGATGGTCGCATTCGCAACGCTGGTGCTGACCGCCGGTCTCGTGGCGACCGGCGCGCTTCTCGGCGGCGCCTCCTATGTCGCGGCCGTTTCGACGGAAAGGCCCTCGCTCTTGAGTTCGTTGCGGGGGGCGGCGCGCATTCTCACGCACCGCGCCGAACCCGAGGTCATGTCACGCCGGGCGGTCGCGCAACCGGCGCAGGCCGCGGCGCCACCGAGCAAGACCATCGACGATGTTGCGCGCGAATTGCGCGCGGCGGGGGAGGGCGGCCGGCGCATCACCATTGTCGGGGCGGCGCGCAACGTGGGAACCACGCATACCGCCATCGCGCTCGGCCGCGCGCTCGCCAAAAACCGCCGGACGGTTCTGGTCGATCTGGCGCTCAGCTCTCCGAATGTGCCGATCATTTCCAGCGATCCGGACGCGCCGGGCATCGCCGAACTTGTGCGCGGCCAGGCTTCGTTCGGGGAGGTCATCAGCCGCGACCGGTTCTCAAAGCTGCATCTTGTGGCGGTCGGCCAGACCGGTTCCGACGGCCCGTCCATTATCGTATCGCAGCGGCTTGCCACCACGCTTGAGGCTTTGGCGCGCGCCTACGAGCACGTCGTGGTGGATGCCGGCGCGCTTCCGGAAATCGCGCTCGAGCGCTTGGCGCGGCTGGCGCCGCGGGCGCTGCTGGTCGCCACCAATTTGACCAATCCGGCCACCATCGAAGCGCGCGAGAGACTGCTGGCCGCGGGACTTACCGACGTCGCCTTACTGCTCGGCCGGCCGCATCAAGCCATCGCGGCATAGATGCCGGTGTCAGGCGTCGGCTGAGCCGCCGTGCCAACCCTGCCGCAAGCTCTGGATAAGGCCCCATAAAGCGCGGCTTTGCTTGATATGGCGCTTCATGCGGTTGCCCTCGCGGGCGGCGACGGCGGCGAGACGCCCGAGCGGCGTGAGCGGCAAAAAGCTATCGAACAGCGGTTCCGATTCCTTGCAGAAGAAGCTCTTATAATGCGCCTCGCCGACGCCGAGATCGAAACTGTGCAAGCCGCGGTCGGCGAGATTGCTGATGATATGGACGAGCAGCACCAGGCCCGGGCTCTGCCGCGCGTTGTCGCTTAAGGTGTAGGTGTTGAACATGCCGGAGAAGCGACGGCCGTCGCCGATGCCGGCGAAGAGAGCGAGCAGTTCGCTGTCGGTTTCAAGTGCGTGGATCTCGATCAGCGGCTTTCCCTCGCCGAGTCTCTGATGGCAGGATTGGCGCAGGAATGCCTCGTTGCCGGGTTCGGCAAAGATATTGGGCAAGCCCAGCGCGGCCATATGCGCCGCCTTCAGCGGAAAGAAGGCGTTGAGCAGGCGGTTCACGTCGGCGGCCGATGTGGCGCGCAGATAGCGATAGCCGGGCAAGCGTTGCAGCCTGCGCTCCTTTGTCCGCAGCCGCCCGCGCATGGCCGCGCTCAACACGGACTTGATCAACTCTTCTCCGGGCGGCCTGAGCGTCAGGCGGAAGGCGTCGCTCGGCGACGGCTGATGCGGCAACAAGGCAAGCGGATTGGCAATGTCGTCCCAGGATAGCGGCTGCCGCAGAAAGTTGCAGACATCCACGCCGCCCGCCGCGCCGATGCGATCGATAACCGCGCGCATGTCGTCGGCGGTCAGGCTTGCGGCCATGTCGCGCCGCCACAGTCCGAAATTGAAATTGACATGCTTGCCGCCGAGGAAGCTAACGACGCCGAGCGGACCGAGGCGCGAGCGCCCAAGCGGCCAGAGAGCCGCGGGCCGTCCGGCTGAGTCGAAGCCTGCGACAATGAAAGGGGTCACATCCATTCGCACGCCGACATTCCGCTGCCAGGCCGCGAGCAGATCGAAACTCTGATATGGGGTCGCGAGCGCGTCTTCGCGCTCGAGGCGGACGCACCGCACT
>JBBDNZ010000132.1:0-18326 GCA_040877285.1 Xanthobacteraceae bacterium
GGGCCGGGCGCTGGAAAAGAAGTTCGGCTATTGCTTCGAGACCCCGCCGGGAAGCGAATATCCCGCCACTTTGCGCGCCCGCCGGATTTCCGCCGGACAGCCGGTGACCATCGAGGGCGAGGGCGGGCCGATCACCGTCCTGCCGGTCCTCCAGGCCCACGGCGACATTCATTCGCTCGGCTTCCGCTTCGGCGGCCTGGGCTATTCCTGCGACATCAGCGGGCTGCCGGACGACAGCGTGGCGGCCTTGGCCGGGCTCGAGGTCTGGATCGTGGACGCTTTGCGCGAGACCCCGCATCCCAGCCATTTCTCGCTCAGCGACGCCTTGGCCTGGATCGAGCGGGTGAAGCCCAAGCGGGCGATCCTGACCAACCTGCACGCCGATCTGGATTACGAGGCCTTGCGTGCGAAGCTGCCGCCGGGCGTCGAGCCGGCTTATGACGGGCTGAAAATGAGCGTTTCGGCTTAATCTAATTTCTGAAAAGAGATGTTTTCTGATTGATATATAGATAGATACAGCAATATCTTCGCGTCGATCATATTCCATAATATGTCTTATGCGAATCTGATGTGGGCCGGTGGCCGGGTTCCAGCAGCCATGATTTAGTGGCGGCGGAGCCGCCTCTTGAAGCCGTCAAAAGACATCGTCCGTCTCCTTGAAATCATGGCCGCGCTGCGGGCGGAGGACGGCTGTCCCTGGGACCGCGAGCAGGATTTCGCCAGTATCGCCCCCTACACCATCGAGGAAGCCTATGAGGTGGCGGACGCCGTCGCGCGCGGCGATTTCGCCGATCTGCGCGAGGAACTGGGCGATCTGCTGCTCCAGGTCGTCTATCACGCCCGTATGGCCGAGGAAGCGGGCCGGTTCGATTTCGGCGACGTGGTGGAGGTCATCACGGAAAAACTGCTGCGCCGGCATCCGCATGTGTTTGGCGAAGCCCGCGGCCTGACGCCGGAAGCTGTGAAGGCGCTCTGGGAGGATATCAAGGCGCAGGAAAAAGCCACGCGCGGCAGGAAGGCTCCCGGCGCGCAAGGCGCCCTGGCGGGCGTGCCGGTCGGACTGCCCGCCCTCACCCGCGCCCTGAAGCTGCAAGAAAAGGCCGGAAAGGTCGGCTTCGACTGGAACGATCCGATGGCGGTGCTGGCGAAAATCCGCGAAGAGGCCGACGAGATCGAAACCGAGCTGAAAGCTGGCAAAGGCCAAGAGGCGGCGGGTGAAGTGGGCGATCTCCTGTTCGCCGTGGTCAACCTCGCACGCCATCTGCGCGCAGACCCGGAAGCGGTGCTGCGCGCGGCCAATCTCAAATTCGAGCGCCGCTTTGCCGCCATCGAGCGGGCGCTGGCGGGCCAAGGCAAGTCGCCCAAGGATGCCAGCCTGGCGGAAATGGACGCCTTATGGGAAGCCGCCAAAGCGGCGGAGAAGAAATAGACGCGCCCGGATGTCCCAGCGCAGTAACGCGCCTCACAGGCGCGTCGTGAGAGCGATGAGCCAATCCGGCATTGCGGCGGTCAAGGCGGCCTCGATGGTCTTGTCGAGACCCGTCAGCACAAGCGCGCCGAGCACAAGAAGCGTTGCCCCCATGAGCGGCTTGGCGATTTGCGACAATCGCGACAGCCAGTCGCGCCGGGCCATGATCGCCTGTCTCGATCCATAAGCCAGCGCCAGAACCGGCGTGGCGGCCCCGAGGCCGAAGACGGCCATGATCAGTGCGGCCTTCAACGCGGTTTCGCTTTGCGCGGCGAGTCCGACTGCCGCCCCAAGCGTCGGACCTGAGCAGGGCGACCACACCGCACCGAGCAAAGCGCCCAGCGCGAACTGGCCGCCAAGGCCGGACGGCTGCAGCCGGTCGATCAAGCTTTGGCCGCCGGCCGCGATGGGAGCCGCCGCCAGCGCCCACCGGCTCTGGAGCGCGGGAAAAAGAAGAATGCCGCCGAAGACGACCATGAGCGCGCCGACGGCGAGCCGCAGCGTCCCCGGGTCGATTCCAATGCTAAATCCAAGCAAGGCGACAAAGATGCCGATGGCGACAAATGAGCCGGACAGCCCGACGGCCAGCGCCACCGGCGCCCATGCGTGTTTCTCGACGATGCCGAACAGCACAATCGGCAGCAGCGGTAAGACGCAAGGGTTCAGGGTCGATAACGCCCCTGCCCCAAAGCTGAGCGCAAGACCGCCGAGATCGGCGAACATCAGAAGCCCTGAGCGACAAAGGCGCGGATACGGTCAGGATTGGTTTCACCGGTGGAGCGGCCGACCTCCTTTGCGCCCTTAAAAAGGACGAAGGTGCTCTGATACTGCACGCGGAATTGTTTGAGAATTTCTTTTCCGCTGTCGAAATCGACGTCGTAGACAAGCAGCGCGGGCCGCTCTTTCTCGATGCTCTGCACGATCGGATGCTGCAGCCGGCAGGTGGGGCACCAGGGCGCAGTCACATGGATCAGAATGGTTTGCCCCGCCGCCTGAGCCTCCTGAAATCCTTTGGCATCGAAAGGTTGCGCCGCCTTGGCGACGAAAGAAACAGCCAGGAACGTGGCAAGGCCGAGAATGACCCCAAGGACAGCCTTTTGCATGACGCTTTTTTCTCCTTATTCGGTGCGCGGGCCAATAGCGGCCTGCCGGGTATCTCGTTATTTCGTTCCGGCCGGCAAAAAGTTACAGCCCTAACAGCTGCGACATTTTCGCCACGCTCTAGCAGGAAAACTTTGCCCGCACCCGCTCGATGGTGGCAGGCTCGGCACGGACGGTAACGGCCAATTGGCCCTCGTCGTTCATGGCCTTGGACAGCACCTCGGTGTGGCGGTGCAGCCAGCTCATGCCCGCCCCGTCGGCCGGGTCGAGAAGGAGATCGAGGCTGATCCGGCTTGCGCCCAAGCGCGCTTCGACCGCCGCCTTCAGCCCGTCGATCCCCTCCCCGGTAGCGGCCGAAGCCAGCATCGGCCGGCGTTCTGCCGGATACCGGGCGGCCAGATTGGAAAGCTCGCCGCGCCGCTCGTCGGTGAGCAGGTCGGTCTTGTTCCATACTTCGATCAGGCGCTTGTCTTCCGCCTCGATACCAAGTTCGCGCAAGACGTCCTCGACGTCGCGGGATTGCGCTTCCGCCTCCTCGTGCGAAACGTCGCGCACATGCAGGATCACGTCGGCCTCGATGACCTCTTCCAGGGTGGCACGGAAGGCGGCGATCAGCATGGTGGGCAGATCCGAAATGAAGCCCACGGTATCCGACAGGATAATGCGAATGCCGCGCGGCAGCTCGACCGCGCGCAGGGTCGGATCGAGCGTGGCGAACAGCATGTCGGCCGACAACACGCCGGCCCGGGTCAGTTGATTGAACAGCGTCGATTTGCCGGCGTTGGTGTAGCCGACCAGCGCGACAATGGGATAGGGCACGCGCTTGCGAGCGGCGCGGTGCAGCTTTCGCGTGCGCGTAACCTTCGCAAGCTCCGCCTCGATGCGCGCAATACGCTCCGTGATGACGCGCCGGTCCGCTTCGATCTGCGTTTCGCCCGGCCCGCCGAGAAAGCCGTAGCCGCCGCGCTGGCGCTCCAAATGCGTCCAGGAGCGCACCAGCCGGCTTTTCTGATAGGTCAGATGCGCGTGCTCGACCTGCAGCGCGCCTTCGCGGGTGCGCGCGCGGCGGCCGAAAATCTCCAATATCAGGCCGGTGCGGTCGAGCACCTTGGCGTTCCAGGCCTTTTCCAGATTGCGCTGCTGCACCGGCGAGATCGGGCAATCCACGACGACGATGCCCGCTTCATGGCTTTTTACCAGCCCGGCGATCTCCTCGACCTTGCCTTTGCCGATATAGGTGGCCGGCGTAACGGCCGACAACGCGACCGTGCCCGATCCCACCACATCGAGGTCGATGGCGCGGGCAAGACCAACCATCTCTTCGAGACGCGCGGCGGGAGACCGCGCATGCGGTTCCTGCTGCGCCCGGATCTTCGGCGCCTGCCTGCGTAAGAATGGCTCGATGACAATCGCGCGGCCCGTCTCGGACCCCGCGCGCGCCGGGCTCAGACGGTCTGCACGCTTGTTACGCCGGCGCGGTTCCAACTATTCCTTGTCTCCGGCCGGCGCTTCCTCGGCGCCTTCAAACAACTGGATCGGGTGTCCCGGCATGATGGTGGAGATCGCGTGCTTGTAAACGAGCTGCGAATGCCCGTCTCGACGCAGCAGCACGCAGAAATTATCGAACCAGGTCACCACGCCTTGCAATTTGACGCCGTTCACCAGGAAGATGGTGAGCGGCACCTTGCTCTTACGAACGTGATTGAGGAATGTGTCTTGCAAATTTTGAGCGCGTTCGGCGGCCATTGCCGTGTTCCGTTCTTATGCTCGTCTCAAATGCGAGCTGATTTTTTTCGGGCTCCCCCGCCCCTGTCGCATCCTGCGAGGGTTCCGGACGATCCATTAGATGGTAGGCGGCGCACCCGCGCAAGCATAACTTGGCGGCAATTCCCGGCAAAAAAACGGCCCCCGCGAATACGATCAAATAAGCTCGCTGTGGCGGTGAAATTCGCGCCGCAGCGCGGTTGCGACAAGGCCGGGAGCGCCGTTTCCGACGGGGCGGCCGTCGATACGCACCACGGGCATGACCACCTGGCTGGCCGAGGTCACGAAGGCCTCGCGGGCGGCATGGGCCTCATCCACCGTGAAGGGCCTCTCGTCGAGTTCGAGGCCCTGAGCCTCGAGCACTTCAAGCAGAACCGTACGGGTGATCCCCCGCAGGATTCCGTGGTCGGCGGGGCGGGTGACGACCTTGCCCTCGCGGCTGACGATCCAGGCATTGGTCGAGGAGCCTTCGGTGACAAAACCGTCCTTGCCGACGAACCAGGCCTCCTTGGCGCCTTGCTCGCGCGCGGCCTGCTTGGCCAATACGTTCGACAGAAGCGCGACCGATTTGATGTCGACCCGGTCCCAGCGGTTGTCGGGAACGGTGACGACCGCGATACCCGCGGCGGCGGTTTTTTCAGCCGCGGCGAAATCGATCGCGCGCGCGGTGACGACCATGCTCGACGGCGTGCCGGCCGGCGGAAAAGCGTGGTCACGCCGCGCCACGCCGCGGGTGACTTGCAGATAGACGATGCCGTCGCGCACCCGGTTGCGCCGCACCGTCTCGCGCAGGATCACGCCGAGCGCCGCCAGCGACATCGGCATGGCGATGCGCAGCTCGCGCAGCGAGCGTTGCAGGCGCTCCATGTGCCGGCGCTCGTCCACGAGGCGGCCTCCCCTCACCTCGCAGACTTCGTAGACGCCGTCGGAGAATTGATAGCCGCGGTCCTCGATATGGACGGTGGCCTGGGCGAAAGGCAGGTAGCGGCCGTTTACATAAGCGATGCGGGACATGCGCGGCTACAGGGTGATCGGTTTGGAATGCATCGGAGCAAACCTGAAATTTCTTTGCGCAAGATCTTGTTCGAAAACCGGTTTCCGCTTTTCGGGATCATGCGCTAACCGATTCCCAGCGCCTTGAGCTTGCGATGCAGCGCGGAGCGCTCCATGCCGACGAACTCGGACGTGCGGGAAATGTTGCCGGAAAATCGGCTGATCTGCGCCAGCAGATATTCGCGCTCGAAGACTTCGCGCGCCTCGCGCAGCGGCAGGCCCATGATGTGCTCCCCGCCGTTGCCGTTGGGCATGGCGGGAACCATCGAGCCCACGTCCTGCGGCAGCATGTCGGCCGTGACGACGGCATCGGGCTCGCCGCCGGCGAGAATCATCAGCCGCTCCACGTTGTTGCGCAGCTGCCGCACGTTGCCCGGCCAATCGTGCAATTGCAGAACGGCCATGGCGTCGGCGCCGATCTGGCGCTTAGGCAGGCCGGTCGATTGCGAAATTTGCTCCATGAAATATTCGACGAGCTCCGGAACGTCCTCCCGCCGCTCGGCGAGCGAAGGCACGCAGATCGGCACCACGGAAAGCCGGTGGTAGAGATCCTCGCGGAATTTTCCGGCGGCGACTTCCTTCTCGATGTTGCGGGCCGTCGAGGAAATGACGCGCACATCGACCGAAACCTTGGCACTGCTGCCGACACGCTGAAACGTCTGATCCACGAGCACACGCAGAATCTTGTTCTGCGTTTCACGCGGCATGTCGGCGATTTCGTCGATAAACACGGTGCCGCCGTCGGCTTCCTCGAGGGCGCCGGTCTTGCGCCTCTGCGAGCCGTTCGATTCCTCCTCCCCGAACAGTTCGATTTCCATGCGCTCGGGGGCCATCGTGGCGGCGTTGATGGCGACGAACGGGCCCTCGGCGCGGTTCGACAGGCCATGAATCGTGCGCGCGGTCAGTTCCTTGCCGCAGCCGGAGGGGCCGACGATCAGGATGCGGCTGTTGGTTGGAGCCACTTTTTCCACGGCTTGGCGCAGCTGGTTCATGGCCGGCGAATGGCCGATCAGCGTCGAGGGCAGCGGCGCGAGCTGCCGCAGCTCCTTGACTTTGCGTTTCAAGCGCGACGTTTCCAGCGCGCGGTCGGCGATGAGAACAAGCCGGTCTGCCTTGAACGGCTTCTCGATGAAATCGTAAGCGCCGCGTTTGATCGCGGAGACGGCGGTTTCAATATTGCCGTGGCCGGAGATCATCACCACCGGAACGTCCGGGTGTTCCTGTTTGATGGCGTCGAGCAATTGCAGCCCGTCGAGCCGGCTGCCCTGCAGCCAGATGTCGAGAAAAACCAGATGGGGGCGGCGGGCGGCAATAACCGATAGCGCCTGGTCGCTGTGCTGCGCCGTGCGGGTGTTGTAGCCCTCGTCTTGCAGGATGCCCGACACCAGTTCGCGGATGTCGGCTTCATCGTCAACAACAAGAATATCTGCTGCCATGCCTAGCGCCCACCCGTTACTTCGGACATTGGCGCTTCGGCGGGGGCAGCGGGGGCGCCGACCTCATTGCGCGCAAAACGCAGGCGCACCCAGGCGCCCCGCTGTCCGGGTATTTTTTCGGCGGCGTCCTTTAGCTCGATGCCGCCGCCATGCTCCTCAAGAATCCGGCTCACGATGGCGAGCCCAAGGCCCGTACCTTTCTCCCGCGTGGTCACATAAGGTTCGAGCAAGCGGTTGCGGTTCTCCTTCGGCAGGCCCACACCATTGTCGACGATGTCGATGACGATATCGTCTTCGTCCTGAGCGGCCGAAACCCGGATCTTGCCGCGCACGCGCTTGGCCGCCGGCACCGCCGAAATCGCTTCGGCGGCGTTCTTGATGATGTTGGTGAGCGCCTGCGAAATAAGACGGCGGTCAAAATGCGCCGGCAGCTTGTCCTCGGCGATATCCAGATCGATGTCGATGTCGGAATGGCCGACCCGCATCAGGAACACGGCCTGGCGCACCGCGTCGGCCACGTCGTCCTGCGCCATCACCGGCTTGGGCATGCGCGCAAAACGCGAGAACTCGTCCACCATGCGCTTGATGTCTTCCACTTGACGCACAATGGTGTCGGTGCATTGCTCGAAAACTTCACGGTCGTCGCCGATGACCTTGCCGTATTTGCGGCGCAGCCGCTCGGCGGAGAGTTGAATCGGCGTCAGCGGGTTCTTGATTTCGTGCGCGATGCGGCGCGCGACGTCCGCCCACGCCGAAGTGCGCTGGGCCGAAACCAATTCCGTGATGTCGTCGAGGGTGATGACATAGCCATACTCGGCATCCGCTTCCTGTTCGCTGGCCACCCGGACCGATAGATTGCGTTCCCTGCCGTTGCGGCTGATGGTTACTTGCCCTTGCACGAGGCGTTGCGCGCCGGAACGCGCGGCCGCCAACATTTCGGAGAGTTCCGGAACAACCTGCAACAGCGGCTGTCCCATAATCTCGGCTTGCGCATGGCCGATTAATTTTTCGGCGGAGCGATTGAGGATGCTGACGCGGCCTTCGGCATCCACACCGATGATGCCGGCGCTCGCGCCCGCAAGCACGGCCTCGGTAAAGCGCCGCCGGCTGTCGATGAGATCGCGCGCGCGCACGATGTCGTCGCGCTGAGTGCGCAATTCCTGAGTCATCTTGTTGAAGGTTTCGCCGAGATGTGCGAGATCGCCCTCGGAACGGCGAATCGGCACTTGCACGAAAAGGTTGCCGGTGGAGACGAGATTGGCCGCGCCGATTAAGCGCCGGATAGGCGCAACAAGATAGTTGGCGAAATTCAAGCCGATCCAAACGGCCGACAACGTTGCGATCAGACCGATAAGCGCATAGGCCAACGCAAAACCAAGTTGCACGCCGGAGCGACGCGACTGAAAATCGCTGAAAAGGCCGATGTTTTCCTGGGTCTGCTCGATCCGTGCGATTGCGGTGCGGTCCAACGGCCGGGCCAAGAATAGGAAAAGATTGTCGTAGCTGGGCAGCTTGATCGCGGCGGCAAAATAGCCCGGCTTGAGCGCCAAGTGGATTTGCGGCTCGTTCTCATCAAGCGCGGCCAATGTCTGTTGCGATGGCAGCAGGAGGGGCAGATCGTTCGTGTTGGCGGCCTTTTCGACCACATTGCGATCGCGGTCGATGATCTGCATGGCGGCAAAGCCGCGATCAGCCGCTTGCTCGCCGAGTTGTTGCCGGAAACGTTCGCGGTCCCGATCGAACAGCGGCTTGGCCCGGCTGATTTCCTTGGCGAGCCCGATGGCCTGCTGGCGAAGATCCTGCGCCTGGTCGCGCAGATAGATTTCTCCCAGGGCGAAGGAGTTTTCCAGGATCGCTTCGGTGCGGCTGGAGATCAGCCGGTCGAGACCGCGGTCGAGCGTAACCGTGGCCACAACGGCGACGAGGATGGCGGGCGCCGCCGCGACGAGCGAGAACAAAGCGATGATGCGCACATGCAGGCGGGCGGCTGCGCGTCCGCGCCGGCGTGCCTGCACGATCGGCCACAGTTGCCAAACGATGATGGCGACAAGCGCAAGTCCAAATAATACGTCGACGATAAACAGAGTGACGACGACATTGTGCGTCGGCAGGATGGGCGTGAAATTGGAAAGAATGACGAAGGTCACCAGCGCCGAAAGCAGCGCGAGAATGACCACGATCCGGCCCAGGATACGGCTTGCGACCCTGGTCGGCGAAACTCCCGCTCCCGCCGCTTCCGCCATCACGGCCTGATCGACGCTGGACATAACCCTGCCTTCTATCGTCTGCGAAAGCGGCCGCCCCATAGGCTAAGGATGCCCGGCCGAGCACTGATGCTTTTATACAACAATGTTGCCGGATTGCGACATTTCCGCGGCGCGGAAGTGAGCCTAACTGCCGCTACGGTAAACCTGGATGTCCAAGTCCCGAATTTTCTTGCGCAATGTGTTGCGGTTGACCCCGAGCAGGTCGGCCGCCCGGATCTGGTTGCCGCGGGTGGCCGCCAGCGCAGCCGAGAGCAGCGGATATTCGACCTCCCGCAAAATGCGGTGATAAAGCCCGGGCGGCGGCAAGCCGTTGGCGAAGCCAGCAAAATATGCTCCCAAATGCCGCTCCACCGCGGCGGCGAGGCCCTCGTCTTCGGCCCGCTCGCTGTGCCCGGTCGGCACCGCCGGCTGCGACAGTTCGGCGTCGATCACCGCGCCCGAGATGATTTCCTGCGGATAAAGCGCCGCCAGCCGGCGCGCCAGATTTTCCAGTTCGCGGACGTTGCCGGGCCAGCGGTAATGCTTGAGCCGTTCCAGAGCGTCTTGGTCGAGCTGTTTGGCCGGCAGTCCCTCGCGCTCGGCCTGCTTGAAGAAATGGCGGATGAGGTCGGGCACATCCTCGATGCGTTCGCGCAACGGCGGCAGCCGCAGCGGCACCACGTTGAGCCGGAAGAAAAGGTCTTCGCGGAAGAGGCCCTGCTGAATGAGCAGGCGCAGGTCTTTGTTGGTCGCGGCGATGATGCGCACGTCGGTCTTGATCGGGGTACGGCCGCCAACGGTGGTGTATTCCCCCTGCTGCAAGACGCGCAGCAGCCGCGTCTGCGCTTCCATCGGCATATCGCCGATTTCGTCGAGGAAAAGCGTGCCGCTTTCCGCCAGCTCGAAACGCCCGGCATTGCGATTGTTGGCGCCGGTGAAGGCGCCCTTCTCGTGCCCGAACAATTCCGATTCGATCAATTCGCGCGGGATCGCCGCCATGTTGACGGCGACAAAGGGTCCGCTGCGGCGCTTGCCGTAATCGTGCAACGCGCGCGCAACCAGTTCCTTGCCGGTGCCGGATTCGCCGCTGATCATCACCGTCAGATCGGTCTGCATCAACCGCGCGAGCAGGCGGTAGATTTCCTGCATGGCGGGCGAGCGCCCGATCAGCGGAATGGCGTCCATCTCCTCGGGCTTGCTTTGTTCGCGCGGGCGCTCCTTCGGTTCCGACAGAGCGCGGCCGACGATGGCGATCAGCTCCTTGAGGTCGAAGGGCTTGGGCAGATATTCATAAGCGCCGCCTTCCGACGCGCGGATCGCCGTCATAAAAGTATTTTGCGCGCTCATGACGACGATCGGCAGGTCCGGACGCGCTTTCTTAATTCTAGGCAGCAGATCGAAGGCGTTTTCATCCGGCAGAACCACGTCGGAGATGACGAGGTCGCCGTCTCCCTGGCTTACCCAACGCCAAAGCGTGGCGGCGTTGCCGGTGGAACGTACTTCGTACCCCGCGCGCGACAGTGCCTGATTGAGCACCGTGCGTATCGCGGCGTCGTCGTCGGCGACCAGAATGCTGCCCGTAGTCATGAGAGTCCTCTTCGGCTCAGATCGGACCGGCCTCCGGCATGGCGCGCCCGTTTAGCGGCTGTCTCGATACCTGCAGAATCAGCATTGCCCGTCTTCGCCTTGACAGCATCGTCGGCGGGCGAAAGTTCGATATCCTCTTGAGCGGCGCCCTCCCCCGCATAGATCGGAAACAACACACGGAAGGCCGTGCGCCGCGGTTGCGAGTCACATTCGATGATGCCGCCGTGATCGCCGACGATCTTGGCAACCAGCGCCAGACCCAGCCCCGAACCGGTCGGCTTGGTGGTAACGAAGGGATCGAACAAGTGGGGCAGCAGGTCCTCCGGCACGCCCGGGCCGTTATCCTTGACGCAGAATTCCAGCGGCAAGGAAACCCGCGCGTTGCTGCCCGGCACCGTCAGGCGTACGCCGGGACGGAAGGCCGTGGTGAGATGGATTTCGCCGTTTTCCGTTTCGGCCAGCGCCTCGGCGGAGTTTTTTATCAGATTGAGAAAGACCTGGATAAGCTGATCGCGGTTGGCGAAAACCGGCGGCAGCGACGGATCGTATTCCTCGACGAACTTGATGCCGCGGGCAAATCCGGATTGCGCGAGTCGCTTCACATGCTCCAGCACGGCATGGATGTTGACCGGCTGCCGCTCGGTCGGCCGTTCGTCGGTAAAGACCTCCAGGCGACCCACGAGCTTAACGATGCGATCGGCCTCGTCGCAGATCAGGCGGGTCAGCACGCGGTCGTCGTCGGCCGCCGATTGCTCGAGCAATTGGGCGGCGCCGCGAATTCCGGACAGTGGATTTTTAATCTCATGCGCCAGCATGGCCGCAAGCGCGCTGACGGAACGCGCGGCGCCGCGATGGGTCAATTGCCGGTCCATCTTGTCGGCGATGCTGCGCTCTTGCAGCATGACGACGACATAGTCCGGATGCTCCGACATCGGCGCGACATGCAAATCGACCAATCGATCGCCGGGGTTGCGCGGCGTGCCGAGATCGACCTTGTATTCGTTGACCGCCGCGCCGCGCGCGCGCACCTGGTCCAGCAGGGTCAAGAGCGGACTTCCGAACGGCACGAGGTCCTGCAGGAAATGCCGTTGCAACAGCGGCACGGAAACCTCAAAGAAGGATTCCGCGGCTGCGTTCGCGTCGGCGATCTTGCCGTCGGGGCCCACCATGATGACCGGGTGCGGTAAAGCGTTGAGCACCGCGTCGGTCGCGACGGAAGGAAAAGACGCCATCGCGGTTTCCGTCGTGCTCATGCCGCCGCACTCCAGCCGAAGGCGTCATAGGCATCGGCGAGCCGGCGCACCGCTTCGCGCGGCTCCTCGACGGTGAGAACTTGGCCGCGCCACTTCTTCAGCAATTCGGCGGGCACGCCGGCGGTCGAAGCGGCCGCATCCAAAGCCCAGCCGAGATGCTTGCGTGCATGGCGCAAACCGATGCGCAGCCCATGATGCGCGAGCATTTCCTGATAGAGATCGACGATGAGAGAAAGCTGCCAGCCAAGCGGCGGCGCCTGTTCGTGCCGGCCGGTTTGCAAATAGCGGGCGATCTGGCCCGGCAGCCACGGACGGCCCTGCGCCGCGCGGCCCACCATGACCGCGTCGGCGCCGGAGGCTTTGAGCGCGGCGTCGGCGTCACTGAAGGTTTTGATATCGCCGTTGACGACCACGGGAATGGAGACGCTCTCCTTCACCGCGCGCACCGCGCGCCAATCGGCGCGGTCCTTGTAGAATTGGCAGCGGGTACGGCCGTGCACGGTGATGAGGCGCACGCCGGCCTGCTCGGCGCGGCGCGCAAGATCCGGCGCGTTGATTGAGTGATGATCCCAGCCGAGCCGCATTTTCAGCGTGACGGGGATGGAAACGGCGGCGATGGTCGCTTCGATCAACGTGAGCGCGTGATCGAGATCGCGCATCAGCGCGGAGCCGGACTGGCCGTTGGTCACATGCTTGGCCGGGCAGCCCATGTTGATGTCGATGACGGCGGCGCCGGAGCCTTCCGCAATGCGCGCGCCTTCCGCCATCCAGCGCGCCTCGCAGCCGGCGAGCTGCACCACGGGAATGCCGACGCCCTGCCCTTCACTGCGCAGGAGTGCATTGCGGTCGCCCTCGATCAGGTCCTCGCAGGCGGTCATTTCCGAGACCACCAAGCCCGCGCCCAGCCGCGCCACCAGACGGCGGTAGGGCGCGTCGGTGACCCCCGACATGGGTGCCAGGACCACGCGGTTTGGCAGGACCACGTTACCGATGGCCGGCGGGCGAGCTGTAGAAACCGCGTAATTTCCGCTCATATGGGCCATGCCTAAGAATTAGGCGAAAATCTATCCTGCATAGATGTTAGCCAATTTCCTTGGCGACGCAAGTGCTGCAATGCAACAAAATTAATAGCGGCGGGGAAAAGCGATTTTCCCTAGGGTAGATCGGACTAACCAATCGAGGTGCATTTCATGGCCGAGGGCATTGCAGCGGTGCTTGTGGCCGCCGGGCGCGGCGTCCGTGCCGGGGGAGAAATTCCCAAGGCCTACCAGCACCTTGGCGGAAAACCCATGATCCGGCTCGGTTTGGAGCTGTTATGCGGCGCCAAGGGCATCGAACTGGTGCAAGCGGTGGTCCATGCCGACGATAAGGCGCTCTATGACGCGGCGGCCGCGGGGCTCAGGACGCTGCCCGTGGTCTCCGGCGGCGCGACGCGGCAAGCCTCCGTGCGCGCGGGTCTGGAGGCGTTGGAGCCGCACGGCCCGACCATCGTGCTGGTGCATGACGCGGCGCGGCCCTTTGCTTCCCCGGCGCTGGTGGCGCGCACGATCGCACAGACCGCCGAAAAAGGCGCAGCCGTGCCCGGTCTTGCTCCGGCCGACACGATCAAAAGCGTTGATACGGCGGGGCGCGTCGCGCAAACGCTCGACCGCGCATCCTTGCGCGCCATCCAGACACCGCAAGGCTTTCGTTTCTCGATGCTGCTCGAAGCGCATCGCCGCGCCGCCGCGGCCGGCCGCGAGGATTTTTCCGACGATGCGGCGTTGATGGAATGGGCGGGCCATCGCGTGAATGTCTTTGAGGGCGAAGCGGACAACGTGAAGCTGACGACGCCGGAGGATTTTTTGCGCGCGCAGGCGCTGCGCCTTGCCGCACTCGCGGACGTGCGCACCGGCTCGGGCTACGACGTGCATGCCTTCGGCAAAGGCGACCACATCATGCTCGGCGGAGTTAAAATTCCCCACACCCACGGCCTCACCGGCCACTCCGATGCAGACGCGGCGTTGCATGCCCTGGTGGACGCCATTCTCGGCGCGCTGGCGGAAGGCGATATCGGAACGCATTTCCCGCCCGGCGATCCGCAATGGCGCGGCGCGCCGTCGGAAAAATTTCTGCAATTCGCCGCCGGGCGCGTGCGCGCGCGTGGCGGGTTGATCGCGCATCTCGACATGACCATCGTTTGCGAGGCGCCGCGCATCGGTCCTTATCGTGACGCCATGCGCGAGCGCATCGCGGCGATCTGTGGCATCCCGGCCGGCCGTGTCGCGGTGAAGGCCACGACCAGCGAAAAGCTCGGCTTCACCGGCCGCGGCGAAGGCATCGCCGCGCTGGCGACGGCGACGATCCGGTTGCCCTGGAGTTTGTAGATGACCGACAAGGAAATGGCCGAAGCAGCGCGGGCGCTGCTCGATCTGTGCAGAATGAAAAAACTGACGCTGGCGACCGCGGAATCCTGCACGGGAGGGCTGCTGGCTGCGACTCTGACTGATATTCCCGGCTCTTCAGACGTGTTTGATCGCGGATTTGTCACCTATACCAATGAGGCCAAGCAGCAGATGTTCGGCGTTCCCGCCGCCACGCTTGAAAAATATGGCGCGGTGAGCCGCCAGACCGCCGAGGCGATGGTCAAGGGCGTGTTGGCGAGAGCCTCCGTCGTTCTTGCAGTTTCCATCACCGGCATCGCCGGGCCGGGCGGTGACACAGCGGAGAAGCCCGTCGGACTTGTGCATTTCGCCGCCGCCTCGCGTAGCGGCAGGTTGGTGCATCATGAACATCGCTTCGGCGATATCGGCCGCGCGGAGGTGCGGCGGCAGTCGGTGTTGCAGGCGATCGCGATGCTGCGCGATCTTGCGGAAAACGAATAGTCGCACCTTGTCATTCCGGAAGCCGCAAAGCGGCTATCCGGAATCCATAACCACCATTGCAGATTATGGATTCCGGGTTCGCGAGCTATCTCGCGCCCCGGAATGACGAATTAGTTTATGCGTTTGTCTTTCCATATACTTCGTCCGCCCGCCGCTCGAACGCGATCGCGAATTTACGGAAAGCCGCGTCGAACATGGCGCCCATCAGCGCCGCCAGTACCCGGCTGCGGAATTCGTAGTCGATGAAGAATTCCACCTCGCACTCATTTTCGCCAAGGGGCTGAAAGCTCCAGCGGTTCTGCATGCGGCTGAAGGGACCGTTGAGATACTCGACCATAATTTGCAGGTTCGGCCTATCAAGCGTGACGCGGCTGGTGAAGGTTTCGCGGATCAGCTTGTAGGCGACCGTCATGTCGGCCACCAAAACCTCGGCGCCCTCTTCTTTGGCCGCGCGGCTTTTCACGCGCAACGCGCGGCACAGCGGCACGAATTGCGGATAGCGTTCCACGTCGGCGACAAGCTCGAACATCTCGCCCGCGGCATGGCGCACGCGGCGCTTGGTGGAAAATTGCGGCATGGGAGATCAGCGCTGCTTGGCGGCGCGGGCGGCCTTGAGCCGGGCGAAATCGTCGCCGGCGTGGTGCGAGGAGCGCGTCAGCGGGCTCGACGAGACCATTAGAAAACCCTTGGCGAAGGCCACGCTCTTGAGCTCCTCGAATTCCTCCGGCGGCACGAATCGCACGACTTCGTGGTGCTTGCGCGTGGGCTGGAGATATTGCCCGATGGTGAGGAAATCGACGTCCGCCGTGCGCAAATCGTCCATCACCTGCAGCACTTCGTTCCGTTCCTCGCCGAGGCCGGCCATGATGCCGGACTTGGTGAACATTGCGGGATCGAGTTCCTTCACCTGCTGCAACAGCCGCAGAGAAGCGAAGTAGCGCGCGCCGGGCCGCACCGTGCGATAGCGCGAGGGCACGGTTTCCAGGTTGTGATTGAACACGTCCGGCCGCGCTTCAACCACTTTCTCAACCGCGCCGTCCTTGCGTAGGAAATCAGGCGTTAAAACCTCGATGGTGGTCTGCGGGCAGCGGATGCGGATGGCGCGGATGACGTCGGCGAAGTGCGCCGCCCCGCCGTCGTCGAGATCGTCGCGATCCACCGAAGTGACGACGATATGAGAAAGTCCGAGCTTGGCGGCGGCTTCCGCCACATGCTCCGGCTCGCGCGCATCCAGCGGCCCGGGCAGCCCGGTCTTGACGTTGCAGAAGGTGCAGGCGCGCGTGCAGGTGTCGCCCATGATCATGAAGGTGGCGTGCTTTCTCTCCCAGCATTCGCCGATATTGGGGCAGCCGGCTTCTTCGCAGACCGTGTGCAAGCCGTTCTCATGCACGATGCGGCGCGTATCCTCATAGCCGCGCGAGACCGGGGCTTTGACGCGGATCCAGTCCGGCTTTTTCAACGCCGGGGTGTCCGGACGATGCGCCTTTTCCGGATGGCGCGGGCGCGCGGGCTGTTGCGTCAGGTCGAGAACGGTGGTCATGGATTCTCCAGGCCAGGCAATCTTTTAAGTATGCGCTCTGTCCGCCGCAAGCCAGGGTGAGTTACGTCTGCACGGCCGCCCGCCAGATCACGAGAAATACGATGGCCCCGATGGTTGCGGTAACCAGTCCGCCGAGAAATCCCGGCACCACTTGAATGTTGAGCGTATCGAACACCAGACCGCCGAGAATGGCTCCAACCAGCCCGACGGCGAGGTTGCGCAGGAGCCCGCCCGGCGAACTGGTAATCCTGGCCGCAAGCCATCCGGCAATCAGACCGACAATGATCCAGGCGACCGGTCCCAAGCTGTTGTCCTCGATTGCTTTGTTTTTGCAGTATAGCAGGTCCTAAACTTTGGTCATTGCCGGGGGTTACATTCACGATGCCCGCGCACGCTGCCGTTCGTACCATCCGCCTCCCCTCCGGCGACACCATGCCGGCGCTCGGCCAGGGCACCTGGATGCTGGGCGACGATCCGCGCCGCCGCCCCGACGAGATCAAGGCGCTGCGCACCGGGCTCGATCTGGGCATGACCTTGATCGACACCGCGGAAATGTACGGCGACGGTGCTGCCGAGGAACTGGTGGCGGAAGCGATTGCCGGGCGGCGCCGGGACGCCTTCCTGGTGAGTAAGGTGCTGCCGCAAAACGCCACGCGCCGCGGCGCCATTAAAGCCTGCGCGCGCAGCCTCAAGCGGCTGCGGACCGACTATCTCGATTTGTATCTTCTGCACTGGCGCGAAGAGGTGCCGCTTTCCGAGACTCTCGAAGCCTTTGAGGTGTTGATGAAGGCGGGCAGCATCCGCAACTGGGGCGTCAGCAATTTCGACGTGGACGACATGGAGGAGCTTGTGGCGCTGCCGGGCGGCAAGGCGGTGGCGGCCAACCAGGTTCTTTATAACCTGACGCGCCGCGGCATCGAATACGACCTGATCCCGCAGGCGCGAAAGCTGCGCGTGCCGCTGATGGCCTATTCGCCCATCGAGCAGGGCCGCGTACTGCTCGACGCGGCGGTAAAGAAGATCGCCGAACGCCATGGCGCGACGCCCGCGCAAGTCGCGCTGGCCTGGGTGTTGCGGCATCCCGACATCTGCGCCATTCCGCGCTCGGGCAATCCGGCGCATACGTTGGAAAATTTTGGCGCGCTCGCCGTGAGGCTCACAGCGCAAGACCTCGCCGATCTTGACCGCGCCTTCCCGCCGCCGAAGAAGAAAGTGTCGCTGGAAATGATTTGAAGGGCGGGTAGACACCCACTCCGCTCATTCCCGCACAAGCGGGAATCCAATTTCTAAAAGACTGGGTCCCCGCTTTCGCGGGGACGAGCGGAACTCAAGTTACATATTCAGCACCCGCCCATAGGCGTCGAGCACCGCTTCCTTCATCGTCTCCGACAGCGTCGGATGCGGGAAGACGGTGTGCATCAGTTCTTCCTCGGTCGTCTCCAGGTTCATCGCCACGACGTAGCCCTGGATCAGTTCCGTCACCTCGGCGCCGACCATGTGGGCGCCGAGCAGCTGGCCGGTCTGCTTGTCGAAGATCACCTTGACCAGGCCCTGGTCCTCGCCGAGCGCGATCGCCTTGCCGTTGCCGACAAACGGGAAGCGGCCGACGCGGACGTCGAGCTTCTTGTCCTTGGCGGCCTGCTCGGTGAGGCCGACCGAGGCGATCTGCGGCGAGCAATAGGTGCAGCCGGGGATCAGGCGCTTGTCCATCGGATGCGGCTTAAGGCCCTTGATCGCCTCGACGCAGATCACGCCTTCGTGCTCGGCCTTGTGCGCCAGCATGGGCGGGCCGGACACGTCGCCGATGGCGTAGATGCCGGGCACGCTGGTGCGGTTGAGAGCGTCCACGGCGATGATGCCGCGGTCGGTCTTGACGCCGACCTTCTCCAGGCCCAGCCCCTCGATATTGCCGACCACGCCGACGGCGGAGATCACGCGCTCGACGGTCAGCGTTTGCGTTCCGCCCTTGCCGTCGTCGATCGTGGCGGTGACGGCATCGGCCTTCTTGTCGAGC
>JBBDNZ010000133.1:0-18197 GCA_040877285.1 Xanthobacteraceae bacterium
TTCGTAGGCCAGCCCATCGAACAGATTGAATAGTCACCAGGCGCGCAGCTTTCAGCCGCGCGCCACCCTCTCCCCGCAAGCGGGGAGAGGGGAGGGGGCCGCCGCCGCCCGCGGCGCACGCCGAAAGGCCGCCAGGTCGAGCCCAAGGCGCTCGATGACGTGTGCGCGCTGCTGGGCGAGCGCCCGCGCCGGCGCGATCTGTTGATCGAGCATCTGCATCTGATCCAGGACCGCTACGGGCACTTGTCCTCCGCGCATCTCGCCGCGCTCGCCGCCGAGATGAAGCTGGCGCTCACGGAAGTCTACGAGGTCGCCACCTTCTACGCGCATTTCGACGTGGTGAAGGAGGGCGAGATCGCGCCGCCGTCCGTCACGGTGCGCGTCTGCGATTCGCTTTCCTGTGCCATGGCGGGCGCGGAAGGTCTGTTGAAGGAACTGCCGCAAAAATTAGGGCCGGGCGTGCGCGTGGTACGTGCGCCCTGCATGGGCGCCTGCGACCGCGCGCCGGTCTGCGCCGTCGGCCATGTGCAGGTGATGCGCGCGAATGCTGCGAACGTCACGAAAGCCGCGCAAGCCAAGCCGCATGCGCAGGCTTATCCGACAAAGAACGATCTTACCGTCTATCGCGGCGCTGGCGGCTATGCGCTGCTGAAAGATTGTCTCGCCGGCAAGCGCACGCGCGACGACTTGATCAAGATCGTCAGCGATGCCGGCCTGCGTGGGCTGGGCGGCGCGGGATTCCCCACCGGGCGCAAATGGTCGCTGGTGCGCAGCGAACCTGCGCCGCGGCTGTTCGCGGTCAATGCCGACGAGGGCGAGCCCGGCACGTTCAAGGACCGCTACTATCTCGAGCGCGATCCGCACCGCTTCATCGATGGCATGCTGATCGCCGCCTGGGTGGTCGAGGCGCCAGACACTTATCTCTATATCCGCGATGAATATCCGGAACTGCGGCTGATGCTGCGCGACGAACTGGCCAAGGTCGAGAAGGCGGGACTCTCCACACATACCAGGATTCATCTGCGCCGCGGCGCGGGTGCTTATATCTGCGGTGAAGAATCCGCGATGATCGAGTCGATTGAGGGCAAGCGCGGCCTGCCGCGCCACCGCCCGCCTTATGTGGCGCAGGTCGGCCTGTTCGGCCGGCCGACGCTCGAGCAGAACGTCGAAACGCTCTACTGGGTGCGCGACATCGTCGAGAAAGGCGCGGCCTGGGCCACGTCTCAGGGGCGTCACGAGCGCAAGGGTTTTCGCAGCTTTTCCGTCTCCGGCCGGGTGAAAAATCCCGGCGTGAAGCTGGCGCCCGCCGGCGTCACCGCGCGCGAATTGATCGAGGAATTCTGCGGCGGCATGGCCGACGGCCACACCTTCAAGGGCTATCTGCCCGGCGGCGCCTCGGGCGGCATTCTGCCGGCGTCGATGGCCAACGAGCCGCTCGACTTCGGCACCCTGGAAAAATACGGCTGTTTCGTCGGCTCGCACGCCGTCGTTATCCTCTCCGATAAAGACGATATGAAAGCGGTTGCGCTCAATTTGATGCGCTTTTTCGAGGACGAGAGCTGCGGGCAATGCACGCCCTGCCGCGCCGGCACCGAGAAAGCCGTGAAGCTGATGGAGAAGGGCCCCTGGGATGCGGCTCTCCTGACGGAACTTTCCGCCGCCATGCGCGATGCGTCCATCTGCGGGCTGGGCCAGGCGGCGCCAAATCCGCTATTATGTGTGCTGAAATATTTCCCCGAGGAATTGAGCAAACCGCTGGGGACGTGGTGACACCATGACCAAGACCAACGGCGCTGCCCAACCTATCGCCTTTACCCTCGATGGCCGCGAAGTCGCCGCGCGCGAGGGAGAGACCATCTGGCAGGTGGCCAAGCGCCAGGGCACCGATATCCCGCATCTTTGCTATTCGCCGGAGCCGGGCTATCGCGCCGACGGCAATTGCCGCGCCTGCATGGTCGAGATCGAAGGCGAGCGCGTGCTCGCCGCAAGCTGCATCCGCAAGCCCACCGCCGGCATGAAGGTGAAGACCGCCTCCGACCGCGCCAAGGCCGCGCGCGAGATGGTGTTCGAGCTGCTCATTTCCGATCAGCCCGCGCGCGCCACATCGCACGATCCGCAATCGAAATTCTGGGCCTGGGCCGACCGCATGAACATCGCGACCGGCCGCTTCGCGAAGCGCGCGCATCCGGAACCGGACCGCAGCCATGTGGCGATGGCGGTCAATCTCGATGCCTGCATCCAGTGCAATCTTTGCGTGCGCGCCTGCCGCGAAGTGCAGGTCAACGACGTGATCGGCATGGCCGGGCGCGGGCACGCGGAAAAAATCGTCTTCGACTTCGACGATCCCATGGGCAATTCCACTTGCGTCGCCTGCGGCGAATGCGTGCAGGCCTGCCCCACCGGCGCGCTGATGCCCGCCACCGTGGTCGATGCGAACAACATCCGCACCGGCTATCCCGACCGCGAAGTGGACAGCGTCTGCCCCTATTGCGGCGTCGGCTGCCAGCTCACCTACAAGATCAAAGACGACAAGCTGCTTTACGTCACCGGCAAGAACGGCCCGGCCAACGAGAACCGCCTCTGCGTGAAGGGCCGCTTCGGCTTCGACTATGTGCACAATCCGGAACGCCTCACCCAGCCGATGATCCGCAAGGACGGCGTGCCGAAGCACGCCGGCGACAGGGTGGACCCGCGCAATCCCTGGACGCATTTCCGCCCCGCCACCTGGGAGGAAGCGCTGGAGCGCGCCGCGGCGGGCCTGAAAAAAATCCGCGATGCCCACGGCGGCAATGCGCTGGCCGGCTTCGGCTCGGCCAAAGGCTCGAACGAAGAGGCCTATCTGTTCCAGAAGCTGGTGCGCACCGGCTTTAACACCAACAATGTCGATCACTGCACGCGGCTCTGCCACGCCTCCTCCGTCGCCGCGCTGATGGAGACCATCGGCTCGGGCGCGGTGACCGCCACTTTCACCGAATGCAAGAATTCCGACGTCATCGTGGTCATCGGCGCCAACCCGACCGAGAACCACCCGGTCGCCGCGACCTTCTTCAAGCAGGCGGCCAAGCGCGGTGCCAAGCTGATCGTGATGGACCCGCGCGGCCAGGCGCTCAAGCGCCACGCCGCCCACATGCTGCAATTCAAGCCCGGCGCCGACGTCGCCATGCTCAACGCCATGCTCAACGTCATCGTCACGGAAAAGCTCTACGACAAGCAGTACGTGGAAGCGCAGACTTCCGGCTTCGCCGCGCTGGCCGAGCACGTGAAGGATTTTACCCCGGAGGAAATGGCGCCGATCTGCGGCATTCCCGCCGACACGCTGCGTACCGTCGCGCGCACCTATGCCCGCGCCGAATCCGCCATCATCTTCTGGGGCATGGGCATCTCGCAGCATGTGCACGGCACCGACAATGCGCGCTGTCTGATTTCGCTCGCGCTCATTTGCGGCCAGGTCGGCCGCCCCGGCACCGGGCTGCATCCCCTGCGCGGGCAGAACAACGTGCAGGGGGCGAGCGACGCCGGACTGATCCCTATGTTCCTGCCGGACTACAAGCCGGTGGAGAATCCGGAAATCCGCGGCAAGTTCGAAACGGCCTGGGGCCAAAAGCTCGATCCCAAGCGCGGGCTGACCGTGGTCGAGATCATGGACGCGGTGCATGCCGACAAGATCAAGGGCATGTACATCATGGGCGAAAACCCGGCCATGTCTGACCCCGACCTCAACCACGCGCGCGAAGCGCTCGCCCATCTCGAGCATCTCGTGGTGCAGGACCTCTTCCTCACCGAGACCGCCGCCTATGCCGACGTGGTGCTGCCCGCCTCCGCCTGGCCGGAGAAGGACGGCACCGTCACCAACACCAACCGGCAAGTGCAGATCGGCCGCAAGGCGCTGCCGCTGCCGGGCGACGCCAAGGTGGACTGGTGGATCACGCAGGAGATCGCGCGCCGCCTCGGGCTTGATTGGAACTACACCCACCCGCGCGAGATTTATACCGAGATGGCCTCGCTCATGCCCTCGCTCGCCAACATTTCCTGGGAGCGACTCGAGCGCGAGAACGCGGTGACCTATCCCACTGACGCGCCCGACCAACCCGGCCACGACGTGGTCTTCGGCGACCGTTTCCCGACGCAGGACGGCCGCGGCAAGCTGGTGCCGGCGAAGATCATTCCGCCCGACGAGCGGCCCGACGCCGATTATCCCTTCGTGCTCACCACCGGCCGCCAGCTCGAGCATTGGCACACCGGCGCCATGACGCGGCGCGCGAGTACGCTCGACGCGCTTGAGCCCGCGCCGGTCGCGAATCTCTCCCGCAATGACATCGCGCGGCTCGGCATCAAGCCGGGCGACTTCGTGCGCGTTTCCACCCGCCGCGGTACCGTGCAGCTCACCGCGCGCCAGGACGACGCCATTCCCGACGGCGTGGTGTTCATTCCGTTTGCTTATGTGGAGGCGGCGGCCAACCTACTGACGAACCCGGCGCTCGATCCCTTCGGCAAAATCCCCGAATTCAAATATTGCGCCGCGCGGGTAGAGCCGGCGGCTATCCCCGCGGAGGCGGCGGAGTAGCCGTTCTTTCCCTCGCCCCTTGTGGGAGCGGGGAAGGAGACTCCCCGCTTCCGCCGCGCTACCATGGACTAATCTCTTCAGTGCCGGAGGCACGCCATGCTCTTCGTTATTCATGCCATGGACAAGAAAGATGCGATCCACACCCGCGCCAAGCACTATCGCGCGCACCGGCAGCATCTTGACGAGGCCGCCAAATATAACGTCAAGGTGGTGACGGCCGGCCCCTTCGTGGCCGACGACGGCGAGACGCCCATCGGCAGCCTGTTTATCGTGGACGCCAAGGACCGCGCCGTGGTGCAAGCCTTCACCCGCAGCGATCCGTACCACGTCAACGGCGTCTGGGACGGCGTCGAAATCCACGCCTATCACAAGAAGCGGGGATGAGCGGGCAAAAGGACACAATGCGCGCTCGCCCCCCAGAAGCGCGGAAGGACAGCCGGCAGGCGTCCAGGAGGCGCATATGCCCAGGCCATAGCCTGTCAAAAATCTTTGTATTTCAATACCTTCTGCATTCTTTCGCGTTGCCTTTCGGCGCGCGCATAAATATGACGGATTTCAGCAAAACTGATATGTGCAGACGACATGCGCCAAGAGTTTAGTGCTGCAAGTCACATGATAAATCCGCTCGCCGCTCTTTCCGATCACGAGGCTTTGGCTCTCGCCTATAAGTACCTTTCGTCCGGGCAGCCCGCGGAAACCGTCAATATCTGCACCGCGCTCCTGCGGAAAAATGCTTCCCATGTCGATGCGCTTTGCATGCTTTCCATTGCGCATTTCGGGCTAGGGCAAGAGTCGGAGGGCAAAAAATATCTGCGCAAAGCCACCGCACTTGCTCCCGCCTTGGCGGATTGCGGCTACATGGACGCTCTGCTTCGGCAACAGGAAAAATTCAGTCCGGCTCAATCCGCGCTGGTCCGCTACAGGGAATACAAGAAGCTGCAGGCCACGGACGCTTTCATCATTTCCTATCCGAAATGCGGACGCACATGGTTGCGGCTGTTGCTGGGAAAATTCCTTCAGCTGCATTTTGGCTTTGAAGAGAACGCCCGGATGCTTGAGCTGCACGCGCTCTCGTCAAAACTGCCCGGTTTGACCAGCGTTGATATCACGCATGACGATTACCCGCATTGGAAGCCGGCTTCCGAGATCGAGCGGAGTAAGCGCCGTTACAAAGGCAAGAAAGTCGTGTTTCTCGCCCGCGACCCGCGCGACGTCCTCGTTTCCTATTACTTCCAGTACGTGCGCCGCGGCGACAAAATAGAGGCCAACGATTGGGGTTTTAACGGCACCGTTTCCGATTTCATCCGCCACCGCATCGGCGGCGTCGACAATATTAGTACCTTTTATAACGTATGGGCCGACCAGCGCCACGTCCCCGCCGCCTTCTTTCTCCTGCGCTATGAGGATCTGCATGCCGAACCGGCGGCGACCCTGCGGAAACTGCTGGAATTCCTGGATTTCCCCAAGGTTGATGATGCCGTGCTCGAACGCGTGATTGCCTATGGGTCATTCGATAACATGAAGCGCATTGAACGGGAAAACAGTCTTAAGTCCAATCGTCTGGCGTCACCCAACGTGATCGATCCGGAATCTTTCAAGGTGCGCAAGGGCAAAGTCGCCGGCTATGGCGAATATCTCACCGCCGAGGACATCGAGTTTCTCGACCGGAAGCTCGCCGTATTGGATGATCTGTTTGCGAACTACAAGCGGCCCGCGAAAGGGCCGCCCGGCGAACGCCAACAATGATCTGAAACGGAGGCTCGCATGTCACTGGCCGAATCTGGTCCGTCGTCGAAAAGTCTGATGGGCGCCGTCCGTCACGACTGGACGCGCGAGGAGGTGAGGGCGCTGTTTAGACTGCCTTTCCCCGATCTCGTGTTCGAGGCGCAGCGCATTCACCGCGAAAATTTCGATCCGCGCGAGGTGCAGATTTCCACGCTGCTCTCGATCAAGACCGGCGGCTGCCCGGAGGATTGCGGCTATTGCGCCCAGAGCGTGCATTACGACACCGGCGTCAAAGCCGAAAAGTTGATGGGCCTCGACGCGGTGCTTAGCGACGCCCGCGCCGCCAAGGCCGCGGGCGCGAGCCGCTTCTGCATGGGCGCCGCCTGGCGCTCGCCCAAGGACCGCGATCTCGAGCAGGTCTGCGCCATGGTGGAGGGCGTGAAAGCGCTGGGCATGGAAACCTGCGTCACGCTGGGCATGCTCACCGGCGCGCAGGCGGCGCGGCTGAAGGAATCCGGCCTCGACTATTACAACCACAACCTCGACACCTCGCCGGAGCATTACGGCGCCATCATCACCACGCGCAGCTATCAGGATCGCCTCGACACCTTGGCCCATGTGCGCGAGGCCGGCATCCACGTGTGCTGCGGCGGCATCATCGGGTTGGGAGAAGGGGAAGAGGATCGCATCGGCATGATCGCCACGCTGGCGAGCCTGCCGGCGCATCCGGAGAGCGTGCCGATCAACATGCTGGTGCAGGTGGAAGGCACGCCCTTGGCGGGCCGCGAAAAGCTCGACGCCATCGAATTCGTGCGCACCGTCGCCGCCGCGCGCATCACCATGCCGAAGTCCATAGTGCGGCTCTCCGCCGGGCGCGAGGACATGACCGACGAGGCGCAGGCCTTGTGCTTCCTCGCCGGCGCCAATTCCATCTTCTACGGCCCGAAGCTGCTCACGACGCCCAACCGCGCCAACGACAAAGACATGGCGCTGCTCGCCCGCCTCGGCATGATCCCGATGGAGTAACTCGAAAGCTGTCGTCATGGCCGGCACAGGGCCGGGCATGACGAATGGGAAGGCGTGGGATTCCTTCAAACAAATTTCGCGCGATCGCAAACCCGTCCTACTTAACGACCAGGACTGGGCAGTGTGCGAGGCGGACAAGACGGTCCGCGGTACCGCCGATGATGCGCTCGTAAAGGGCGGAATGTCCCATGAAGCCGACGACCAGAAGATCGGCTTTCATCGCCTTGGCCCTTTCGACAATGGACGTCACAGGGTGGCCGGCGATAACTTCGGCGTCGATCTCAACGCCTTTTGCCTTGGCCACGGCGCGCGCCTTTTGCAGCACCGCATGAAATTTGTGATTTTCCGTGTCCTTTGTCTCGACGATCTCGTCGATCGAGGCGGGGAAGTCAGGCAGTTCTTCGACCGAGATCATGTGCAGTTTGGCACGATAGTGATTGGTAAGGTCACACGCCAAGGCAAGCGCCTTGAAGCCGCCTTCCGATCCGTCGTTGGCGACCACGATGTGTTTGAACACCTCAGACCTCCTGCTTCGCCATGCCGATCTTAGGCATGAACCATTTCTGCGCGATGACTGTCGGGACCACCGCACTGCCGATCACCACAGTGAGTAGGATCGTATACTGCTCCTGGTCGATGATGTGGTTCGTCAGCCCATAAAGTGCGGAGATCGAACCGAAAGTAAGCCCGGTGGACATCAACAGCGTGGTGTACATGCCCTCGCGGTTATCAAACTTATAATAGCGCGTCAGCGGCAGGATGCCGAGGAACTTGGTCGCCATTTTCAGGCTCAGGAAAAAAACAATCAAAGCAGCACCGCTCATAAGCGCCTTGGCTTCCACGAGCGAGCCGGCCTTGAGGAAATAAAACGGCGTGAGCACGGTGAATGCGATGACCCGCATGCGGTGCGGTAGTTCGTGGTCGTGCTGGAAGGCGGGCGCGAGCGCCATGCCGATAAGATAGGCGGGCAGCACAGCCTCGCTGCCAACCGCGGTGGCGAAGCCGCCGAGCGCGAACAGCACGAGCAGTAGAAACTTGATATCCGGTTCGCTCACGCGCCGTCCAACGCGGGCGAAAAACCAAGGCGCGAATTTTGGCAGCAGCCAGACGGCTACCCCGGTTGCAGCGGCGAAGGCGAGAAGCCAGGTCGAGAAAGTCGCGAACGTGACACCGAGCGCCAGCACGGTGCCGAGGTCTGTGATGAAACAGGCAGCCAGGATGATCTTGCCGAGTTCGGTTTTGTTGAGCCCGGTCTCCACCATCACCGCATAGACGACTGCTACCGATGTCGTCGAGAGCGAGATTCCCGCGATCTGCGCCTGCGGCCAGGACCAGCCAAGCAGGTAACGCGCCGCCAGCATGCAACAGAGATAGGGCAGGAGAAAGCTGACGAAGCCGATACCGATGCTCGCCCCGAGATTTCGGCGCACCACCTTGATGTCGACCTCGGCGCCGGCAAGAAAAGTCAGCAGGATTGCGCCGAATCCGGCGAGGTAGTTTACCCACGGGGTTAGCGGCAGGCCGATCAAATTGCCGCCAAGCGCGCCCACCATAATCTCGATGAGGGCGACCGAAAGGGCCAATCGGATGGAAATCAGAGACGAAGCAAGCGCGAGCCCAATCCACACAGCCGACGTGAGCCAAAGATTGTCCATCATCCGTCACGCTCCTCTAACGTGCCCCGCCTATTTGGCGCGGAGGCACTATCGGAATGCGGCGGTCGCGTGCTCGCGTGAGCAATGAAAACCGCCCTCGTTCGGCCGAACGATTCCTACCGTTCTTCGTTCGCGGCAGGAGTCATCAGCCTTTACGGGCGGTTTCGGGGGACTCCATCCCCATCGCGCGAATAGTTAGCGGCAATCGATGGGGCGGTCAATCTGGCAAGTCCAAATCGCGCTCTTGCGCGCGGCGATTTCAACACGCAAATAGGGTGTGTATGTTTCCACCGGATCCCACGCCGCTTCTTGCCCACGCGCCCGTGCTCGCCATCGAGCGGGTGAAGGATGCCGTGCCGCCGGCCGCCGCCCATGACTTCGCCAAGATAACCGCGCTCGCCCGCGCGGCGGCAACGCTGCGAGGATGAAGCGGTGACCGTCGAACCAGCGCCACCCTCATCTCCTCCCCCCATCATCAAACGCCGCAAGCGTAAGCCTTTCGATTGGTCCACCGCCGGCATCGCCACGATGATGACGACGGCGGCGACGATCGTGTTCATTCGCGACGGCCGCGACCGCTTTCTGGAAATCCTGTATCACGATCTGCGCCTGTTCGCGGATGTGCTGTTGAAGGTGGGCGCCGGCTGCCTGATCGGCGCCTTTCTCGCCCGCCTCTTGCCGCGCGAACTGGTGGCGAAATGGATCGGGGCCGAATCCGGTTTCGCCGGCCTGCTCATCGCCACCCTGCTCGGCGCGCTGCTGCCCGGCGGGCCGGTTACCATCTATCCGGTCGCCAGCGCCTTTCTGGTCGTCGGTGCCGATGTCGGCGCGACCATCGCGTTCATCACCAGCTGGACCCTGCTCGGCTACACGCGGGCGCTGGTATGGGAGATTCCGTTCTTCGGACTTGAATTCGTCGGCTGGCGCATCCTGCTGTCCACGCCGCTTCCCATCATTGCCGGTCTGCTGGCGCGCCTGCTTATTCGCACGCTTGCCCCCCATTGGGAGGGCAAGCAATGACCCTTTACCTCGTCGAAGCGCTGCTCTGGTTTCTGGTGGCCGCACTGGCGCTGGCCGCGGCCGTGCGCGGCCGCATCCTGTTCCGCGACGGCGTGCGCGAAGGGGCGATGGATTTCCTGCGGCTGTTGCCGAAAGTGATGATCGGCGTGGTCGGCTCCGGGTTCATCGCCGCGATCATGCCGCCGGATATCATCGCGCGCTGGCTGGGGCCGGATTCCGGCTTTGTGGGCGTGCTGATCGCCGTCGTCGGCGGGGCCTGCACGCCGGGCGGCCCGGTGGTGGGCTTTTCCATCAGCGCCGCCGCGCTCAAGAGCGGCGCGGCCCCGCCGCAAGTGATCGCCTATATCACGGCCTGGGCGCTCTTCGCCCTCCAGCGGTTCTTCCTGTGGGAATTGCCGATCATGCCGCGCGGGTTGGTGTGGGCGCGCCTGATCGCATCGATCCCGCTTCCCTTCCTGGTTGCGGCGGCAGCCATGCTGCTGGCGCGTCCGTAACGCCGCGAAATCAATGTACGGCGACGCTCCGGCGCGGCATGATGGCGCCGCGGTGGCGCACCTTCTCGGCGGCGAGCCGCTGCGCGGCTGCAACGGCGGCGGTAATGTCTTCGCCCGACAGCCGGGCGGCAAGATAGCCGGCATTGAAGCTGTCGCCGGCCGCCGTGGTGTCCACCGGCACCACCACTTCCGGCACGGGGAAGTAGTCGATCTTCCCGCCGGCCGAGACCAAAACGCTGTTGGGACCGTTCTTCACCGCGATTTCCCGGAAGCCGAAGGCCTCGAGCCGCTCGATCGTCGCCTCCGGACTTTGATCGCCCCACAATAACGCCTCGTCGTCATAGGTCGGCAGGGCCAGATCGACGCGCTTGAGCGCCTCGATGAAGACCGTGCGGGTGCGCGTCAGGTCGCCCTTCCAGCCGCGCGGCCGGAAATTGCCGTCGAAGGCGACCGGGACGCCGTTCTTGCGCGCCATTTCCAGCACGGCGAAGACGCGTCCGAGCCCGGTATTGGAATAGAGCGACAGCGTGATGCCGGAGAAATAGATCAGCCGCGCGGCAAGCATGCCTTCGGCGATCTTCCCCCAGTCCGGCAGTTCGAACAGCTCGCGCGCCGGCGCATTGTCGCGCCAGTAGGAAAAATGCCGCTCGCCCTTGGCGTCGGTCTCGATGAGATAGAGGCCCGGCAGGCGGCCGGGCGCCCTGAGGATGAGGTCGGTGGCCACTCCTTCGGCGCGCGCCATGGCGGCGATGCCGTCGGAATAGCGGTCGTCGCCGAGCGCCGTGGCATAGGCGACGTCGATGCCTGCGCGGGCGAGATAGACCGCGGTATTGAAGGTGTCGCCGCCGCAGCTCATGGCGAAGCGGTCGTCATGACCGTGGGCCATCTCGATCATGACCTCGCCGATGGAAATGACGCGCGGCCGCTGCTCGCTCATGGATCCTTCCGCGGGGGCAAGGGATGGTCCGGCTTTCCCGGTCGAAAGCCGGCGGCCTCACCTTGGCAATTAATGCGGCGGCGGACCAGTCCGCCCGATGTTGTCGCCCGGCAAAACAGCCGCCCCGGCATGGTCTGGACAAGCCGGAAATGTAACATTATAACATTCAGCAAAACCCCAGGAATCACCGTGGCTCAGCACCATCCGCATCCGCATCCCGTGGTCGTTTCTCCGTCGATCCTGCGCCTGTCGGCGCCGGGGCGGCTGGCGGTGGCGGCGGGCGTCATTGTTGTGATCTGGGCCGCGGCATTCTGGGCCATGATGTGAGCGAGGATCGATGACCGCCGCTTTGCAATTCCACAATCTGACACTCGGTTATGACCGGCATCCGGCCGTGCATCATCTTGACGGCGCGGTCGAGCGCGGCGCGCTCTTGGCGGTGATAGGCCCGAACGGGGCGGGCAAGTCCACGCTGTTCAAAGGCATCGTCGGCGTGCTCAAGCCGCTTGCGGGGCAGATCGACCTGCATGGTCTGCGGCCACAGGACATCGCCTATCTGCCCCAGGCCGCCGAAATCGACCGCAGCTTTCCGATCAATGTCTATGACATGGTGGCGATGGGCCTTTGGCACCGCACCGGCCTGTTCGGCGGCGTCGATCGCGCCGCGCGCGAAAAGATCGAGCACGCCATAGCAGCGGTTGGCCTCAACGGCTTTGAGGATCGCCCCATATCCACCCTGTCGGGCGGGCAGCTACAGCGCATGCTGTTCGCGCGGCTTTTGCTTCAGGACGCGCGGGTGATCGTGCTCGATGAGCCCTTCAACGCCATCGACGCCAAGACCGTGGCCGATCTGCTCGACCTGGTCCGGCGCTGGCACAGCGAGAAACGCACGGTGCTGGCCGCCCTGCACGACATCCAGCTGGTGAAAGCAAATTTCCCGATGACGCTGCTGCTGGCGCGCGAGCCGGTTGCCTGGGGTCCCACCGCCGAAGTGCTGACACCGGAAAATCTTCTGACCGCGCGGCGCATGTGCGAGGCCTTCCACGAAGATGCGGCGGCATGCGCGGTGCCGCCGGTGGCGGCGTGATATCCGCATGCTTTACGATCTGCTGATCGCCCCTTTCCACGAATTCGAATTCATGCGGCGTGCGCTCGCCGGAACCTTCGCGCTCGCCTTTGGCGCCGGGCCGATCGGGGTGTTCCTGATGCTGCGGCGGATGAGCCTGATCGGCGACGCCATGGCGCACGCCATCCTGCCGGGCGCGGCTATAGGCTATCTGCTCGCGGGCTTGAACCTGTTCGCCATGGCCGGCGGCGGCCTGATCGCGGGCTTCGTCATCGCCGTCGGCGCCGGGCTGATCGCACGCAGCACCGAGCTGAAGGAAGACGCTTCGCTCGCCGCATTCTTCCTTATCTCACTCGCGCTCGGGGTGACCATCATCTCGGTCAAAGGCACGAGCGTCGATCTGCTGCACTTCCTGTTCGGTTCGGTGCTGGCGGTCGACGATCCGGCCCTGCTGCTGATCGTCTCCATCACGACCGTATCGTCGATCGTGCTGGCGCTGATCTGGCGCCCGCTGGTGCTCGAATGCGTCGATCCCGGCTTTCTGCGCTCGGTCAGCCGGGCCGGCGGGCCGGCGCATATCGCTTTCCTGGCGCTGGTGGTGATGAATCTGGTCGGCGGTTTCCAGGCGCTCGGCACGCTGCTCGCGGTCGGCATCATGATGCTGCCGGCGGTGATTTCCCGCTTCTGGGCGCGCGACATCACCCGCATGATCGTCGTCGCCGTCGGCGCTGCCGCCGTCTCCGGCTATGCCGGTCTGCTGGTTTCATTCCACGCCAGCCTTCCGTCGGGACCGGCGGTGATCCTCGTCGCCGGCGTCCTTTATGCGCTGTCGGTGATCTTCGGGCCGTTCGGCGGACTGATCTGGCTGGCAATCCCGCAACGTCATCTCGAGGCTTGAGGTCCGCGGATCAACAGTAGGAGGCGCTTATGTTGACACGGCGAAACATCCTTCTGGCCGCCGGCCTGGCGGCGGCGCTGATCGGCTCGCCGGCCGCGGCGCAGGACAAGGTCAAGGTCATGGCGACCTTTTCCATTCTCAACGACTTTGTGAAGAACGTCGGCGGCGACCGGATCGAACTGACGACGCTGGTCCCCGTCGATGGCGATGCGCATGTCTTCTCCCCGTCTCCCGCCGACGCCAAGAAGATCGCCGACGCCAAGGTGGTCTTTACCAACGGGCTCGGCTTCGAGGGCTGGATGCCCCGCCTGATCAAAGCCTCGGGGACCAAGGCTGCCGTTGTGGTCACGACCAAGGGCATCAAGGCGCGCAAGATGGAAGCCGGCGACGAACACGGCAATGGCCATGCCGAAACCGACCCGCATGCCTGGCAGTCGATCGCCAATGCCAAGGTTTATGTCGCCAATATCCGCGATGGCCTGAGCAAGGCCGATCCAGCCGGCAAGAGCGTCTATGACGCCAACGCCAAGGCCTATCTCGCCAAGCTTGACGAGCTGGAAAAGGAAGTAAAGGACACGATCGCCAAGATCCCCCGCGACCGCCGCCGCATTTTCACGAGCCACGACGCTTTCGGCTATTTCGGCGCCGCCTACGGGATGGAGTTAATCTCGCCCGAGGGCGTGTCGACGGACACGGAAGCCTCGGCCAAGGACGTGGCCAAGATCATCAATCAGATCAGGAAGGAGAAGATCCCGGCGGTGTTCATGGAGAACATTTCCGATCCACGGCTGATGCAGCAGATCGCCAAGGAGAGCGGCGCCAAGATCGGCGGCACCCTGTTCTCCGACGCCTTGTCGGACGAGGCGGGACCGGCGCCCACCTACATCGACATGATGCGCAACAACATCAGGCAATTCAGCGCGGCCCTGATGAGCTGATTTGCCGAAGGCTCAAACAAAAGGGGCGGCGCCGAGCGCCGCCCTTAATTTTTCACCCGCTGCGGGAGTGCCGTTCAGATCAGGTATTGCTTGAGCGGCGGAAAGCCGTTGAAGCCGACCGAGGAATAGGTCGCGGTATAGGCGCCGGCGGCCTCGATCAGCACCTTGTCGCCGATGGCCAGAGACACCGGCAGCATATAGGGCGTCTTCTCGTAGAGCACGTCGACGGAATCGCAAGTCGGTCCGGCGATCACGCAGGGCACGGTTTCGTCACGGTCCTTGGTGGTGCGGATCGGATAACGGATCGACTCGTCGATGGTCTCGGCCAGCCCATGGAACTTGCCGACGTCGAGATAGACCCAGCGCAGATCGTCCTCGGGCGAACGCTTGGCGATCAGTACGACCTCGGCCTCGATGATGCCGGCGTTGCCGACCAGCGCGCGGCCCGGCTCGACGATGGTTTCCGGCACCGCATTGCCGAAATGCCGGCGCAGCGCGCGGAAGATGGCCTTGCCGTAGGATTCGAGTTTCGGCGTCTTGCGCAGGTATTTGGCCGGGAAGCCGCCGCCGAGATTGACCATGGAGAGGAAAATCCCGCGTTCCGCGCAGGCGCGGAAGATCGCGGCGGTGGAGGCCAGTGCGCGGTCCCAAGCCTCTACGTTGTGCTGCTGCGAGCCCACGTGAAAGGAGATGCCGTGCGCGATGAGCCCGCGCTTGTGCGCCAGCTCCAGGATGTCGGGGGCGAATTCCGGCTCGCAGCCGAACTTGCGCGACAGCGGCCATTCCGAGCCGGTGCCGTCGCAGTGGATGCGGCAGATCACCCGGCTGCCGGGGGCGGCACGGGCGACTTTCTCCACCTCCGCCTCGCAGTCCACGGCGAACATGGTAACCCCGAGCTTGAAGGCGGTGGCGATCTCGCTCTCCTTCTTGATGGTGTTGCCATAGGAGATGCGGTCGGGCGTGGCGCCCGCGGCCAGCACGGACTGTGTCTCGCTCACCGAGGCGACATCGAAGGAGGAGCCCATCTCGACCAGGAGCTTGAGGATCTCCGGCGCCGGGTTGGCTTTCACCGCGTAGAACACGCGGGTGTCCGGCAGCGCCTTTGAGAAGCTGGCATAGTTGTCCCGGACGACGTCGAGATCGAGGACGAGGCATGGCCCCTCGTCGCGGCGGTTTTTCAGGAATTCACGGATTCGCGCGGTCATTGGCGCTGTTCCCATTTCATCGGCGGCACTGACGCCGCAAGGTTGAGCCGTGGATGCGGTCCTGCGGGACGGCGGAAATACGCCGGAGCCCGGACGACCTCATCCGATTGCTGCCTTGGTCCGGAATGGGAAGCTCCCGTTCCGCACGCCCGGCAAAGAAGGACAAGCCTTTTCAGTCTTCCGGCATTCGCGCCGGCGTTACCAAAAAAGCCCGCTCCGTCGTTGCTTTAAGCCGCGTTCCCCGTTGAGCGCGGGGTGCGCCGGTTTCGCTCCGGCTGCCGATCACATCGGCGTCCTCTCGGACACCTAGCAAGGAAGAGGTCCCCCTCTTCCGTAGGCGGCTGTCCGGCCTCTTGTCCGGACCCCACCGATCGGCACGTGGCCACAGGCACGTGCGAAATTGGGCACTCGCGAAATAGTCGATTCAATCGCGAGGTGCAAGGGTTTTACGCTCCAGGAGTAAAAAAACTCTATCGATTGTGGTGTTGACGGCACAGCGGCCCGGCGGCGCCGACGCCGCGGCTCAGCCGGCGAAAGGCTCCACCCGCTGCGCGCTGCGCATGAAGGACACCATGACAGCCACGCCACAGCCGAACAGGAGCACGTCGAGGACGTATCTGAAGATCTGACCGAGATCGAACAGCGTGGCGATCGCCCAACTGGCGGCGAAGGCGGCGCCAAACACCTCGGCGCCGATCAGGATGGCCGCGCTGACCACGGTGGAGACGTGGAGCCAGTTGATGCGGCGGCTTTTGGCGGTCATGGCTTGCGACTTCCCGGGCAGGGCGGCGAGCCCTGACGAGGGCGCAATTTCCCCGAAATCGGCGCCAGGAGCAAGGCAAAAGGCAAGGGGAGAAGGTGGGCGCGGGGGAGGCGGCTCTTGCCTACGGCTGGAACTGGAGAAGTTATTTCCTGCGAATGACGGACTGAGCGCCGACGGCGCGAGCGCGCGATTAAATGTAACAAAGTAACAAACTCAATTTTGCCTCAGTTCGTGGTATAATTTTTTATTCATAGCGTCTATTCTTTGAGTCATGACACATCTCGCTCGCTTTTTCGCCGCCGCTCTCGCAAGCCTGATTCTTGCCGGCCCCGCGGGCGCGCATCCCCATGTCTGGGTCACGGTGACGAGCCAGCTCGTCTATGCCGCCGACGGCTCGGCGACCGGCGTGCGTCATAGCTGGGCCTTCGATGACATGTATTCCGCCTTCGCCACCGAAGGGCTGCCGCAGAAGGCGAAAGGCGTCTTCACCCGCGAGGATTTGGCGGGTCTTGCACAGGTGAACGTCGAGTCGCTCCAGGAATCGGACTTTTTCACTTTCGTCAAAGCCAACGGCCAAGACCTCGCCTTCGGCGAGGCGAGCAATTATTGGCTCGACTACAAGAACGAAATTCTCACCCTGCACTTCACGCTGCCGTTCAAGACGCCGGTCAAGGCGAAGGATCTGATCGTCGAAATCTACGACCCCACCTATTTCGTCGATTTCGCCCTTACGGAAAAAGATCCAGTGGTTCTCGTCGGCGCGCCGGCGCAATGCAAACTCTCGGTGCAAAAGCCGGGTGAGATCGGCGTGACGCAAGGCCGGCAAATGAGCGAGGCGGATTTTGCGTCCGGCACTTGGGGCGCCAATTTTGCCAGCAAGATCGCGGTGAAATGTCCGTGAAGACGTCCCATCTGGACGCCGCCTTTCCCGTAGCTGCCGTCATCCTTACCATCGCCGGCATTTTTCTGCTGCAAGGCGCGCTCGACGGCGCGCTGGCGCAAGGCAATCCCTTCGGCGTCGGGCCGCGCGCCGCGCCACCCCCGCCGCCGGCCGAGGGCGTCATGGGCTGGATTTTCGCCAAGCAGGCGGAGTTCTACCGCATGCTCTCCGGCAGCATCCGCGCCGCCAAGGCCGACAGCACCGCCGTCGCCGGACTGTTCGGCGTGTCATTCCTTTACGGTGTCTTTCACGCCGCCGGTCCCGGTCACGGCAAGGCGGTGATCTCCTCCTATCTCGTCGCCAACAACGAAACCTGGCGGCGCGGCCTCGTCTTGTCCTTCGCCTCGGCGCTGTTGCAGGCGCTGGTGGCCGTCGCGCTGGTTGCGATCGCGGCCCTCTTGATCGGCGCCACCGCCCGGGCGATGGGCGACACCGTCCGCATCATCGAGATCGTCAGCTATTCGCTCATCATCGCCATCGGCGCGCGGCTCTTATGGGTGAAGGGCCGTGCTTTTGTGCGCGAGCTGCGCGGCCATGAAAACCACCACGGCCATCATCGCCGCCACGAACACGACGCCGCCTGTCATCACGACATAGAACCCGCACGGCTTGCCGGTCCCGGCGGCTGGCGGCGTGGGTTTTCCGCCATTGTCGCGGTGGGATTGCGCCCATGCTCGGGCGCGATCCTGGTGCTGATCTTCGCGCTCGCGCAAGGAATCTTCTGGGCCGGTATCGGCGCAACCTTCGTCATGGGCTTGGGCACCGCTATCACTGTTGCGGCGATCGCCACCATGGCGGTCGGGGCGCGCGCTTTCGCCGGACGCATCGCGCATGGACGCAGCGGCTGGGGCATGTTGGCGCTGCGCGGAATCGAAGTCGCCGCCGCCGCGCTGATCATCGCCTCCGGCGCGCTGCTGCTCACCGGCTACATGGCGAGCGAGCGGATGTTCGTCTAACGCGAAAAGT
>JBBDNZ010000134.1:0-3278 GCA_040877285.1 Xanthobacteraceae bacterium
TTGGCTGTCTTCTTCGCCGCTGATTTCTTCCTTCTCTTGGCCATGCTGCCCTCCTAGCCACGATGAAATGGCGCTGTCGTAACAGTGCAGTCGCGAATCGACGTGCACTGCACTTCGATTACTACAGCACAAGAAAAAAAACAGCGATTTCGCTTAACGAAGCGTATACGCGGGACCTCAAGCGTCGCTCGCAACAGCGGCGTGCGCGGCTTCACGCGACAAGAAGCGAACGATTGCCGTGCGCTCGACTTTGTCACTCGCGATTTTTTCGATGGATGAGAAATGCTTATAATCTGCGGGTTTCTCGCGCCTCTGAAATTTTTCGATTTTCTTCGCAACACGCATGCGGCGATGTTTTGCGCATCGAGATCGTGCCCTTGGGACACGCGGCCGCGGGCAAATTTCGCGGTGCAAATTTTTTTCACAGCGAGGGGCCGCAAAGCGGGCTCGGACGGCTCGAAACGCTCTCACTCGCGCGAATCGGTGCCGGGTGATTCGGGTGCAAGGGGGCTTCGCGCGCCGTTCGGGGAGCTTCTCGCGACAACTTGCACGCCGATTTTTTCCTCGTGGCCGATCTTGCGCGCCGCTCTGCGCCTGCCGTCGTTCGCGCGACCGCCGCGGCAGCATGACGCAACATCGGGGCGGCCTTTTGCGGCCATCCGAAGCCGGCATATCGACGGGATCAGAGCCCCAATTTGCGCTTGAGCAGTTCGTTGACCGCCTGCGGGTTGGCCTTGCCGCCGGATGACTTCATCGCCTGGCCGACGAACCAGCCCAATACCGCCGGCTTCTCCCGCGCCTGAGCCGCCTTGTCGGGATTGGCGGCGATGATCTCATCGACCACTTTCTCGATCGCGGCCACGTCGGTCACCTGCTTCAGGCCGCGCTGCTCCACGATCGCCCCAGTGTCGCCAACCTGCGCCCAAACTTTCTCCGTCCAGAGTATATCGAACACCTCCTTGGCGATTTTACCGGAGATGGTGCCGTCGGCGATGAGGTCGAGGATCTCGCCCAAGGCAGTCGCTCCCACAGGGCTGTCGTCAATCCTCTTGCCTTCCTGATTGAGGCGGCCAGCGACCTCGTTGATCACCCAGTTCGCCGCGGCCTTGGCATCGCGGCCTTTTGCCACGGCCTCGAAGAAATCCGCGGTCGCGCGCTCGGCCACCAGCACGCCGGCGTCGTAGCCCGAGAGCCCGTGCTCGCGCATGAAGCGCGCCTTCTTCTCGTCCGGCAGCTCCGGCAAATCCCGTCTGAGCGCTTCCACATAACCGGCGGCGACTTCCAGCGGCAGCAGATCGGGATCGGGAAAGTACCGATAGTCATGCGCCTCCTCCTTGGTGCGCATGGAGCGGGTCTCGCCGCGGCCGGGATCGAACAGCCGCGTCTCCTGCTCGACGGTGCCGCCCTCCTCCAGCACGTCGATCTGGCGCCGCGCCTCGTAGTCGATGGCCTGGCCGATGAAACGGATGGAATTGACGTTCTTGATCTCGCAGCGGGTGCCGAACGGCTCGCCCGGCCGCCGCACGGAAACATTCACGTCGGCGCGCAGCGACCCTTTCTCCATGTCGCCGTCGCAGGTGCCGAGATAACGCAGGATGCTGCGCAGCTTGGCGACATAGGCCTTGGCCTGTTCGGCCGAGCGCAGGTCGGGCTTCGATACGATTTCCATCAGCGCCACGCCGGAACGGTTGAGATCGACGAAGGTCAATGTGGGATGGCGGTCGTGCAGCGACTTGCCGGCGTCCTGCTCCAGATGCAGCCGCTCGATGCCCACGCGCACGCTTTCGCCGCCAGGCATGTCGATCAGAACTTCGCCCTCGCCCACAATCGGCGATTTGTACTGGCTGATCTGGTAACCCTGCGGCAGGTCCGGGTAGAAATAGTTTTTCCGGTCGAAGACCGATTTGAGGTTGATCTGGGCTTTCAGTCCGAGCCCGGTACGGATCGCCTGCCGGATGCATTCCTCGTTGATGACGGGAAGCATGCCGGGCATCGCCGCGTCTACCAGCGAAACCTGCGTATTCGGTTCGCCGCCGAATTGCGTGGCGGCGCTGGAAAACAGCTTGGCCTCGGAGGTGACCTGGGCGTGCACTTCCAGCCCGACGACAACTTCCCACTCGCCGGTCGCGCCCTTGATCCGCCCTGTTTTCGCCGGAGTGTTCATGCGGTGCCTTGACTCTTCGATAACGGCTGGCGGCGCCGGCTTCAAGCGCGCTGTGGGCAGTGGTGTCGCGGCGTCAATTCGCCGCTAGCGCCGGCCGCGGCACTGCCCGTAGTATTCCCGCGGTGCGAGGCGATGCGGAGCTCGCGATGGTCCAGAACGGCGGCAAAAATACATTTTTGGCCATAGTGCTGAGCGGCATTGCACTGCTCGCCGTCCTGGTGGGCTTTGTGGTTTACGGCGTCCCTTCCGGCGGCAACACCGACAATCAAAATCTCACTATCGGAATGCCCAAGCCGACCGTGCCGAAGAAGAATTAAGGAGCGGCAAAACGCACCGAACGTCTGCCGAGCGTCTGGACGCCAGCGCCCTAAGAAGTCTAAGCGCAAGGGCGGCCGGCCGTTTCCGAAGAAACGCCGAGACCGGCTACCGCCACCAGGGTTCGGGCGCGAAACGCCCCGCCGCCTGCTCGACCACGTAGCCAAGCGAGAACAGCGTTTCCTCGTCGAACGGACGGCCGATGAGCTGCATTCCGAGCGGCAGACCCTGGGTGTCGACTCCCGCGGGTACGGAAATTCCCGGCAGGCCCGCCATGTTCACCGTCACCGTGAAGACGTCGTTCAGATACATTTCCACCGGATCGGCGCCGCCTTTCTCGCCAATACCGAAAGCAGCCGACGGCGTGGCCGGCGTCAGCATGGCATGCACGCCGGCTTTGAAGGCGTCCTCGAAATCCTTCTTGATAAGCGTGCGCACCTTCTGCGCGCGCAGGTAGTAGGCGTCGTAGTAGCCGGCGGACAGCGCGTAGGTGCCGATCATGATGCGCCGCTTGACTTCCGGGCCGAAACCGGCCGCCCGGGTCATCGCCATCACTTCTTCGGCACTGTGGCTGCCGTCGTCGCCCACCCGCAGGCCGTAGCGCATGGCGTCGAAACGTGCCAGGTTGCTGGACACCTCCGACGGCAGGATCAGGTAGTACGCCGACAGCGAGTGGTCCAGATTCGGGCAGTCGACCTCGCTGATCTGCGCGCCGAGCGCGGCCAGCTGCGCGACCGCGTCGTTGAACGAGGCCAGCACGCCGGGCTGGTACCCCGCGCCGGTGCGCAGCTGCTTGACC
>JBBDNZ010000135.1:0-3227 GCA_040877285.1 Xanthobacteraceae bacterium
TTTGAGATGGCGATGGAATAGAACTCGCCGCGCGAATTGTCGCCGCGCAGGATGCAGCTCGGATACTTCCAGGTGATGGCCGAGCCGGTTTCGAGCTGGGTCCAGGAAATCTTCGAATTCTTGCCGCGGCACTCGCCGCGCTTGGTGACGAAGTTATAGACCCCGCCCTTGCCTTCCTTGTCGCCGGGATACCAGTTCTGGATGGTGGAATATTTGATCTCGGCGTCATCGAGCGCGATCAGCTCGACGACGGCGGCATGCAACTGGTTCTCGTCGCGCGCGGGTGCCGTGCAGCCTTCCAGGTAGCTCACATAGGAGCCCTTGTCGGCGATGATCAGCGTGCGCTCGAACTGGCCGGTCTTTTGCTCGTTGATGCGGAAATAGGTGGAAAGCTCCATCGGGCAGCGCACGCCCGGCGGCACATAGACGAAGGAGCCGTCGGAAAATACCGCCGAGTTGAGCGTGGCGAAAAAATTGTCGCTGATCTGCACCACGGTGCCGAGATATTGGCGCACCAGGTCCGGATGTTCGCGCAACGCCTCGGAGATCGGCATGAAGAGCACGCCGGCCTTAGCCAGTTCTTCCTTGAACGTGGTCGCCACCGACACGGAATCGAACACCGCGTCCACCGCCACGCGCGAGCGTGTGCCGTCCGGGCGCTCGACGCCGGCGAGGATTTCCTGCTCGCGCAGCGGAATGCCGAGCTTCTCATAGGTCTTAAGGATTTCCGGATCGACTTCGTCAAGCGATGCGAGCGGATTCTTCTTCGGCGCCGAATAGTAATAGAGGTCCTGATAGTCGATCGGGCCGTAATCGACGCGCGCCCATTTCGGCTCGCGCATGGTGAGCCAGCGCCGGAACGCCTCCAGCCGCCATTCCAGCATCCATTCCGGTTCGCCCTTCTTGGCCGAGATGAAGCGGACCGTGTCCTCGGTCAGCCCCTTGGGGGCCTTTTCGGATTCGATATCGGTGACGAAACCGTACTTGTATTGGTCCACGTCGATGCGACGGACCTGCTCGACGGTCTCTTGCACTGCCGGCATTTTTCCCTCCGCTCACGGTTTCAAGGACCGCGGGTTGGATATCTGTCGGTTATGGTCGTTTGTCGCGCCCGGATGTTCACCCTTTTGCGATGCCGTTAGGCGGCCATACCCTGTGTCTCTTTAACTAATGCTCTTGCGACCTTAATCCAAGCGTCGATGAAGCGGTCAACGTCGGATTCGTCCGTGCTCCAGCCCAGGCTGATGCGCAGTCCCCCACGGGCCAGTTCCGGCGCAGCCCCCATCGCTGCAAGTACATGAGAAGTCTGGACTTTTCCAGACGAACAAGCCGCCCCGGAGGATACCGCAAAGCCGGCGAGATCGAGCGCGATGACCGCGGTCTCGGCCTTGACCCCCGGCAGGGCAAAAAGCGTCGTATTGGGCAGCCGCCCGGCTTGCGCCCCGAAGATGACGGCCTGCGGCGTTGCCGCCTTCAGGCCCGCCTCGAGGCGGTCGCGCAGGGCTGCCATGCGGCCAGCGTCCGCCTCCAGCGTCCGGCCGGCCGCCTCGGCCGCCGCGCCGAATCCGGCAATGGCCGCCACATTTTCGGTGCCGCCGCGCAATCCGCGTTCCTGGCCGCCGCCCCTAAGCAGCGGCGCCGGCCGGGTCGCCTCGTCGCGCCGCACCAGCGCACCGGCGCCCTTGGGACCGCCCATCTTGTGGGCGGAAACGGTCAGAAGATCCGCGCCCAATTCTCCGATTTGGCATCGAATCCGTCCCGCCGTTTGAACGGCATCCACGTGCAGCAGCGCGCCGGCCTCATGCACAATCGCCGCCGCTTCCGAAACCGGCTGCACCACCCCCGTCTCATTGTTCGCGGCCATGACCGAGACCAAAACCCGCTCGCCCTGCGCCGTGAGCGCGCTGAGCCGGCTGGTGAGCGCATTCAGATCGACGACGCCGCGCGGCGTGACGGCCACTTTTTCCACCGCCCCCGGAGCGAAGCGGCCGCCCTCCAGCACCGAGACATGCTCGATGACGGACACCAGCAGCCGACTATAGCCGCTCTTGCTCCCGGCGGTTTCGATGGCCGGCGTGAGCGCCAGCATGTTCGCCTCGGTCGCGCCCGAGGTGAAGGTGACCAGCTTGGCCTCCGCGCCGAGCAGGGCGGCGACCTTTTCCCGCGCTTCCTCGATCGGGCGCCGCACGGCCCGCCCCTCGGCATGAACGGAGGACGGGTTGCCGGGGCGGTCCAGCGCCGCTTCCATCGCGGCGCGGGCCTGCGGCCGCAGCAGGGCGCTGGCGTTCCAATCGAGATAGGTCCGGTCCGGCATAGCCTTCATCCAAAAATCCATTATACCCCATCCGGCAAGGGCGTGCCCTCTGATAAAGCTTGCTTTTTGCCCTCCGGATCATGATATGAAATTCGTGCCGGGCGAGCACCGCAATCGGCGCGGCTGTCGGCCGCTCTTCCACAATTTAGAACGATTTTCAGTGGTTAGAAGCGCTCCTGCCGCCGTTAAGCGCGCTTTGCCCGCCGCAAGTTGAGGTCGCAATCCATGCCCGAAGTTATCTTTGTTGGCCCGGCGGGCCGAATTGAGGGCCGCTATCACCCTTCGCAGCAAAAGAACGCCCCGATCGCCCTTGTGCTGCATCCGCACCCGCAATTTGGCGGCACGATGAACCATCAGATCACCTATCAGCTCTATTACGCTTTCGCGCACCGCAACTTTTCGGTGCTGCGCTTCAACTTCCGCGGCGTCGGCCGCAGCCAGGGCAGCTTCGATCACGGCACCGGCGAGTTGTCGGACGCGGCCGCCGCGCTGGACTGGGCGCAGACCATCAATCCGGAGGCGCGCAGCTGCTGGATCGCCGGCTTCTCCTTCGGCGCCTGGATCGGCATGCAGCTCTTGATGCGCCGCCCGGAAATCGAAGGCTTCATCTCCATCTGCCCGCCCGCAAACCTCTATGACTTTTCGTTCCTCGCGCCCTGCCCGTCGTCCGGCCTCATCATCCACGGCGACAAGGACGCGGTCGTTCCGCACAAGGACGTCACGGCACTGGTCGATAAGCTGAAGACGCAGAAGGGCATTGTCATCGACCAGAAGGTCATCCCCGGCGCCAATCATTTCTTCGATGGCAGGATCGAGCCGTTGATGACGGCGGTGAGCGCCTATCTCTACAAGCGCCTCGGCACCACCGGCCGTAAAGCCGGCGCGGCGTAATTTACTCCGGCCTCGCCACCAC
>JBBDNZ010000136.1:0-17641 GCA_040877285.1 Xanthobacteraceae bacterium
GGCGCCGATCGACGAGACGCCTGCCGCCAAGGCGGGCATTCTTGCCAACGACATCATCACCCATCTCGACGACGAGGCGGTGCAGGGCCTAACCTTGAATCAGGCCGTTGAAAAGATGCGCGGCGCTCCCAATACCAAGATCCGCCTCAAGGTCATGCGCAAGGGCATGGATAAGCCGCTGGAAATCACGCTGGTGCGCGACGTTATTCGTGTCCGCTCGGTGCGTACGCGGGTGGAGGGCGACGACGTAGCCTATATCCGTCTCACGCAATTCAATGAGCAGACGACGGAGGGCCTCAAGCGCGCGATCGCCGATCTCGGCAACCAAATCCCGGCCGACAAGCTCAGGGGATATATCATCGACCTGCGCAACAATCCCGGCGGGCTGCTGGAGGAAGCGATTTCGGTTTCCGATATCTTTCTCGACAAGGGCGAAATCGTCTCCACACGCGGGCGCAATCTGGAAGAGACGCAGCGCCGCAACGCCAAGGCCGGCGATCTGACCAAGGACAAGCCGATCATCGTGCTGATTAACGGCGGTTCGGCCTCGGCTTCCGAAATCGTCGCCGGCGCCCTGCAGGATCACAAGCGCGCGACCATTGTGGGTACGCGCACCTTCGGCAAGGGCTCGGTGCAGACCATCATCCCGCTCGGGTCCGGCAACGGCGCGCTGCGGCTCACGACGGCGCGCTACTACACGCCGGCCGGCCGCTCGATTCAGGCGAAAGGCATTTCGCCCGACATCGAAGTGCTGCAAGAGGTGCCGGAAGAGATGAAAGCCCGCACCGATACCAAAGGCGAGGCTTCGCTGCGCGGGCATTTAAAGGCCGACGGCGAGGAACAGACCGGCTCGCAATCCTACATCCCGCCCGAGGCGAAGGACGACAAGGCGCTGCACATGGCGCTCGATCTCCTGCGCGGTAAGGTGGCCAACAACGCCTTTCCGCCAAACGCCAAGGCCGGCGTGCCGAACTGACGCGGGGGGCGGGTCAATACAGTTCAAGGGCGGCCCGCGGGCCGCCCTTTTTATTTTCGCTCTCCCCGCCTGCGTTGCTCGCTCGACACCCCTCCCCGCGAATGCGGGAGGAGGGTGCCGTGCTATCCTCGCTTCATGATTCGCGAGGTTTTGGGCCGTGGCCGATGATCTGACCGCCCCCCTCGGCGGGCCGCCAAAAAAGAAGCGCCGCGCCGCCCTGCCGCCGTTTGTGCCGCAAGCGGTGGCGGGCGTGCTGGGCTTGTCGCTTGGCGTTTTTCTGCTCTGGGCGGCGACGGCGGAGGATCCCTTCGGCGGAGAGCCGATGGCGGTGGTCTTTGTCGATCCCGGCATGATCAAGCCCGCAAACGTCGCGGAGGACGCCCAAGCCTCGGTCCAGCCCGACATGCCGTCGCGCTATGACGGTCCGGAGCCCTCCTCGGGCCCCGCCGCCGGAAGCCAGACGGTCACCATCATCGACGGCACCAGCGGCAAGCGGCAGGATGTCATGATCCCCGGCGATCCGGCTCAGGCATCCCCACGCGATCCCAAAGACGTGGCGGGCGGCAAGGCGCCGGCTGCGCCCAATCCACGGCTCCTGGAAAATTCGCGTCACGGTTCCATCCCGAAAATCGCGCCGGACGGAAAACGGCCCTCCGAGGTCTATGCTCGCCCGGCGAAGCTTGCCGCGGGGCGGGCGGAAGGGCCGCAAATCGCCATTGTCGTGGGTGGGCTCGGCATCGGTGCGAGCGGCACCGCCGAGGCGCTGGCCAAGCTGCCTGCCCCGGTGACTTTCGCCGTCGCCCCTTATGGCGCGGACCTTGGCCGATTGACCGAGCGGGCGCGGGCCGGCGGGCACGAAGTTCTGTTGCAGGTGCCGATGGAGCCCTTCGACTATCCCGACAACGACCCCGGCCCGCAGACCTTGCTGACCACGCTCGATTCCGGCCAGAACATGGACCGGCTGTATTGGCTGATGAGCCGCTTTCAGGGCTATGTCGGCATCGCCAATTACATGGGCGCGCGCTTCACCGCATCGGAGCCGGCGCTTGGCCCGGTGCTGCGCGAGACCGCAAAGCGCGGATTGATCTATCTGGACGACGGCGCCTCTCCGCGCAGTCTCGCCAGCCAGCTCGCCGGCGCCAACAACCTTCCCTTCGCCAAGGGCGATCTGGTCATCGACGCGGTGCCGACCTCGGTGGAGATCGACCGCGCGCTGGCGCGCCTGGAGTCCATCGCGCGGCAGAACGGCGTCGCCGTCGGCGTGGCGAGCGCGCTGCCGGCGAGCATCGATCGCATCGCCCAATGGACCAAGGCGGTGGAAAGCCGCGGCTTCGTGCTGGTGCCGATCAGCGCGGTGGCCAACAAGGCGAAGTCGAGCTGATGCTGTCTTGTCGTCCCCGCGCAGGCGGGGACCTATACCCCCTGTCTTTCACTACATCGAGACGTTAGTGGTTATGGGTCCCGGCTCGCGCGATGCTGCGCACCGCTTGGCCGGGACGACAGGTAAGAGCATGCCATCCTTCGAATCCCTCTCCTATCGTCCCTGCGCCGGCATGGCGGTGTTCAATCGCCAAGGCCGCGTCTTCATCGGCCGCCGCATCGACGGCCCCGAGCATGTTGACGACACGCATGCGTGGCAGATGCCGCAAGGCGGCGTCGACCCGGGCGAGGATACTTACAAGGCGGCGCTACGCGAGCTTTACGAGGAAACCAATATCCGCTCGGTGGAAAAGCTGGGCGAGATCGCCGAATGGCTCAGCTACGATATTCCGCGCGAGATTGTCGGCCAGGCCTGGAGCGGCAAGTATCGCGGACAGACGCAGAAATGGTATGCGCTGCGGTTTACCGGCGCGGACGGCGAAATCGACATCGCTCATCCCGCCGGGGGCGCGCACAAACCGGAATTCGTCGAATGGCGTTGGGAGCGGCTGGAGAAGACGCCCGACCTGATCGTGCCGTTCAAGCGGCGAACTTACGAGCGCGTGGTGAAGGAGTTTGCCAAGTTTGCGAAGGTGTAACGTTCAATGCAGCGCTGTCGCAGTAAGATGCCGATCGAGCGTCTTGAAGTGATCGAGCCGGGCGATTTCGCGGTCGAGCAGCGAACCTTGTTCCATGTCTTTGATGCGCGCTTCGCTCTCCTCGATGTGCGCGGCAAGCACCGCACGGTCGAGCTCCTCGATTGAACTCGCCACGTCGGCCAGCACGGTCAGCCCTTGCGGATTGACCTCCGCGAAGCCGCCGAGAACCACGAAGCGGCGCTCCTGTCCGGCCTCATGCACAACGAGGATGCCGGGCTTGAGCAGCGCCACCAGCGGCGCATGACCCGCGAGCACGCCGAAGTCGCCCTCGGCGCCGGGCACGTCAACCTGCTCGACCTCGCCGGAAAACACCAGCTTGTCGGGGGCGACGAGATCGAAGCGGAAGGTGGCCATGATGTTTCAGCGAAAGGCGAATAGCGAATGGCGAATGGTAACGTCTCGGCCATTCCTCATCCTGTTGCCCACTATTCGCTACTCCCTATTCGCTACTCGCTGAGTTTTACGCCGCTTCCGCCGCCAGCCGCTTGCCCTTCTCCACCGCGGCCTCGATGGTCCCGACCATGTAGAAAGCGGCTTCCGGCAGATGGTCGTACTTGCCGTCGCACAGCCCCTTGAAGCCGCGGATAGTGTCGGCGAGATCGACGAAGACTCCGGGCGAGCCGGTGAACACTTCCGCCACGTGGAACGGCTGCGACAGGAAGCGCTCGATCTTGCGCGCGCGCGCGACCGCGATCTTGTCCTCTTCCGACAGCTCGTCCATGCCGAGAATGGCGATGATGTCCTGCAGCGCCTTGTAGCGTTGCAAAATCTGCTGCACCTGGCGGGCGACCGCGTAATGCTCCTCTCCGACGACCAGAGGCGACAGCATGCGCGAGGTGGAGTCGAGCGGGTCCACCGCCGGATAGATGCCCTTCTCGGCGATGGAGCGCGACAGCACGGTGGTCGCGTCCAGATGCGCGAAGGAGGTGGCCGGCGCCGGGTCGGTCAGGTCGTCGGCGGGCACGTAGATTGCCTGCACCGAGGTGATCGATCCCTTGGTGGTGGTGGTGATGCGCTCCTGCAGCGCCCCCATGTCGGTGGCGAGCGTCGGCTGGTAACCCACGGCGGAAGGAATGCGCCCGAGCAGCGCCGACATTTCCGAACCGGCTTGCGTGAAGCGGAAGATATTGTCCACGAAGAACAGCACGTCCTGACCCTCGTCGCGGAAATATTCCGCCACCGTGAGGCCGGACAGTCCGACGCGGGCGCGCGCGCCCGGCGGCTCGTTCATCTGGCCGAACACCAGCGCGCATTTGGAGCCTTCGGTCGATCCGTCCTTTTTCGGGTCCTTGTTCACGCCGGACTCGATCATCTCGTGATAGAGGTCGTTGCCCTCGCGCGTGCGCTCGCCGACCCCGGCGAATACCGAATAGCCGCCGTGCGCCTTGGCCACGTTGTTGATGAGTTCCTGGATCAGCACGGTCTTGCCGACGCCGGCGCCGCCGAACAGCCCGATCTTGCCGCCCTTGGCATAGGGCGCCAGCAGATCGACGACCTTGATGCCGGTGATGAGAATCTCCGCTTCGGTCGATTGCTCGGTATAGGCGGGCGCGTCCGCATGGATCGGGCGCCGGGCGGTGGCCTTGACCGGTCCCGCTTCGTCCACCGGCTCGCCGATCACGTTGATGATGCGTCCGAGCAGGCCCGGCCCGACCGGCACCGCGATCGGCTGGCCGGTATCGGCCACTTCCTGGCCGCGCACCAAACCTTCGGAGCTATCCATGGCGATGGTGCGCACGGTGGATTCCCCGAGATGCTGGGCGACTTCCAGCACCAGGCGGTTGCCCTGGTTCTTGGTTTCCAGCGCATTGAGAATGGCTGGAAGTTCGCCTTCGAATTGCACGTCAACGACGGCGCCGATGACCTGGGTGATGCGTCCGGTTTTATTGGCGGTGGCCATGGGTGGTCCTCGTTACAAATCGTGTCGTGGTCAGAGCGCCTCGGCGCCGGAGATGATCTCGATCAGCTCCTTGGTGATCTGCGCCTGGCGGGTGCGGTTGTATTTGAGCGTCTGCTTGCGGATCATTTCGCCGGCGTTGCGGGTGGCGTTGTCCATCGCGCTCATCTGCGCGCCGTAGAACGATGCGGTATTCTCCAGCAGCGCGCGATAGACCTGAACGGCGATGTTGCGCGGCAAGAGCGCGGCGAGGATTTCCTCCTCGTCGGGCTCGTATTCGTAGGCCGCGCCGGCGCCGCCGTTGCCGGCGGCGGCCTGGAACACCGGCGGGATGATCTGCCGCGCCGTGGGAATCTGCGCGATCACCGATTTGAAGCGGGAGAAGAACAGCGTGCAGACATCGAAGGTGCCGGAGTCGTAGAGGCCGATGATTTTGCGCGCGACGTCCTCGGCATTGACGATGCCGATGGTGCGCACCGCGCGCAGCTCGATCACTTCCAGAATCTGCTTGGCGAACAGGCGGCGGAGCTGCTCATAGCCCTTGCGCCCGACGCAGAGAAATTTCACTTCCTTGCCCTGGGCCATGAGCGCGTTGGCCTTGTCGCGGGCCAGCCGCACGATGGCGGAGTTGAACGGCCCGCACAGCCCGCGCTCGGCGGTGCAGACCACCAGCAGATGCACCTGATCGCGCCCGGTACCCGCCAGCAGCTTGGGCGCGAAGTCCATGCCGGCGACCGCGGCGGCGATATTGCCCAAAACCTTGTCCATGCGCTCGGCGAAGGGACGCGCGGCTTCCGCCGTAGCTTGCGCGCGGCGCAGCTTGGACGCCGCAACCATCTGCATGGCCTTGGTGATCTTCTGCGTCGCCTTGGTGGAGGCGATGCGGTTGCGCAGGTCTTTGAGGCTGGGCATTACGCAAACGCCTTGGCGTAAGCATCGACCGCCGCCTTGAGCTTCGCCGCCGTAGCGTCGGTCAGATCGGCGGTCTTGCGGATGTCGTCGAGGATATCGGCGTTCTCCTGACGCAGCTTGCTGAGCAAGCCCTGCTCGAAAGCGCGCGCGCGATGCACCGGCAGTGGATCGAGATAGCCGTTGACGCCGGCATAGATGACGGCAACCTGCTCCTCCATCTTTAGCGGCGAGAATTGCGGCTGCTTGAGCAGCTCGGTCAGCCGCGCGCCGCGATTGAGCAGGCGCTGCGTGGTGGCGTCGAGATCGGAGCCGAACTGGGCGAAGGCCGCCATCTCGCGGTATTGCGCCAGCTCGCCCTTGATCTTGCCGGCGACCTTTTTCATCGCCTTGGTCTGCGCCGCCGAGCCCACGCGCGACACCGAGAGGCCGACGTTCACCGCCGGGCGGATGCCCTGGTAGAACAGGTCGGTCTCCAGAAAGATCTGGCCGTCGGTGATGGAAATGACGTTGGTCGGGATATAGGCCGACACGTCGTTGGCCTGGGTCTCGATCACGGGCAGCGCGGTGAGCGAACCGGAGCCGTTGCTATCGTTCATTTTCGCCGCGCGTTCGAGCAGGCGTGAATGGAGGTAGAATACGTCGCCGGGATAGGCTTCACGGCCGGGCGGGCGGCGCAGCAACAGCGACATCTGGCGATAGGCCACCGCCTGCTTCGACAGGTCATCATAGATGATGACCGCATGCATGCCGTTGTCGCGGAAATATTCGCCCATGGTGCAGCCGGAGAACGGGGCGAGGAACTGCATGGGCGCCGGATCGGAAGCGGTTGCTGCGACGATGATCGAGTAGTCGAGCGCGCCATTCTCTTCCAGCACCTTGACGAATTGCGCCACGGTCGAGCGCTTCTGCCCGACGGCCACATAGACGCAATAGAGCTTGATCTTCTCGTCGTTCGACGCGTTGAGCGGCTTCTGGTTGAGAATGGTGTCGAGCGCGATGGCGGTCTTGCCGGTCTGGCGGTCGCCGATGATCAGCTCACGCTGGCCGCGGCCGATCGGGATCAGGGCGTCGATGGCTTTGAGCCCGGTCGCCATCGGCTCATGCACCGATTTGCGCGGGATGATGCCCGGCGCCTTGACGTCCACGCGGGCGCGCTTCTCCGCCTTGATCGGGCCTTTTCCATCAATGGGATTGCCGAGCGCGTCGACCACGCGGCCGAGCAGCGCCTTGCCCACCGGCACGTCCACGATGGCGCCGGTGCGCTTGACGGTCTGGCCTTCTTTGATCTCGCGGTCGTTGCCGAAGATGACGATGCCGACATTGTCGGTTTCGAGATTGAGCGCCATGCCGCGCACGCCGTTCTCGAACTCGACCATCTCGCCGGCTTGAACGTTGTCGAGGCCATAGGCGCGCGCGATGCCGTCGCCGACGGAGAGCACCTGGCCGACCTCGGAGACTTCGGCCTCCTGGCCGAAGTTTTCGATCTGCTTCTTGAGGATCGCGGAAATTTCAGCGGCGCGGATGTCCATCAGCCTGTCTCTTTCATCGCATGCTTGATCGCATTGAGCTTGGTCTTGAGCGAAGTGTCGACCATGCGGCTGCCGAGCTTGACGATAAGCCCGCCGATGATCGAGGAATCTATTTTGACGTTGAGATCGACGTCTTTTCCGGTGACGCCCTTGAGCGCGGATTTGAGCGCGCGGAGGTGTTTGTCGTTGAGTTTCTCGGCCACCGTCACGTCGGCCGCAATTTCGCCCTTGTGGCTGGCGACGAGCGCGCGAAAGGCCTTGATGATCTGCCTCATGGCGAATAGCCGCCGGTTGGACGTCACCAGGAGGAGGAAATTGGCGGCGAGGCCCTCGATGCCGGCCTTGGCGAGCACCGCGGCGAGCGCCTTGGTCTGTTCTTCGGCGCTAAAGACCGGACTGCGTACCAGGCGCTCGAGGTCGGCGCTTTGCGCCACGAGCGCGTCGAAGCGGTCGAGATCGGCCTTCACTGCATTGATGCTTTTCTGCTCAAGTGCCAGCTCGAACAGGGCTGTCGCGTAGCGCCCTGCCATACCGGAGGTGAGATGTTCTTGAGCGGCCATTGGAGCTCGTTGAAATGCACAATCCGCAAGCCTGGCGCCGTCCGCGGTGGGGCGTCGCAAACCTTTGGAATCCAAGAGGGAATTCCGACCTCGCGGACCTCACGGAACATGCCCCCGGAACCCTCGCGAAATCGCGATTTTGCTAACATAGCACCCGCAGCGGTGCAACACAGCTTCGCTGTGGCCGCCGGCTTCTCGGCATACCAATATTGCAGCCATGAACTTAAGGACGCGAGCGCCCGGGGCGGTCTACGGTGTAGGCTCGGATGCCGATTCGACTGAGCTTTCAACCCCTATGAATGCCATCCCCGCCCGTCGCGTTGCGCACGAGCCGAACCTCGTGGATCTCCACGCCATGAAGCTCACTAGGTCATGATGCTGAGTGTGGTCCTCATTTGCGCGGCACTGCTGCGCGCGCGGGCCGTGGTGGGGGTGGCGGCGGGCCGCGCGCGCGCGGCGACGGCCATTATCTATGGTCCCTGCCTGGCCCTGTCCGCCATTGCATGTCTGGCGGGAATAGCCGCCCTCGGAGCCGGCGGAGCCGTGGAAACGATCAAGTTGCCGCTGGGCCTGCCGTGGATCGGGGCGCATTTCCGCCTGGATGCGCTGGCGGCATTCTTTCTGGCCGTGGTGAATCTCGGCGCGGCGGCGGCCAGCTTGTTTGCACTCGGCTATGGCCGTCATGAGCGGGCGCCCATGCGCGTTCTGCCGTTCTACCCGGCGTTTCTCGCCGGCATGAACCTCGTCGTTCTTGCCGACGATGCGTTCACGTTTCTGGTGGCCTGGGAGTTCATGTCCTTGACCTCATGGGCGCTGGTGATGGCGCATCACCAGGAACGCGACAACATGCACGCCGGTTACGTCTATCTCGTCATGGCGAGCGCCGGCACGCTGTCGCTGCTGCTCGCCTTCGGCCTGCTCGCCGGCCCCGACGGCGGATATGCCTTTGCCGACATCCGCGGCCATCATCCAACCGAGATGTTTGCGGCGCTGGTGCTCGGCCTCACCCTTGTCGGTGCGGGTTCCAAGGCGGGTCTGGTGCCCCTGCATGTCTGGCTGCCGCTCGCACATCCGGCGGCTCCGAGCCATGTATCCGCCCTGATGAGCGGGGTGATGACGAAAGTGGCCGTCTACGGCTTCGTGCGCATTGTTTTCGACCTGCTCGGGCCGCCCGACTGGTGGTGGAGCATGATCGTGCTCAGCATTGGCGGCGTCACGGCGGTCATGGGCGTGCTCTATGCGCTCATGCAGCACGATCTCAAGCGCCTGCTCGCCTATCACACCGTCGAGAACATCGGCATCATCTTCATCGGGCTTGGGCTTGCGCTGGCATTTAGCGCATTCGGAATGGTGGCGGCGGCGGCCTTGGCGCTGACGGCGGGCCTGTTGCATGTATTCAATCATTCCGTTTTCAAGAGCCTGCTGTTCTTCGGCGCCGGCGCGGTGCTCACCGCGACCGGCGAGCGCGACATGGAGAAGCTCGGCGGGCTCATTCACCGCATGCCGCAGACCGCCTTTGCATTTCTTGTCGGATGCGTGGCGATCTCCGCGCTGCCTCCGCTCAACGGCTTCGTGTCGGAATGGCTCACCTTCCAGGCCATTCTACTCAGCCCGCAACTTCCGTCCTGGGGCCTGACGCTTCTCATTCCGACCGTCGGCGCGCTGCTCGCCCTGTCGGCGGCTCTCGCGGCCGCCTGTTTCGTCAAGGCTTTCGGCGTCACCTTCCTCGGCCGGCCGCGCACGCCGGCCGCCGAAAACAGCCGCGAGACGGATTCGTTCTCGCTCGCCGCGATGTTCTTTTTCGCGGCGCTTTGCCTCGTCGCCGGCGTCTTGCCGTCCGTTTTCATCGATGCGCTGGCGCCGGTGACCCAAAGCCTGGTCGGCGCCCGCATGCCGGCGCAGAGCGCCAGCGAATGGCTGTCGATCGTTCCGATCGCCGAAAGCCGCAGCTCCTACAACGGGCTGCTGGTATTCCTGTTCATGATGGCGTCCGGGGTGCTGGCGGCTTTTGCGATTCACCGGCTGGCTTCCGACAAGTTGCGCCGTGCTCCGCCCTGGGACTGCGGCTACCCCGATCCGAGCACGATGACGCAGTACAGCGCGGACAGCTTTGCGCAACCGATCCGCCGCGTTTTCGGCAGCGTCGTGTTTCGCGCCCGCGAGCACGTGGACATGCCGCCGCCGCTCGAAGTAAGGCCGGCGCGGCTGCATGTGGAGCTGCACGATTTGATCTGGGACGTGCTCTATGCGCCGATTGCCCAGGGCGTGGGATTTGCCGCGGACCGCCTCAACCACCTTCAGTTCCTCACCATCCGCCAATTTCTCAGCCTGGTTTTCAGCGCCCTCGTTCTTCTGCTCCTGGTGCTCGCGATATGGCCGTAATCGTCAATCTCGCCGTGCAAGGCGCGCAGATGCTGCTGGTGCTGCTGCTGGCGCCGCTCATCGTCGGCATCGCGCGCAAAATGAAAGCCCACATGATGCGCCGGCAGGGCCCGCCGGTTTTACAGGTCTATCGCGATCTCGCGCGCCTGCTGCGCAAGGACGTGGTACTGGCGCAGAATGCATCTTGGCTCTTCCGCGTCATTCCCTATGCGATCTTTTCCGCCACCTGGGTTGCCGCTTCGCTGGTGCCGACCTTCGCGACCGGGCTGATGTTCAGCTGGTCGGCCGACCTTATCGCCATCGTCGCGCTGCTCGGCACCGCACGTTTTGCCTTGGCGCTGGCCGGGCTTGATATCGGCACGAGCTTTGGCGGCATCGGCTCGAGCCGCGAGGTGATGATCGCCTCGCTCGCCGAACCGGCCATGCTGATGATCGTCTTCACGCTGGCGCTGGTCGCCGGCTCGACGCAGCTTTCCACCGTGGCGGAGTTCATGCAGTCGCCCGAGGTCGGCCTGCGCGTCTCGCTCGGGCTGGCGCTGGTGGCGCTGGTGATGGTGGCGCTCGCGGAAAACGCACGCATTCCGGTGGACAATCCGGCCACTCATCTCGAGTTGACAATGGTGCATGAAGCGATGGTGCTGGAGTATTCCGGCCGGCATCTCGCGCTGATCGAATTGTCCTCCGCGCTCAAGCTGCTGCTCTATGCGTCGCTGATTGCCTGCATCTTCCTGCCCTGGGGCCTGGCCCCCGCGGGTGCTCCTTTGTCTGCGCTCGCGATCGGGGCCGCCGCCTATATCGGCAAGCTCGCGGTCGCGGGCATGCTGTTGGGTGTGTTTGAAAGCCTGATCGCGAAGATGCGCGTCTTCCGCGTGCCGCAATTTCTCGGCGCGGCGCTCATGCTCGGATTGCTGGCAACGCTTCTGCTTTTCGTATCGCGGAGTCTCTGATGGGCAAACTGACCTTCGATATCGCGCACATGCTGGCGGGCTCGCTGGTGCTGGTCAGCTTCATCCAGCTTTATCAGGATCGGCTGACGGCGCTGCTCAACGTCTTTGCCGCGCATGCCTTGGTGCTGGCGCTGTCGGTCGCCTGGCAGGCTTACGTGCAGGATGCGACGCATCTTTATCTCACCGCGGCCATTGCGCTGGTATTCAAAGCCATTGTGATCCCGATCGTGCTGCACCGGATCATCGTGCGGCTCGGCATCCATCGCGAGATCGAGACCGTGGTCGGCGTCGGCCCGACTATGCTGCTCGGCATGGGGCTGGTGGCGCTCTCGCTCGTGGTGATGCTGCGCGTGACGGCGGAAGCCGACCCGCTGGCGCGCGAGGATCTGGCCTTCGCCCTTTCCGTCGTGCTGCTGGGCCTCTTGATGATGGTGACCCGCCGCAACGCGGTGAGCCAGGTCATCGGCTTCATGTCGCTTGAGAACGGCCTCGTGCTCGCCGCCACCGGCGCCAAGGGCATGCCGCTGGTGGTTGAGATCAGTGTCGCTTTCTCCATCCTGATCGCGTTTATCGTGATCGGAATCTTTCTGTTCCGCATCCGCGAGCGCTTCGACACCGTCGATGTGCAGGTGCTCGACCGTTTCCGCGGAGAACAGCAATGACATTCAACGGCGCGATCGCGGTCCTGGTTATTCCCGCCGTGTCGGCGGTGTTGCTCGCCGCGTTGCCCGGCTATCGCGTGACCGCGCGGCTCAATGTATTCGCCGCGCTGCTGACCTTTCTCGCGGCGCTGTCCTTGTTCCTGGGACGCCCGGAGACCGGCCCGTATTTGCTGGTGGACGATCTCAACAACGTCTTCATCGTGCTGACCACTTTCGTCGGCTTCACCACCAGCGTGTTCAGCGCCAGCTATATCGGCCATGAGCTCGATACCGGCCGGCTGACCCCGACGTTCCTGCGATTTTATCACGCCATGTATCAGGTGCTGATGTTCGCGATGAATCTCGCGCTCGTCGCCAACAATATCGGCCTGATGTGGGTGGCGATCGAACTGGCCACGCTGACCACCGTGCTGATGGTCGGCATCTACCGCACGCATGAAGCGCTGGAAGCGGCCTGGAAGTATTTCATCCTCGGCAGCGTCGGCATCGCGCTCGCGCTGTTCGGCACCATCCTGATCTACATGGCGGCGCGGCCGGTGATCGGGGAAGGGCTCGACGCCATGGTGTGGACCGTGCTGATCGCGCGCGCCTCCTCTTTCGACCCGGCGCTGCTCAATGTCGCCTTCGTGTTCCTGCTGCTCGGCTACGGCACCAAGGTGGGGCTAGCGCCGCTGCACGCCTGGCTGCCGGACGCTCATGCCGAAGGCCCCACGCCGATTTCCGCCGTGCTGTCGGGCCTTTTGCTCAACGTCGCGCTTTACGCGCTGCTGCGCTTCAAGATGCTGCTCGCGGTCCACCCGGAGGCGCTGGCGCCCGGTCCGCTGATGATCTCGATGGGACTGATCTCGCTCATCTTCGCCAGCTTCATGCTGTACCGGCGGCGCGACATAAAACGCCTGTTCGCCTATTCCTCGATCGAGCACATGGGCATCATCGCCTTTGCCTTCGGCATGGGCGGGCCGCTCGCCAACTTTGCCGGCCTTTTGCACATGACCATGCATTCGCTCACCAAGTCGGCAATCTTCTTCGCCGTCGGTCACATCGCGCAGGTGAAGGGCACGCAACGCATCGCCGACATGGGCGGCCTGACCGTGAGCAACCCGGTGCTCGGCTGGGGCCTGGTGCTCGGCGTGGTCGCTATCGCCGGCCTGCCGCCGCTCGGCATCTTCATGAGTGAATTTTTGATCGTGAGTTCGACATTTGCCCGCGAACCGTTGCTGGCGATCTTGCTGGTATTCGGCATCCTGCTCGGCTTCGGCGCGCTGCTGCTGCGGTTGAACGGCGTGGCCTTCGGCGAGCCGCGCGGTCCCACGGCGGAAACGAAAGCGTCCTATGTGCCGATGTTCGCTCACCTCGCGCTGGTGCTGATGGCCGGGATTTATCTGCCGCCGCCGGTGGTGACCTGGTTCCAAAACGTCGCCAAGCTCTTGGGATAGTCCGATGCCCGCGATCGTCAGCAATATCCAAGGACAACGGGTGGAAAGGCATCGCCCCTGGCCGCGCATCATTGTCCGCGAAGACGCATGGCGCGCGGCCGCAGAGCAGGTCGCCGGCGGGCAAGCCACATTGCTGGGCCTGTGGGGCGACATCGGCGCCGTGCACATGGCGATGCTGGACGAGACTTCCGGCGAAAAAGCCATCGTCACGCTCGAATGCCCGCAAGGCCACTTTCCCTCGGTGGGGACCCGCCATCTGCCGGCCATGCGGCTGGAGCGCGCCATCCGCGATCTTTACGGATTCGAGCCGGTCGGCCTTGGCGACACGCGCCCGTGGCTCGACCTCGGCTTCTGGGGCGTCACGCATCCGCTGGGCGCGCGCCGCGAAGCTGCCCCGGAGCGCAAGCCTTATGCCTTCCTGCCCGTCGAAGGCGAGAGCCTGCATCAGATCCCAGTCGGCCCCGTGCATGCCGGGATTATCGAGCCCGGCCATTTCCGTTTCACCGCCAACGGCGAAACGGTCGTGCGGCTCGAGGAGCGGCTCGGTTACGTCCATAAGGGCATCGAGTCGCTGATGGCCGGCGCGAACATCGAGCATGCCGCGCGGCTTGCCGGACGCACCTCAGGCGACAGCACGGTCGCTTACGCGCTTGCCTTCGCGCAGGCCGTCGAAGCGGCCCTGCAAGTGGCGGTTCCGCCGCGGGCGATTCATCTGCGCGCGCTGATGGCGGAACTGGAGCGGATCGCCAACCATCTCGGCGACTTCGGCGCGATCTGCAACGATGCGTCTTTTTCCATCATGCACGCGCACTGCAACATCCTGCGCGAACGCACGCTGCGCACGGCCGACGCCTGCTTCGGCCATCGGCTGATGATGGATGGCGTGGCGCCGGGCGGGACGACTCGAGACCTTTCGTCGAGCGGCGCCGAGCAAGTGCAGAAGCTTGTCCTTGAAATCCGTGCATCTTTCCCGCAGCTCGTCGAGCTCTACGAAAACACCGCTTCGCTGAAGGATCGCACCGTCACCACCGGGATTCTCAAGCCCGATCTGGCAAGACGCTTCGGTGCGGGCGGATATGTCGGCCGCGCCTCGGGCCGCGCTTTCGACGCCCGCCGCGCGCCCGGTTACGCCCCCTATGGCGAGCTGACGTTCGAGGTGCCGGTGCTCGATGCCGGCGATGTCGATGCGCGGGTCTGGATTCGCATTCGCGAAGTGGAGCAGAGCCTGTTCCTGATCGAGCAGATGCTGCAACGTCTGCCGGGCGGATCGGTACGCGCCGACATCCCCACAAATGCCGGCATAAGTGAAGGCGCGGCTCTGGTGGAAGGTTTCCGTGGCGACGTGCTTGCCTGGGTGCGGCTCGATGGCGAACGTATGGCCCGCTGCCACTTGCGCGACCCGTCCTGGTTCCAATGGCCGCTGCTGGAAGCCGTGATCGAGGGCAACATCGTGGCCGATTTCCCGCTGTGCAATAAGTCGTTCAACTGTTCCTATTCGGGGCACGACCTCTGATGCGCAAGATTTTGATGCAAAACCTTGGCCGTTCGCCGCTCACCGAGCGGCCCCCGCAGCCTGACGACGCCGCGCTGGCCGAGGTCGCGGCAAGCCTCGAGCGCGCGGCGCGGCGCCGGCTTGGCCGCAGCCTGTCGATCCGCGAGGTCGATGCCGGTTCCTGCAACGGCTGCGAACTGGAGATTCATGCGCTGAACAACGCCTTCTACGATCTCGAGCGGTTCGGGCTGCGCTTCGTGGCTTCGCCGCGCCATGCCGACGTGCTGATGGTCACCGGTCCGGTGACGAAAAACATGCGCGAGGCGCTGGAGCGCACCTACAACGCGACGCCGGAGCCGAAATGGGTGGTGGCGGTCGGCGACTGCGCACGCAACGGCGGCATCTTTGCCGAAAGCTACGCCGTGGTCGGCAGCGTCGACCGCGTCGTGCCGGTGGACCTGCATATCGGCGGCTGCCCGCCGCGTCCGATCGATCTGCTGAAAGGGCTGCTGGCGCTGCTCGAAGGCGGCGCGAAATAGCGAAGCTATTGGGAATATCTCCACCGCCGATCCCCGCTTCGAACTTAAGTTCTGTTGTCGGCGCGACTCCGGCCCAATAACCTGCCTGTCCCTTCATGCCGGAAATTCAAGCCTCGCTCCCGATCATCCTGGCCTGCGCCGCGGCGTTGACGCTGGCGGGAGCGGTGAAAGGCGTGCTGGCCTTGGGCCTGCCGCTGGTCGGGCTGCCGCTGCTGACGCTGGTGGTGGACGTGCCGACCGCCGTCGCCGTGCTGATGATCCCGCTGGTGCTGAGCAACCTCATTCAAGCGGTCGAGGGCGAAGGCACGCTGGTGCTGCTGCGGCGCTTCTGGCCGCTGATCCTTTGCCTCATGGGCGGGATATTGATCGGCACCGCTTTGTTCGTCCGCCTCGACCGGCAACTGCTGATGCTCACCGTCGGCACGCTCACCATCCTCTTATCAACCGCGGCGATTCTACAACCGCAATTGGCGATCCCCTCCCGCTACGAGTCCTGGCTCGGTCCCGTGACGGGCTTGGTGGCCGGCGTGATCGGCGGCATGTCCACCTTGTTCGGCCCGCTGCTGGCGCTCTATGTGGTCGGGCTGCGGCCACCGCGCGATGTCTTCGTCAAGGCCATATCGCTGCTCTATCTGATCGCCGCGTCCACGCTCACCGTTGGCGGCATCGCGCAAGGCGCGACGAATGCGAGGTTGTTGATCTGGTCGGCTGCCGCCATGATTCCGGTCTATCTCGGCATGCTGATCGGCCGCCGCATACGCCCCTGGATCGATCCCGAGCGATTCCGCCTCATGGTGCTGGGCGTGGTGTGGCTGACGGGGGCTAACCTGATTCGCATTGGGCTCGGGTTTTGACCCGCTCAGAAGAAGCTCTGCGGATCGACATCGACCTCGAGCTTGATGTTGCCCTTGACCTTGGGCGCGGCGGCGAGCCAATCGCGCAGATAGCCGGAGAGATCGAAGGCGCGCGGCGATTTCACCAGGATACGAAAGCGGTAACGCCCGCGCACCACCGCAAGCGGCGCTTCCACCGGACCGAGCACGCGCACCTCGTCGTCGCGCGGCGCGGCTGAAGCGAGCTTGCGCGCATGGCTTTCCGCCGCGTGCTTGTCGCCGCCGGAAACGATGAGGCTCGCAAGCCGGCCGAACGGTGGATAGCCGGTGCGCTCGCGCAATTCGATCTCGCTGGAATAGAAAGCGTCGCGGTCGCCGGAAATCAGCGCCCGCATGACCGGATGCTCGGGCTGGTGCGTTTGCAGATAGCCGTGGCCCTGACCTGCCTCGCGCCCGGCGCGGCCGACGACCTGATGCAGCAACTGAAAGGTGCGCTCGGCGGCGCGCGGATCGCCGTTGCCGAGGCCGAGATCGGCATCGACGATGCCGACGAGATTGAGCTTGGGAAAATGGTGACCCTTGGCCACCAGCTGCGTGCCGATGATGATGTCGAACTTACCTTGCGCCACGTCGTCGAGTTCCTGGCGCAAGCGTTCCATCGATTCCACAAGGTCGCTGGAGAGCACCAGCACACGGCTTTCCGGGAATAGCCCGGCAACTTCTTCTTCAAGCCGTTCCACGCCCGGCCCGACCGGCGCAAAACTTTCCGTGGCGCGGCACTTGGGACATTGTTCCGGCGGCGGCATGGAATAGCCGCAGTGGTGACAGACGAGCCGCTTGCGGAAGCGGTGATCCACCAGCCAGGCGTCGCAGTTCGGGCATTGCAGGCGGAAGCCGCAGGCGCGGCAGAGCGTGAGCGGCGCATAGCCGCGGCGATTGAGGAAAAGCAGCGCCTGCTCGCCGCGCTCTATCGCGAGCTTCACCGCTTCGGCCAGCCGCGGCGCGATGAAGCGCCCGCGCGGCGGGCCTTCGCGCGTGAGATCGATCGCTTCGATGTGGGGAAGTTGCTGACCGCCAAACCGCTCGGGCAGATGCAGGCGCCGGTAGCGCCCGCGCCGGGCATTGACTTCCGTTTCCACCGAAGGGGTCGCGGAGACGAGTACGACTGGAATCTGCGCGACGCTGGCGCGCACCACCGCCATGTCGCGGGCGTGATAATGCGCGCCGTCCTCCTGCTTGTAGGCGGGGTCGTGCTCCTCATCCACGATCACCAGGCGCAGATCGGCATAGGGCAGGAACAGCGCTGAGCGCGCGCCGACGACGACCTTGACCTCGCCCGCCGCCACCGCCGCCCAGGTGCGCGCCCGCTTGCGCGGGGAGAGCTGCGAATGCCATTCG
>JBBDNZ010000137.1:0-3175 GCA_040877285.1 Xanthobacteraceae bacterium
TGCCCAGGACGCGGCGCAGCGTGAAACGGTGAGCCGCTGATCCGGGGCCCACGACAATCGTCGCGCTTGCCTGGGTCCCGGTTCTGCAGCGCACTACTTCGTATTGCGCTGCGCCCGGGACACGTGCTTACCGTTGAACTGAGCTACGACCGCACCCACCAGCAGCGCAGGCGCGGCACGATGACCGTGCCGCTCGGCCGCGCCTCCGGCTCCAGCCAGGAGGTGCAGGCGCGCGCATAGCCCGGCCCCGGATAGGCGTAAGGATAAGGCGAGGGGTAAAGCGTGGCCGCAGGCTGGCGGGGCGTGACGGTGACGCGCGGCGGCGCGCGTTTTGCGGGCTTGGCCTGAACCAGCGTGTAAGCCGCGGCAGGACTGCGGACTTGGCTCATTTGCGTAGCGAACGGCGCGGCGGACAGCGGCCCGCTGCCGGGGAAGCCCAGCATTATCGCCGCCGCTGCAATCAAAGCCGCCCGCATCTTTTACTCCCTGACAGCCCACGCTCCCGCATTGCCGTCTTGGCGTCAACGGCCCCCTTCGCCTAGAAATAACAGCATGGATAAGACCTCTTCCGACCCCCTCGTCCGGCGCAACGACAAAGCGCCGTCGCTGGCCGAGCTGGAAGTGCTCGCCCTGGAGGCTTTCCGGCGTCTGCCGGCGTACTTTCGCGATCTCTGTAAAGACCTCGTGATCCAGGTGGACGACTTCCCCAGCGAGGAAGTCATGAATGACATGCAGGTGCAGACCGAGTTCGACCTGCTCGGGCTTTTTCACGGCGTCGGCCTGCCGTTCCGTTCCGAGAGCGCGCCGATGCAGATGCCCAACATGATCTGGCTCTACCGCCGGCCGATCCTCGATTATTGGGCCGAGCACGAGGAGACGCTGGGCTCGATCATCACCCATGTGCTGGTGCATGAGATCGGGCACCATTTCGGCCTCTCGGACGATGACATGGAGGCCATTGAGGCGAGCGTGGAATAGGCTATAAAAACCCGCATTATTGGGCGCGTACCCGCAACCGGATGGAATTCGAAGTCGATGGACAAATTCACGACCCTGGAAGGCGTCGCCGCGCCGCTGAAGATGATCAATGTCGATACCGACATGATCATCCCCAAGCAGTATCTGAAGACGATTAAGCGCACCGGGCTCGGCAAGGGCTTGTTTTCCGAGCTGCGCTACCGCGACGACGGCAGCGAGAATCCGGATTTCGTGCTCAACAAGCCGGCCTATCGCAAGGCGAAGATTCTGGTGGTGGACGACAACTTCGGCTGCGGCTCCTCGCGCGAGCACGCGCCCTGGGCGCTGCTCGACTTCGGCATCCGCTGTGTCATCTCCACCTCGTTCGGCGACATTTTCTACAATAACTGCTTCAAGAACGGCATTCTGCCGATCCGCGTGACGCCCGAGCAGTTGGCGAAGCTGTTCGACGACGCCGAGCGCGGGTCCAATGCCACGCTCAGCATCGATCTGGCGAAACAGGAAATCCGCGGGCCGGACGGCGGCGTCATCAAGTTCGAGATCGACGCCTTCCGCAAGCATTGCCTGCTCAACGGCCTCGACGACATCGGGCTGACGCTGCAGAAGAAGGCGCAGATCGACAAATACGAATCGAAGGTGAAAGCCGCGCGGCCGTGGGTGTGATCTGCGCGGACGTGTAGCCGAGATCTGAAGCTTCAACGGTTCAGGAACGGGTTTGGCGGCCCGCTGGGGGCACTGGGCGGATAGGTCGCTTCAAGATAGTCAAGGACCACCTTGCGATCATTTCCTTCGATCGGCGGCATGCCGTGCTTTTCCTTCATCCAGTCGAGCGTCTCGTCCCACCGCCAGCGGCTCATGCCCTGCTGGGCGACGAGCTTGAAACCGTGGCAGGCGGTACAGGCATAGAAGGTTTCCTCGCGCCCGGGGCCCGGTGGAAATTCCTCGGGGTTCTCGTCCCGCGGGGTGAAGGCCTGTGCCAACGACTGAGCGAAGGCAGGACCGAACGTCCCCGCCAGCACCACTACGCAGGCGAGCGCCATTCCCCGGCAGAGGCTCAGAAGACGCGACCCCCCCGCAATACGCGCCGCGGTCCCCGCGGGGAAACGTAACGTATGCGGCGCCATCAGCCCACGAGCACCGCGACACGGTGCATCGGGTTGCCGCCGTATCCGCTTGGGTTCCAGTTCGGCGCGACGTGCGGCTGCATAGCACCGCGTGAATCCGTCGCCCGTGCCCAGATTTCGTAATAGCCGTCGGAGGGGAGCTGCACGCTCGCCGTCCAGCGCTGCCAATCGTACTTGTTCTTGGGCTTTTCGAGCTTGGCGGCCCGCCAGGTCACCCCATAATCGTTCGAAACATCGACGCGCTGCACGCTAAGATCACCGGCCCAGGATGCGCCACGCAGCTTTACTTCGCGGGTGCCGGCGGCGAGCTTGGTGCCGTGCATCGGATTGGTGATGATCGAGCGCACCGGCATCGACTCCAGGATCTTGAAATTCTTCGGATCGGCCTTGTCGCCCGGTATCATGGGTTTGATGGTCAGGCGATAAGAGGTGCCGCCCATGCCCTGCCCGTCGTGCTCCTTGTCGCGGATCAAGATGCGGGTGAGCCATTTCTGCGAGGCCGAGCCGGCCCAGCCGGGATAAAGCAGCCGCACCGGCCCGCCGTGGATGTTCGGCAGGGGCTGGCCGTTCATCGCCCAGACGATCATGGAATCGGGCTCCATGGCCTTGGCCATGCGCACGCCGCGCGACAATGGTGACTTGCTGGGATCACCCGACAGATGAAGATCGGCCGCGTAATGCGCGGTATAGATGCCCGACGGCTTGACGCCGGCCGACTTGAGCACGTCGGCGAGCCGGACGCCGGTCCATTCCGCGCAACCGGCGCCGCCATTGGTCCACTGGTTCCCGCTCGCTTTCGGCGAGAAGAACGAGCGTCCGTTGCCGCCGCATTCGAGCACCATGCGGCGGGTTTGCGCCTTGAATTTCGACTTGATCTCGCCGAGCGTCAACTCGAGCTTGTTGTTGACCTCGCCGTCGATCGTGATCTTCCAGTTGTCGGGCTCTTTCGCCTGCTCCGGAATTTGCCCGTTGTTGCGGATGTAGAATTTCTCGATCGGCGTGGTGTCGTCGTCGAGCAGGAACTCAGGTGTCTCCGGCACCAGCGGACGCTCGCCGATGACGACGAGCTTGTC
>JBBDNZ010000138.1:0-3171 GCA_040877285.1 Xanthobacteraceae bacterium
CCGACGCGCAACTTTCGCTCGCCATCGGGCGGCGCGGACAGAACGTGCGGCTGGCCTCGCAGCTCACCGGCTGGGACATCGATATCCTCACCGAGCAAGAGGAATCGGATCGCCGCCAGACCGAGTTCGAACACCGCACGCGACTCTTCGTTGATACCCTCAACGTCGATGAAGTGATTGCCCAGCTTCTCGCTTCCGAGGGTTTTACCTCGGTCGAGGAACTCGCCCTGATCGACGAGAAGGAGATCGCGGGCATCGAAGGCTTCGACGAGGACACCGCACGCGAGCTGCAGGAGCGCGCGAGCGACTATCTTGCGCAGCAGGAAGCGGAGCTTGACGCCAAACGCAAGGAGTTCGGCGTCGAGGACGCGCTCAAAGAGATCCCCGGCGTCACCGCGCGCATGCTGGTCAAGTTCGGCGAGGGCGGCGTGAAGACCGTGGAGGATTTGGCCGACTGCTCCACCGACGACCTTGTCGGCTGGACCGAGCGCAAGAACGGCGAGGTCACGAAGCACGCCGGCATTCTCGACGGCCTCGACGTCTCGCGCGAAGAAGCCGAGGCGCTCATCATGCAGGCGCGCGTGAAGGTGGGCTGGATCAGCGAAGCCGATCTGGCGCCGCCGCCTGCCGCGGAAGCGCCCGGCGAGGCGCCGGAGACGTCCGAGGCCGAGGCATAAGGACCATCAAACAGTGATGCCCGCACGCGCACAACAAACGGACTTTGATACGGGGCCTGGGAGCGCCGGCGCCGGCTCGGAACGGCTGTGCGCGGTGAGCCGCACGGTAAAGCCCGTTTCGGAAATGATCCGCTTTGTCGTCGGGCCGAATGGCGAAGCAATCCCCGACCTCAAGCGCAAGTTGCCCGGGCGCGGCATCTGGATCACCGCCACGCGCTCTGCGCTTGCCGAGGCGATCCGGCGCGGCGTCTTCGCGCGCGGCTTCGGCCGCCCGCTCAATATTTCTGAGAATCTGGTCGAACTCACGGAGCGCTTGCTGGAACGCTCCGCGCTCGACGCCCTGGCCATCGCCGGCAAGGCGGGACAGGTCGTGACGGGGTTCAGCAGGGTCGAAGCCAGCCTGGCGCGGGACCGGGTGGTGGCGGTGTTGCACGCCTGCGATGCCGCGCCTGACGGCGCGCGCAAAATGGCGGGTGCCTTGCGGCGGCGATCGGAGGCGGATAAACGCGATTTCCCCGTGATTTCCGCCTTCACCTCCGCCCAATTGGATTTGGCATTGGGCCGGTCAAATGTGATACATGCAGCCCTGCTGGCCGGGTCGACTGCCGAGACTTTTATCGCGCGATATGCGCGTCTTGACCGTTTCCGGACCGGCGACCCGGGACAACGGACCGAACGGAATGCGCCAAAACAGACGCCTTGAGGACTAGGATTGCATGGCTGAAACTAAAAAACCCGGCGACAAGAAGCTCGGCGCGAGCGGCAAGACCTTGACGCTCAAACGCAGCGCCGAGACAGGCGTCGTGCGCCAGAGTTTCAGCCACGGCCGGTCCAAGTCTGTGGTCGTGGAAAAGGTCAAGCGCCGGGTCATCGGCGCCGAGAGCAAGGCCGAGCCCGCGCCCAAGCCTGCGGCCGAACGCAAGCCGCGCCAGACCGCCGCAGCGAAAGCGGCCGCGGCGGCGCCCGCGCCGGCCGCGCTTTCTTCAAAGGCATCCGGTGTCGTGCTGCACACTTTGTCGGATGAGGAACGCTCCGCGCGCGCTCATGCCCTGACGGATTTCCGTGTCCGCGAAGCCGAGGAGCGCAAGATCGCGGAGGAAGAAGCGCGCCGCCGCGCCAGCCGCGAAGTGACCGACCGATCGGAACGCGAGGCCGCGGAAACGCGCAAGCATGAAGAGGACGAACGCCGCCGTCTCGAAGAGGAAACCAAACGCCGGGCCGACGAGGTCGCCAAGAAACGCTTTGGCGAGGAAGAGGCGAAGAAGCCCGGCGCGCATGCGCGCATGGCTACGGCGGAAGCCGAGGAAGAAGAGGCTCCGCGTTCGCGCCGCCCTGGCGGCGCCCGTCCGGCCGCCGCGCCCAAACCGGCGCCGCGCGGACCGCAGAAGCAGCGCGGCCGGCTAACGCTGGTCACCGCGCTCAGCGCGGATGAGGTGCGCGAACGCTCGGTCGCTTCCTTCCGCCGCCGCACGCAACGACTTAAGGCTCATGCCTCCGACGAGCCCAAAGAGAAGCTGATCCGCGAAGTTACGATCCCGGAAGCCATCACCATCCAGGAACTCGCCAACCGCATGGCCGAGCGCGCGGTGGACGTGATCCGCCTGCTGATGAAGCAAGGGCAGATGCTGAAGATCACCGACGTGATCGACGCCGACACCGCGCAACTTGTCGCCGAAGAAATGGGCCACAGCGTCCGGCGCGTGGCCGAGGCAGACGTGGAAGAGGGCTTGTTCGATACCGCCGACGCTCCAGCCGCCCTGGTGTCGCGCCCGCCGGTGGTCACCGTCATGGGCCACGTCGATCACGGCAAAACCTCGCTGCTCGACGCTATCCGTTCGACCGAGGTCGCAGCCGGCGAACACGGCGGCATCACGCAGCACATCGGCGCCTATCAGGTGACGGCGCCGAAGGGCGGCAAGATCACTTTCATCGACACACCGGGCCATGCCGCCTTCACCGCCATGCGGGCGCGGGGAGCCAAGGTCACCGACATTGTCGTCCTCGTCGTGGCAGCGGACGACGGCGTGATGCCGCAGACCGTGGAGGCCATCCACCACGCCAAGGCGGCGAAGGTGCCGGTCATCGTGGCCATCAACAAGATCGACAAGCCGGACGCCAAGCCCGAGCGCGTGCGTACCGAATTGCTTCAACACGAAATTCAGGTTGAATCCTTGGGTGGCGACGTGCTCGACGTGGAAGTCTCGGCAACGAAGAAGCTCAACTTGGAGCGTCTGCTCGAGGTGATCGGCCTCCAGGCCGAGATTCTGGAGCTCAAGGCCAATCCCGACAGGCCCGCCGAAGGCACCGTGATCGAGGCCAAGCTCGACCGCGGCCGAGGTCCGGTCGCAACCGTCCTGATCCAGCGCGGCACGCTGCGGGTCGGCGATCTCATCGTGGCCGGCGGCGAATGGGGCCGCGTGCGCGCCCTGCTCTCCGATACCGGAGCACAGGTGGACAGCGCCGGGCCGTCAACGCCGGTCGAGGTGCTCGGCCG
>JBBDNZ010000139.1:0-3149 GCA_040877285.1 Xanthobacteraceae bacterium
GGCTGCGAACGAAAATGAATACCGCCGCCTGCTCTATGTCGCCATGACGCGCGCCGCCGACCGGCTCATCGTTTGCGGCGCGGTCGGCGAGAAGGAGATGCCAGCGGGCTGCTGGTATGAGCTCGTGCGGCAGGGTCTTGAGGGCGCCGGTCTGCTGATCGAGGCGGACGCCGATTTCGGCGACGGCAAGGTGAAGCGCCATCACAAGAGCGCGGCGGAGAACGGCGCCGGCAAGGCAACGGCCGTGGCGGCCGATGCAGCCGGCACGCGGCTTCCCGATTGGCTCGCCAAGCCGGCGCAAGCCGAACCGGCGCAGGTCAAACCGATCGCGCCCTCAAGCGCGCTGGGCGTATCGCCAATGCAATCCGGGAATAACACGGCAGCGAGAACCCTAGCCCTTGCCCGCGGACGGCTGGTGCACCGCTTGATGCAATCGCTGCCGGACGTTGCGCGCGAGCGCCGCGCCGAGGCGGCGAAGCGCTATCTGCAACGCAACGCAAAAAATTTCACCGCGCAGGAATGCGAAGCCATTGCCGCGCAGGTCCTGGCCGTGCTCGACGATCCGCGTTTCTCTAAATTGTTCTCGCCCGGCAGCCGCGCGGAAGTGCCGATCGTCGGCCGCATCGGCGATCCGCCGCGCCCGGTGTCCGGCCAAGTGGACCGGCTCGCGGTCACGCCGGACGCGGTGCTGATCGCCGACTACAAGACCAATTTTCCCGTTCCCGCGGCGCCGCCCGAGGCTTACGTGACGCAGCTTGCGCTCTACCGCGCCGTGCTTGTGCGGCTCTACCCCGGCCGGGCCGTGCGTGCCGCCCTGATCTGGACGGAAGCACCTGATATCATTGAGATTTCAAGCTCTGCGCTGGATGCAGCGCTGGCCGCCGTCGCCGCCCGGGGCGCGCCTTGACGCTCCCCTCCGCCATTCTTACGTTCCGTTCTCCCCACTGCGGCGTCAGATTCGCCCCAACATCGAGGACTTTTCCCATGGCCGTCGGCAAAGTATCGGATTCGACTTTCGAGAACGATGTATTGAAGAGCGGCGGGCCGGTCGTGGTCGATTTTTGGGCGGAATGGTGCGGCCCCTGCCGGCAGATCGCGCCGGCGCTGGAGGAGATCGCCACCGCGCTCAACGGCAAAGTAAAGATCGTCAAGCTCAACGTTGATGAAAATCCGGCGACCGCCGCGAAATACGGCATCATGTCGATCCCGACTCTGATGCTGTTCAAGGACGGTCAGCTCGCTTCCCGCCAGATCGGCGCCCAGCCCAAGGCCAAGCTGGAGCAGTGGATTACCGCTGCGGTGTAGCGCTCGCCCATTTCATCCCGGACGGCCCGCAGGGCCGATCCGGGACCCGCTTCCCCCGACAAAGCGATTCAAGAATGGGTCCCGGCTCTCGTGCTTTGCGCTCGGCCGGGATGACAGTTACGTCGGCACCGTCCCATTCGCCGCGAGCACCGCGCCCGCGAGATAAAGCGATCCGGTGATGAGGATGCGCGGGGCCGGATCGAGATCGAGCTTTCTTGTCACCTCAAGTGCCGCCTCGATGCTGTCGCGGCTTGTGGCCGGGACGTCGACCTCGCGCGCGGCGGCGGCAATCGCCTCGGGCGGCAAGCCGTTTTTCTGGTTTGGGATCGGCACGGCAATGACGCGCCGCGCAAGCCCGGTGAAATTGCGCAAGAACCCCTTGCAATCCTTGCTCGACAGCATCCCCACGATCAGCACCAACGGCCGCGGCACGCGCTCCTCAAGCCCGGCGATTGCCTCCGCGATGACGCGGCCGCCTTCCGGATTGTGCCCGCCGTCAAGCCATAGTTCGCTGTCCGGCGGCGCCAGCGAGACCAGGCGGCCGTGCGCGAGCCGCTGCATGCGCGCGGGCCAGTCGGCGGTGACGATGCCGCTTTCAAAAGCGTCCACCGGAAGGCTGAAGATGGGAATGGCGCGCAGCGCCGCCACCGCCAGCCCTGCATTTTCGAACTGATGCCGTCCGTGCAGCTTTGGCGCGGGCAGATCGAGCAGCCGGTCGTCGTCTTCGAAGACCAGCCGCCCGCGTTCCTCGCGGGTCATCCAATGTTCGCCCGCGACCGTAAGCGGCGCATTGAGATGCGCGGCTTTGCGTTCGATCACCGAAAGCGCGTCGCGCGGCTGCGGCCCGACGATGACCGGAACGCCGCGCTTGATGATGCCGGCCTTTTCCGCCGCGATCTGATCGATACTGTCGCCGAGATATTCGGCATGATCGAAGGAGATCGGCGTGATGACGGTGGCAAGCGGCTCTTCGATCACATTGGTGGCATCGAGCCGCCCGCCCAAACCCACTTCCAGCAGCAGCACGTCGGCCGGATGGCGCGAGAACAGCAGCAGGCCCGCCGCGGTGGTGATCTCGAAGACGGTGATGGGCTCGCCCGCATTGACGCGCTCGCACTCCGCCAGCGCCTGCATCAATTCATCGTCGGAAACCAGCTTGCCGCCATCCGAAGCACCGAGCCGGAAGCGCTCGTTGAAGCGCACAAGATGCGGCGAGGTATAGACATGCACGCGCTTGCCGGCGGCTTCCAGCATCGCGCGCATGAAGGCGATGACCGAGCCTTTGCCGTTGGTTCCGGCGACATGGATCGCCGGCGGCAGCTTGCGCTGTGGATGGCCGAGCTGGGCCAGGATGCGTTCCATGCGATCGAGCGAAAGGTCGATCAGCTTGGGATGCAGTGTCAAAAGCCGCGCGGCGATGGCGTCAACTTGGTTCATGCGAGTTACCAGGTCCCCATAGTGTCATGCCCCGCGCAGGCGGGGCATCCAGTATTCGCTCATCGTCTAATTTGAACACAGGGGCTACTGAATCATCCGCTTTCGCGGATGATGCCAATGTGGCTAAGCGGTTGCGGAAGGTGCGCCGGTCACCGCCTGAGCCGCAACAGCCGGCGCCGCGAGCGCCGCTCTGGCAACCGGCATCGGCATCGTGCCCGCGCTCTGCGCGGCCGGCGCCTTGGTCAGGATGCGGCAGAGCTCGGCGATGGTCGGGCGCAGCTTATGCCGGTGCACGACCATATCGACCATGCCGTGCTCCAGAAGATATTCCGCGCGCTGAAAACCCTCGGGGAGCTTCTCGCGGATGGTCTGCTCGATGACGCGCGGGCCGGCGAAGCCGATCAGCG
>JBBDNZ010000140.1:0-17382 GCA_040877285.1 Xanthobacteraceae bacterium
GCCGCCCGCTGCGCCGGCTGCTCAAGCCCATGCTGCTCGCCAAGCTGATCCAGGCCGCCGCGGTCCGTGACGCTGATATAGTGCTCGATGTGGGCTGCGCCACCGGCTATTCCTCCGCCGTTCTGGCGCGCCTGGCTCATTCGGTCGTTGCACTGGAAGAAGAAGAGTCGCTCGCCGCCCGCGCGAGGGAAATTTTGACCACCTTGGGCAAGGACAATGTCTCGGTGGTGACGGGGCCGCTGGCCGCCGGCTGGCCTGCGCGCGGGCCTTATGACGTCATCGTGCTGGAGGGCGCCACCGAAGTGGAGCCGAAAACCCTGTTCCCGCAATTGCGCGAAGGCGGACGGCTGGTCTGCGTTCAAGGCGGCTCGGCGGCCGGCAAAGCCATGATCTACCGCCGTGTTGGCGCCGATGTCAGCGGCCGGCCGGCGTTCGATGCCGCAGCCTCCATTCTGCCGGGCTTCAAGGCAGCGCCCGCGTTCGTTTTCTGAGCTTTTCATCCGGCCCCGCAGGGTGTGGCGCGGAAGCGGCAACCCCGTCTTTTTGCGCCTGGCCTGCAGTCGGGGGTTCCAAGCCCGCCTAAATACCCGGTATTGTGGGGGTTCGGTCTTGTAGCCGCCGTAGCCGCTTACCGCCGCGGCGGGCGGGTGGAGTAGTGCGGATGTGGGGATTAAAGGGCAGGGGGCCTGGCGCGCGCACCTGCGCGGCCGCGGCTGCATTGCTTGTTGGCGCGGGACTATCCGGCGCCGCCGGAGCGGCAACCCTGGAATGGGCTCTCGTTCAAGCCTATCAGAACAACCCGCAGCTCAATGCGCAGCGCGCCACGGTGCGCGCGACGGACGAAGCCGTTCCCCAGGCGCTTTCCGGATATCGTCCGTCGGTGAGCGTGAGCGCCAGCGCGAGCGGGGAATACACACGCACGACTACGGAATCCAGCACAACCCGCGCGCGGAGCACGACCTCGGGGGAATTCACGCCCTACAGCTTGGGGACGTCGGTATCGCAGACGCTGTTCGACGGCTTTCAAACCGGCAACAAGACTCGCTCGGCGGAAGGACAGGTTTCGGCCGCGCGCGAGGCGTTGCGCGTGCTGGAGCAGACCATCTTGCTCAATGCCGCGACGGTGTACATGGACATGCTGCGGGATACGGCCATCGTCGAGGTCCAGCGCAGCAACGTGCGCGTGCTCAATGAGACGCTGCGGCAGACCCGCGATCGCTTCGAGGTCGGCGAGGTCACGCGCACCGACGTCGCGCAGTCGGAAGCGCAGTTTGCGGCGGGCCAATTTCAGTTGTTGAGCGCGGAGTCGACCCTCAATACCACGCGATCGAACTACCGGCGGGTGATCGGCGTCGATCCCGACACGCTTAGCCCCGGCGCGCCGGTGGATCGTTTTGCCCCCCCGGCGCTTGGCGCCGCAATCGATCTTGGGCTCCAACAAAATCCCAACGTCACCGCCGCCATGTACGGCATCGACGTCGCCAACATTCAGATCAAGATCAACGAAGGCGCCCTCTATCCGACCGTGAAGCTAACCGGCACCGCGGAGAAGACCTGGAACTCATCACTGACCCAGAAAGAACAGACTGTATATTCCGCCATCGCGGCGCTCACCATGCCGATCTATCAAGGCGGTGGCGAATATTCGCTGATCCGCCAGTCCAAGGAATCGCTCGCGCAGCAACGGCTCGTTCTGGAACAAGTGCGTGACCAAGCCCGCCAGTCGATTGTGGAGGCCTGGGGACAGGTGCAGGCCACCAAGGCGCAGATCGAATCCGCTCAGGCTCAGGTCCGCTCCAGCGAGATTGCGCTTAACGGTGTGCGTGAAGAGGCGCGGGTCGGCCAGCGCACCACATTGGATGTGCTCAACGCCCAGCAGGCGCTGGTGAATGCCCGTGTTACCCTGGTGACGGCCCAGCATGATCGCGTGGTGGCGTCCTACACCTTGCTCAGTGCCGTCGGCCTCCTCTCGCCGCAGACGCTGCGGCTTTCGACGCCGATCTACGATCCGCGCGTGCACTATTACCAGGTGCGGGACAGCTGGATCGGGCTGCGCACCCCGGACGGGAAATAGACCCCCTTAAAAGCATCTGCGCCGGGCCGTTTGGGCATGTCCACAGGCCCTCGCTTGCCGGTGATCTCACGCATTCCATACTCGCATCGCCCGGGCCTATGCAGATAATGTGCAAACAGGCGGGCGATTCGCCACGGGGGCGCCCCTCGTGGGCGCGTCCGCTACGGGCAGCGACGGGGATGCGCTCCAGATGACCCAATCGGCAAAGGCTCAAGAGCCCTCGATGGAGGAGATTCTCGCCTCCATCCGCCGGATCATCGCCGACGACGAGACCAAAGCGAAAAGCGCGGAACCGCTGCGGCCGCCGCCTCCGGCCCCGCCGCCGCAGCCGTCCGCCGCCGCGCCCCGCCCCATGCCGCCGCCTCTCACCGCCGCGCCGATGAACCAGGTCGACATCGATACGATGCTGGCCAGCCTCGACGCGCCGTCCGCCCGGGGTAACGGCAAGGTGCAGGTTTCACCCGACGTGCTGGAACTGACCGAATCTATGATGGCGGCGTCCGCAGAATCGTCGCAACCTCCCGTCTTCCGCACCATCGAGGGGCAATCGGACGTGTTTTTCACCGAGGAAACCGAAGGAAATGCTGAAATGGCGCCAGAGACGCCGCTGCGGCAAGCCGCGCCTGAAAGGCAGGACCAGGTGGCACAGGCTCCGGAAGCTCCGTTGATCTCCGCCTCGACCAGCGCCGCAGTGGATCAGGCCTTCAACACGCTGGCCCACACGGTCCTCTCGCGGAACGCGCGGACGCTGGAGGATTTGGTCAGGGAATTGATGCGGCCGATGCTCAAGGCATGGCTCGACGACAACCTGCCGGGCCTGGTCGAGCGCGTGGTGAGGGCCGAGATCGAGCGCGTTTCGCGCGGCCAGCGCTGATCGCCGGGCCCATCGGCATCTGAAGATGCCCGGGGCTGCCGCCGGACATTGACTTCACCAGGCATGCCGGGCTTTTTAGCCTGCCACGCGCCCCAAAACGATTTGACGATGATGGAGAAGAGCTACGAGTCTTCAGAGGTCGAGGGCCGCATTTACGCGGCCTGGGAAGCCTCGGGCGCCTTCCGCGCCGGGCGGCCGGAACGCCGCGCTGCCGAGCCTTATTGCATCGTCATCCCGCCGCCCAACGTGACCGGCTCGCTGCATGTCGGCCACGCGCTCGACAACACGCTCCAAGATATCTTGGTGCGCTACCAGCGCATGCGCGGCAAGGACGTGCTGTGGCAGCCCGGCACCGACCACGCCGGCATCGCCACGCAGATGGTGGTCGAGCGCCAGCTCATGGAGCGGCAGGAGCCCGGCCGCCGCGAGATGGGACGCGAAGCCTTCCTCAAGCGCGTGTGGGAATGGAAAGAGGAGTCCGGCGGCACCATCATTCGCCAGCTCAAGCGGCTCGGAGCGTCCTGCGACTGGTCGCGCGAGCGCTTCACCATGGACGAGGGCCTGTCGCGCGCGGTGCTCAAGGTGTTCGTCGAGCTTTACCGCGCCGGGCTGATCTACCGCGACAAGCGGCTGGTCAACTGGGACCCGAAACTGCTTACCGGCATATCTGATCTAGAAGTTGAACAGATCGAGCTAAAGGGCCATTTGTGGCACTTGAAGTACCCCATAGAAGGCACTGAAAACGAATACATAATTGTCGCAACGACGCGCCCGGAGACAATGCTTGGCGATACCGCCGTGGCGGTGCATCCGCAGAACGAGCGGCTCAAGTATCTGATCGGCAAGAAAGCGATCCTGCCGCTGGTCGGCCGCCGCATTCCCATCGTCGGCGACGACTATGCCGACCCGGAAAAAGGCACCGGCGCGGTGAAGATCACGCCGGCGCATGACTTCAACGACTTCGAGGTGGGCAAGCGCCACAAGCTGCCGCTGGTGAACGTGCTCACCGCGGAAGCGAAGCTCGATCTTGCCGGAAACCCAAGCTTCATGGCGGGGCTAAAGCCGTCCGACGAGCTCGACGCCACCTTGGCGCTGCACGGCATGGACCGGTTCGCCGCGCGCAAGAAGATCGTCGAGCGCATGGAGGCCTTGGGTCTCCTCGACAAGATCGAGCCCTATACACACACGGTGCCGCATGGCGACCGCTCCGGCGAAGTCATCGAGCCTTTCCTCACCGACCAGTGGTACGTGGACGCCAAAACGCTCGCGCAGCCGGCGATGGCCGCGGTGCGCGATGGCCGCACCAATTTCGTGCCAAAGAATTGGGAGAAAACTTATTTCGAGTGGATGGAGAATATCCAGCCGTGGTGCATCTCGCGCCAGCTCTGGTGGGGGCACCAGATTCCCGCGTGGTATGGACCCGACGGCAAAGTGTTCGTCGGCGAGAGCAAGGACGAGGTCGCCGCGGAGGCGCTGGCTCACTACACGGAGATCGAAGAGATCACCGTGCAGGAAGGGCACGATATCGCAGCAGACCCCGAGCGCCGCGCCCGCTTTCTAAGCGAGTATCTCAAGCGCGACGAGGACGTGCTCGACACCTGGTTCTCCTCCGCACTGTGGCCGTTCTCGACGCTCGGCTGGCCGGACCAGACGCCGGAACTGAAGCGCTATTACCCCACCAGCGTGCTCGTCACCGGCTTCGACATCATCTTCTTCTGGGTTGCCCGCATGATGATGATGGGCCTGCATTTCATGCAAAAGGAGCGGCCCGCCGCTCCGTCTAGCGAATGGGCGCCATTCCGCGCGGTCTTCCTGCACGGGCTCGTGAGCGACGAGCGCGGGCAGAAGATGTCGAAGTCCAAGGGTAACACCATCGACCCGCTGGAGTTGATCGACGCCTACGGGGCCGACGCGCTGCGGTTTACGCTCGCCGCCATGACCTCGCAGACGCGCCGCGACGTCAAGCTGTCGGCCAAGCTGGTCGAAGGCTACCGCAATTTCGCGACCAAGCTGTGGAACGCCGCGCGCTTCGCCGAAATGAACGGCTGCGCGCGCATGGCCGACTTCGATCCGCGCCAGGCCAAGGAGACGCTCAACCGCTGGATCCTTCACGAAACCGCAAAGGCGGGCCGTGAGGTTACCGCGGCGATTGAGGACTACCGCTTCAACGACGCGGCGTCGGCGGTCTACCGCTTTGTCTGGAACGTCTTTTGCGACTGGTATCTGTAACTGTCGAAGCCAGTGCTGAACGGTCCCGACGGCGCGGCGAAGAACGAGACGCGGTCCGCGGCCGCCTGGGCGCTCGATGAGATTTTCAAGCTCCTGCATCCCTTTATGCCGTTTCTGACCGAGGAACTCTGGCAGGTCACCGGCGAACGCGGACCGAAGCGGCTTCATTTGCTGCTGGTTGAGCCCTGGCCGCAGCATGACGGTCTGGACGACGCAGCGGCGGAAGCCGAAATCGGCTGGGTGATCGATCTGGTCACCGCCATCCGTTCGGTGCGCGCGGAAATGAACGTGCCGCCGGCCACGCAAATCCCGTTGGTGCTCGCGGGAGCTTCGGCGGAAACCAAGACGAGAGCCGGCCGCTGGGCCGAATTCGTCAAACGCCTGGCGCGGCTCTCCGATATCAGCTTTGCCGGGACCGCCCCGGCGGGGTCGGTTCAGCTTGTGGTGCGCGGCGAAGTGGCCGCGCTGCCGCTCAAGGGCGTCATTGACCTGGACGCCGAGCGCGCGCGTCTGCAAAAGGAAATCGCCAAGGCCGACGCCGACATCCAGCGCGTCGATGCCAAGCTATCAAACGAGAAATTCGTCGCCAACGCGCCGGAAGCGATCATCGAGGGCGAGCGCGAGAAGCGCCAAGAGGCCGAAGGCCGCCGCGCAAAAATTCTCGAAGCGCTGGAGCGGCTCAAGGGCGCGGCGTAGTCATGAACAAAAATACGTTTATCAAAATACTGCGACGACGCGTTGCTGGTGCCGCAGTGACGCCGTCGGCGGCTCGGAATATGGGTCCGGAAGGAACGATACGGGCTGCTCGCAAATTTTTGGCGGAAAAAGTCTCGCTCGATAAAGTTGGTCGCAGTGGTGCAGGTTATGCCAAATTGTTGGACGAGCTAACGTCAAGCTTGGTCGAGGCGCTTCCGAAGGGTAAGTGGGGAGCAGCGCGTAAGTTTCTCAATATTTTTGTCCGAGACGCTGCCTCCAATTTCTATCTTAGAGAAAAATTTGGATTACATCGCGTTGAAAAGTTCTTAGAGGTTCCGGTCGACCGACACGTGGCGCAATTCCTGCGTGAACAGGAACGTGAACAGGAAAATGAAGGCGTATTACCAAAATGGAAGTCAGTCATTTCTCTAAGTTCTGAACAAAATAAAATGTATCAGAACGCATCCAAGAAATTCGCAAAAAAGGAAAATATTGACCCCATTCATGTTGACATAATCGCTTGGCGGAAAGAAACCAACTATTTGTAAAGACAAACGAACCAACTCACTTCTTGAACGGCCTGCTCAAAAACCGCGATCCCTTGAGCCCATAGCGCCACGGCATCTCCGCCGCCTTGGTTATGCCGATGCGCGGTCCGATTTCAATTTCCACCGTTCCGTTTCGCGCCCGCAGTTCGAACGGCGGCTTGTCCAGCGGCAGCCCGTTGTGGGCGCGGGCGATGCCGAGCGCCTCGCCGAGTTTACCGGGACCGGAGCACAGCAACCGTTCGTCGGCAAGGCCGCGGCGGCGGCGCATCGCGGCAAGGCCCGCGGTCGGCTCAAGCGCGCGGATCAGCACCGCGCTGGCGCTGCCTTTCTCCTCGCAAACGAAATTAAGGCACCAGTGAATGCCATAGGAGCGGTACACGTAGGCAACGCCGGGCGGGCCGAACATGACGGCGTTGCGTTCCGTCCGCCCGCGAAAGCTATGCGCGGCCGGATCGGTGTGGTGATAGGCCTCGACCTCGACAATGCGGCCGCCGACGCCATTGACCAGCAAGGTCGCGCCGATAAGGTCGGGCGCGACGGCGTGAACGCTGCGCGCGAAGAAGCTGCGACGGATGCGGGGAAATCGCGCCATGACCGGGCGGCATTAATACCGCGAACGGCGCTTACATCACATAGGAAACGCGCACCGCGCCCCAATGCTTGCCGAACACGCGGATCGGAACCGCGATGGGGCGGAGCACCTGCGTCTCGCCTTCGTATTGCCGCGAATATTGCTGGATAAGATAGGGGCGCGTATTGCGCGCCGCCGCCAGCCTTTTGGGATCGTTGTAGATGCGGCGGTTGCGGCAATGGGTGTCGTTCCACTCGACGTCGCCGGGGCGTTGCGGTTGGGCGTGGCCCGGCCGGTGGACGGGGATGTAGCCGTTGCGGTCGATGGCCACGCACAGGATCGTCCGCTCGTCCGTCTCCGTGCGCGGAAACAGAATGGGGGGTAGGATTTTTTCCATCAGATCGAGAAAGCGCGTGCGGTATTGGGGCGGGTTTGTGCCTTCGATCGGGATATAGTTGTTGTCGAACAATTCTTCGAAGGTAATTTTCCCGCTTGAGACCGCTTCCTCAAACGCCGCGGAGACTTCCGCCGCTGCGGTGATGGCGCGGTCGATGAATTCCTTGTTTTCCTCGCGGATCGCCGCGAGCTTGGCCTCGACACCGGCGCGCGCGGGCGGGTTAAGCTGCATGAAGGCAAGATGCAACCCCCGGGACGAGCGGTTGGCCACGCGAACCTCGGGGGAGCCGATTTCGGCGATGGTAATCTGTGCCCTTGCGCCGACCGGAATGCGGCCCTCGTCGTCCGCCTCCATCAGCAGCCCGCCGTCGGAAAGATCGACGGTTTGACCGTGGAAGATACTGCCGGCATGGGAGATCGTGACGGGGAGCGTGCAAGGCAGCCGGTCGGAGTTGCGGCGCTCGCCGATTTCGGTCTGCCGCAAGAGAATGACGAACCGCTTTCTCAATCCCGAGACGAGTTCGACGACCTCCTGGCTGGCCTGATCGACGTCATCGCTATGCACGCTGGCCCCGGCGGCCGCCCGTTCGATCTCGATGACGCCGTCGGCGACCGAGGAGACGAAGCGGGACGATTGCCCGGCATTGCGGGCTAGGTCGTTGGTTGTCGCGGTCTGCTGAGTTGCGGCCCCGGAGACGGCGTGGATGACGGGCTGGATCGCTTCCATCACCTCGGTGATGCGATTGACCGTGGCGATCGATTCCGCCGCGTCGTGCTGGAGCTTGCCGATCTTCCGCGCGATTTCCTCGGTCGCCTTTTGTGTTTCGACCGACAGCGCCTTTACTTCGTCGGCGACGACGGCAAAACCGCGTCCGGCATGGCCGGCGCGCGCCGCCTCGATATTGGCATTGAGCGCCAGCAGATTGGTCTGCTTGGCGATGGCGGCGATCAGATTGACCACGTTGCCGATCTCGCCGGACGACGACTTCAGCCCGTCGAGGCTGCACGCGGCGGCTCCCGCAGCGCGATGGGCCTCTTCCGTCAGCGCGCCGGCCTCGTGCACCTGCCGGTTGATCTCGCTGGAAGACGCGGCAAATTCCTCCGTCGCGGTGGCAAGCTGGGAGGCGTTTTCCGTGGCGCCGCGGGAAAGCCCGGCGAGATGCTCGCTGCGCTGACGAATCGCCTCGAGGCCCTTGACCGATGCGGTCGTTCCTTCATGGACCGCCTTGGCGGCCGCCTGCACCGCCCGGATCATGGCGACCAGGTCCGCCTCCAGCAGACTGATGGTTTCGCGGAATCCGTCCAGTCGAATCATATCGGCGGGCGTGACTTCCGCTTGCGGAAGCAGCGCCGGACCTTCGACAACGGGCAGAGAAGCGGCGGTCTCGGTAGGCTTGTCCTGCGCCGCTAGGCGTATGAAGGCATCAAGCAGCATGCGGCCTCTAAGCGCCGCCGGTCCGAACTCCACCCGAAAAAACCCCGCGCGGTCGGAAGCGGCGAGCTTCCGACGGACTGGCATTGGCTACGGCATCAGGCTGCCATTCAATCCTTTCCGGATCATAAAAGGACGCTCGGCCGGCCTGCCGGCGCTGCGGCGGGTCCTTCTGTGTCCCTGCGGCAACACGTTTACAAGATTTAAGCCTTCCCGGACGATGATGCAGGCCGCGCCGCGATTTGGCCACACGGTTCACTGAGACCGACGTGGTTCCAAGCCATTGCGATGCTTGGAGATCGCAAACCGGACGGCACATAGGTTTGGAATGCGGGGCGGGGGCCCGAGAAATTGATGGACGCCAAGACCGATCTGAAAGCCAAGCTGCCAAGCCGTCACGTCACCGAAGGCCCCGAACGCGCTCCGCACCGGTCCTACTACTACGCCATGGGTCTGACCCGCAGGCAGATCCATCAGCCCTTTGTCGGCGTCGTCAGCTGCTGGAATGAGGCGGCCCCCTGCAATATCGCGCTCATGCGGCAGGCTCAGGCGGTGAAGAAGGGCGTGGTCTCGGCCGGCGGCACCCCGCGCGAGTTCTGCACCATCACGGTCACCGATGGCATCGCCATTGGACACGAGGGAATGAAGTCCTCGCTGCCGTCGCGCGAGGTCATCGCCGATTCCGTCGAACTGACCATGCGCGGCCACGGCTACGACGCCCTGGTGGGCATCGCCGGCTGCGACAAGTCGCTGCCCGGCATGATGATGGTCATGTGCCGGCTCAACGTGCCCTCGATCTTCATCTACGGCGGCTCGATTCTGCCCGGCACCTTCAAGGGCAAGCCGGTGACCGTCCAGGACGTCTTCGAGGCGGTCGGCAAGCACTCCGTCGGGTCGATGTCGGACGCCGATCTGGAAACGCTCGAACAGGTGGCTTGCCCCTCGGCCGGCGCCTGCGGCGCGCAATTCACCGCCAACACCATGGCCACCGTGTCCGAAGCCATCGGGCTGGCGCTGCCCTATTCCGCCGGCGCGCCCGCGCCCTACGAGATCCGCGACGCCTTCTGCATGACCGCGGGCGAGCAGATCATGAATCTCGTCACCGAAGGCATCCGCCCGCGCGACATCGTCACGCGCAAAGCATTGGAAAATGCGGCCGCGGTGGTGGCAGCTTCCGGCGGTTCGACCAACGGCGCGCTGCATCTGCCCGCCATCGCCCATGAATGCGGCATCAAGTTCGATTTGTTCGACGTCGCCGAAGTGATGAAGCGCACGCCCTATATCGCCGACCTCAAGCCAAGCGGCAAATACGTCGCCAAGGACATGTTCGAAGCCGGCGGCATTCCGCTGCTGATGAAGACGCTGCTCGACCACGGCTTTATGCACGGCGACTGCATGACGGTGACCGGCCGCACCATGGCCGAAAACATGAAAAGCGTGAAATGGAATCCCGACCAGGACGTGGTTCGCCCGGCGAATGCCCCGCTTAGTCCCACCGGCGGCGTCATCGGCCTGAAGGGCAATCTGGCGCCCGAAGGCGCCATCGTGAAAGTCGCGGGCATGTCGGCGCTGAAATTCTCCGGCCCCGCGCGCTGCTTCGACGGCGAGGAAGCCTGTTTCGAGGCGGTCAAGGCAAAGAAATACCGCGAAGGCGACGTCTTCGTCATTCGCTACGAGGGGCCCAAGGGCGGCCCCGGCATGCGCGAAATGCTTTCCACCACGGCCGCGCTTTATGGCCAGGGCATGGGAAGCAAGGTCGCGCTCATTACCGACGGAAGATTCTCCGGCGCGACGCGCGGCTTCTGCGTCGGCCATGTCGGCCCCGAAGCGGCTATTGGCGGCCCGATCGCGCTTCTTCGCGACGGCGACATTATTGAGCTTGATGCCGAGGCTGGTACGCTCAGCGTCAAGCTCTCCGCCGCCGAGCTGGAAAAGCGAAAGCGTGACTGGAAGCCGCGGGAAAGCAATTTTACCTCCGGCTATTTGTGGAAATACGCCCAGCAGGTGGGCCCGGCGCTCAACGGCGCGGTGACCCATCCCGGCGGGGCGGCCGAGAAGGCGTGTTATGCGGATATCTAGTGTTGTAGGCGTCATCGCCGTCGGATTTGTGCTGGCCGCTGCACCGAGCAAGGGCTTCGACGGCAGTCATGCGCCGGATACCCCGATGTCGCCGCTGGAAGCCTTCCGCAGCGGGACGCAGGCGCTTAAGGTCGGCGAAACCGACAAGGCGGTGACGTCGCTGCAATATGCGGCGGAGAACGGCCATGCGCTTGCACAATGGAAGCTGGGTCACATGTATGCGGACGGCGACGGCGTTCCGCACGACGACCTGCGCGCCTTCGAATACTTCAAGAGCATTGTCCGCGCTCACGGCGACGACAGCGCCGGCGAGGCGCAGGCGCGCATCGTCGCCAACGCCTTCGTCGAGCTCGGAAAGTATTACCGGGACGGCATCCCGGACTCTGCGCTGAAGTCCGATCCCAATCGGGCGCGCGACATGTTCGCCTATGCCGCATCCTATTTCGGCGACCCGGACGCGCAATTTCATCTCGGCAACTTTTACTTGAAGGGGACGGGCGTGCGCCGCGATGCCAAGTACGCCGTCCGCTGGCTGGCGCTGGCTGCCAACAAGGGCCATTACGAGGCGCAAGCGGCGCTCGGCCGGATTCTTTTCAATGGTGAAGAAGTACCGCGGCAGCGGGCGCTCGGCCTGATGTGGCTCACGCTCGCGGGCGACGGCTCCGGCGGCCAGGTTCCGTGGATTACCGATGCGCGCCAAAGAGCCTTCGAAGAGGCGACCGAGGACGAACGCGCGCTGGCGCTGACGCTGATCGAGCGCCGGCTCAACGCCGGCCGCGAGTGGTGAGCGCTAGCGCGGGCTGATCGCCAGATCGATGAAAACGGGAACGTGGTCCGAGGGGCTTTCCCACGCCCGCACGTGCCGGTCGATGCCTGCGCCGGTCAGCCGGTCGGTGGCCTGCGGCGACAGCAGCAGGTGGTCGATGCGAATTCCCTTGTTCTTCTGCCAGGCGCCGGCCTGATAATCCCAGTAGGTGTAGAGCCCCGGCGCATCGCTCACCGCGCGGATCGCATCGGTCAGGCCGAGGTTGCTCAGCGCGCGGAATTTTTGGCGGGTCTGCGGCAGGAACAGCGCGTCGGCCACCCAGGCAGCCGGATCGGCGGCGTCGGCCTCAGTCGGGATGACATTGAAATCGCCGGCAAGAATGAGCGGTTCCTCCAATTTCAGGCGCTCAAGCGAATAAGCAAGAAGTCTGTTCATCCAATTGATTTTGTATTGATATTTGTCCGTGTCCGGCGGGTTTCCATTGGGCAGATAAAGGCAGGCGACACGGATCGCGCCCGAGCCGGCAGAAACCACCGCCTCGAGGAATCGCGCTTGGCCGTCGCTGTCGTCTCCGATGAGCCCCGGCGTCACCTCGTCGAACGGCAGCTTCGACAGCAAAGCCACGCCGTTGAAGCCCTTTTGCCCGTGAATCGCCACGTTGTAGCCCAGCGATTCAAGCGGTTCGCGCGGAAAGGCCTCGTCGGGACATTTGGTTTCCTGCAGGCAAAGAATGTCCGGCTGGCGCGCACCGATCCATGCCACGACGTTGTCGATCCGCTGCTTTATCGAGTTGACGTTCCAGGTGGCGATACGCATGGGCGACGTTTCAACTTTTGGCTTTGCGGAAAATAAGCAAGTGCGCGACGCGGCGGGGGGCGTCAAGCCCAATTGGCGCCGAACTTGGGACGTTGTCCGGTCGGATTGCACAGACAGAAGGACCCGAATAGCATTGGCTCTCCAGAGAAGGACGGCCATCGTCCTGAAATTTCTTGTTTCGTCCTCAATGCATCGAGAGGTGAGCTATGGCGGCGACCTACAACATTCTCATCATGGGCGCGTCCTACGGATCGCTGCTCGCTTCCAAGCTGCTGTTCGGCGGACATTCGGTAAAGCTCGTTTGCCTGCCGGCCGAGGCGGACCTGATCAACGCGGAAGGTTTCCGCGTGCGCATGCCGGTGCGGGGCCGCAAGGAGCAGATCGAGATCGACTCGCGCAAGCTGCCGGGCAAGGTCAGTGCCGCGGGCGCCGGCGACGTCAACCCGACGGATTACGATCTCGTCGGCCTCGCCATGCAGGAGCCGCAATACCGCTCGCCCGGCGTGCGCGAATTGCTGGATGCGGTGGCCAAATCCAAGGTGCCGTGCATGTCGATCATGAACATGCCGCCGCTGCCTTACATGAAACGGATTCCCGGCCTCAATGCCGACACGCTGAAACCGGCCTATACCGACCCGACCGTCTGGGACAATTTCGATCCGGGCCTGCTGACACTGTGCAGCCCGGACCCGCAGGCGATCCGGCCGCCGGAGGAAAAGGTCAATGTGCTGCAAGTGACGCTGCCGACCAATTTCAAGGTCGCGCGTTTTGATTCCGACAAATACACCGCCATGTTGCGTAAATTGCAGGATGACATCGAGGCGATCCGCTTCGACACTCCGGAAGGCAAGATCGAGCTGCCGGTGAAGCTGAAAGTGCACGACTCCATCTTCGTGCCGCTAGCGAAATGGGCGATGCTGCTCGCAGGCAACTACCGCTGCATCACCAAGGACGGCATGCGCACCGCGCAGGAGGCGGTGCATTCCAATCTCGAGGAGGCGAGGTCGGTCTATAATTTCGTTAACGATCTCGTGGTCAAGCTCGGCGCCTCGCCGAACGATCTCGTCCCGTTCGAGAAATACGCCGCCGCGGCGCAAAGCCTCACCCGTCCGGCCTCGGCCGCGCGCGCGCTGCAAAACGGCGCGCCGAATATCGAACGCGCCGACAAGCTGGTGCAACTCATCGCCAGGCAGAAGGGACTGAGCCACCCCGCTATCGACGCCCAGGTGGCGCTGGTCGATGCGCGGCTCGCGGCGAACCGGAAGAAGGCGGCGGCGTGATCAGAGCGAAAAGCTCGTCCCGCAGCCGCAGGAGGCGGTGACGTTGGGGTTGTTCACCTTGAACGCCGCGCCGATGAGGTCGTCGACGAAATCGATTTCAGCGCCGGCGAGGTAGCCGAGCGACACCGGATCGATGAGCACGACGGCGCCGCCGCGGGTGACGACAATGTCGTCCGCGGCCTGCGCATGATCGACGTCGAATTTATATTGGAATCCGGAACAGCCGCCGCCTTCCACGCTCACGCGCAGCTTGGCGCCCGGCGTTTCGCGCTTGAGTATTTCCGCGATTCGGCGTGCAGCCTTTTCGCTTACGGCGACTGTCGCTGCCATTGTGGACATTCATCGCTACCCTTGCGTATGCGTCCGATATATATGCCCTGCGCCGCTCTTCTCAAGAGAAGGCCATTGCCGCACGGTTAAGGCGTTTTCAGCAGTTCCTGCACCTTTTTGGCCACTTCCCGCCGTCCCGTCGCCACCCAGTTGAAATCCGTGTAATCGACGTATTTCACTCCGGGCTTGGGAATAACGCGCGGATCGAGAAATGACTCGTCAACGTCCGTGCGCATGGTCGCGGCCTGGGCCTCGCGGGAATAAAGTTCGAGCGCCTCTTTGCCGGCCATCCAATTGACGAAGACCTTGGCCGCGTTCGGGTGCGGCGCCTTGTTGGCGACGGTCAGTAAGGACGGCGCCGGAGTGATACGATTCTGGATATCCGACAGTTCGAATACTTCCAGCAGGGGATACCCTTCCTTGAGCAGGGCGCGCATGTCGTCGATATGGCACGTCAGGCAGATCGGATGGCTGCCGCGCGCCAGCCAGTCGGTCAACACCCGCCGGTCCCGCTGCACCACGGCTTCCTGGCCAATATAGAGTTGCTTGACAAACTCGGGTCCGAACTGCGTGTAGAAATGCGCCGCGCTGCCTGCGCCGCCGCCGCCGCTGGCCTGCGGGTTCTCAGTGGATATCTTCCCCTTCCATTTGGGATTGAGCAGATTCTTGGCGCTGCGCATCTCCTCGAGTTTGACATAGTCCGTGTTGATGACCATCAGGCTGTCGACGCTGCTGAACAAGAGCAGGATATACTCCTTCCCGGGATCAACGAACCACGGCTCGCCGCGTTTCCATTTGCTGCCGTCCGTGACCTCGGGGAGGATCAGCAGCGGCTTGAGCGGATCGACCATTTTCTCGCCGTACAGCACGCCGATGCTCGTGCCGGCATTGGACATGAACACGTCCACCGAATAAATCCCGGATTCTCTTTCCGTTCGGATCTTTGGCACAATTTCGCTGGATCGCCCGGCGATGTGCTCGACTTGGATACCGAAGCGCTCGGTAAATTTCGGCAGGATTACATTGCGCATGGCGGGCGAGGGCTGGCCGAGAACGACGACCTTGCCTTCCTTTTTTGCCGCGGCGACGGTTTCATCCCATGTCTTCTGCCAATCCGCCGATTGAGCATGCGCGCCGGATATAAATCCGGCGAACAACAACAGTGATGCCGCAAATTTTCCCAACGTTGTGATCATCGTTCCTTCCTCCGCGGCGCCGACGAAATTATGTGGGCGGACCTGCCGCAATATCCATGTCAATTATAGTGACGTTAATTCCTGATGTCCTGCAAGAACAGGCTGGTCGGAATCTCGTGTCCGAGACCCTGCTTCTTCGCCTCTTCGTAAACCTTGCCGGCGACGGCGTAGAATTGCGCGCCCTGCAGGTTACCGCGCTTGGAATAGGTGATCTGGTCGGCCGAGGTGCGGCCCTTTGTCTTGCCGCTGACGATATCGGCCAGGTCGATCTTCTTCTGCCGCAGGGAAACGCGCGCCTTGAGGCTTTCGACGGCCGGCTGCTTCGGCTTTGCCCGGGCGACATATTCGAGCCGCCCGTCCGTCGCCAGCTCCGGATGTCCGGTGGGAGCGGGGGCGACGCCGAAATGCAGATAGACATCGATGCGCTTGGTGCTCTCTGCGTCAGGTTCTCCGGTTCCCCCGACCACGACCAGATGCGTGCCCTTTTCGAGAAGCGTTCCGTCGGTCACGGCGGTCGCTGAGTCCGTCAGCGCGGCGACGATATGCGCGCCCTTGTAGACGTCCTCCGGATTATCGCAAACCTTGACCTCGATATTGTATTTCCGCGCCATTTCATGGCCGAAGGCTTCGCGGTTGGCCTTGGTCGGGCTGAAAACCTGAAGTTTCTTGATGTTGCGCACATGCATGAAGGCGGCCATATGCGTGCGCGCCATGCCGCCGGAACCGAACATCCCGATGACTTCGGCATCTTCGTTCGCCATGTATTTGACGCCGATGCCGCCGTCGGCACCGCTTCGCATATGTTGCAGCACGCCGTCGTTGATGATGGCCAGCGGCTCGCCGTTTTCGATCGACGTGAGCAGTATGAGCCCGCAGAACAGGCCCGGCTTGCTGCAGTACTTCTCCTCCGTGACGACGCCGTTGTAGCTCTGCTGATAAAGGATGTCGGACTTCATGCGGATGGCGAAGTAGCCGCCGGTGGAGCCGCCTTCCATAGTACCCCATTGATAGCTTTTCGCCGGATCGCTGGTGGGGATGCGGATATCGATGCGCGGGCGGCAAACCGCTTCCCCGATCGCTAAATTGCGGAAAGATTCCTCCAGCGCGTCGATCGTGGCCGCCATCGTCAGCACTTTTTCGACATCGTGATTGTTGATGACGAAAGTCATGGGGCCGCGCCTTTCACTAATGTTCGATCTATTGCGCCTTCAGCAATTCGCGGACCTTATTCGCGGCTTCCACCCGGCCCAATGCGATCCAGTCGGGATCGGTGCCGTCCGGGTATTGCACGCCCGCTTGCGGTATAGCGCCCGGATTGAGAAACGACTCGTCGACGTCGGTGCGCAGTGACACCACGCCATTGTCGCGAGAATAGGCCTCGACGGCGTCATTGCCGGCCATCCAGTTGACGAAAACCCGTGCGGCGTTCGGGTGCGGCGCCTTGTTGGCCACGGTGAGCACGAACGGCGACAGTTTCACGCGGTTCAGCATGTCCGAGAACCGATAGAGACCCACCAGCTTGTAGCCTTCCTTGTTGAGCTGCTGCACGTCGTCGGGCCGGCAGGTCAGGCAAATGGGATACACGCCGCGCGCCAACCAATCGGTCGTCTGCCGCCGATCCCTGCTGATCACCGGTTTCTGGTCGACGTAGAGCTTCTTTACAAAGTCGGCCCCGAGCTGCGTGTAGAAATGCACCGCACTGCCGCTGCCGCTGCCCGTGGCGTTCGGATCGTCGGTAACGATCTTGCCCATCCATTTGGGATTGAGGAGATCCTTGGCAGCGCGCATCTCTTCGGGCTTGACGAAGTCGGTGTTGATGAAAATCAGCGTATCGACGCTGCTGAACAGCTGCAGGATATATTTTTGCTCCTTGTCGACGAACCGCGGCTTGCCGTTTTTCCATTTGGCGCCGTCGGTCACCTCCGGCAGGATCAGCAGCGGCTTCAGCGGATCAATCATTTTTTGCGGGTGCAGCACGTTGATGGTGGTGTCGGCGCCCGACATGAATACGTCGACCGCGTAGATGCCCGACGACCGCTCCGTACGGATTCTGCCGGCAAGCTGGCTGGAGCTTCCCGCGATGAACTCCACCGAG
>JBBDNZ010000141.1:0-3122 GCA_040877285.1 Xanthobacteraceae bacterium
ACGAATTGCGCGAGGCCTATGGCGAGCAGGTGCGCGGCTTGCTCGATGGCTGCGTTGACATTCTCCTGATCGAAACCATCTTCGATACGCTCAACGCCAAGGCGGCGATCTACGCCATCTCGGAAATCACCGAGGAACGCGGCATCGACGTGCCGCTGATGATCTCCGGCACCATCACCGACCTTTCCGGCCGGCTGCTCTCCGGCCAGACGCCGGAAGCCTTCTGGAATTCCGTGCGCCACGCCGCGCCCCTATCGATCGGGCTCAACTGCGCGCTCGGCGCCAAGGAAATGCGCGCGCATGTGGACGAGCTTGGCCGCGTCGCCGGCACGCTGGTCTGCGCTTATCCCAACGCCGGCTTGCCCAACGAATTCGGCCATTACGACGAGACGCCGGAACATATGGCGCGCCTGATGGGCGAGTTCGCCGCTTCCGGCCTGGTCAACATCGTCGGCGGCTGCTGCGGCACCACGCCGGAGCACATCCGCGCCATTGCCGATGCCGTCGCCGGCAAGAAGCCGCGCGCCATTCCGGAAATCCCGCCGCTTCTGCGTCTGTCCGGCCTCGAGCCGTTCACGCTGACGCCGGAAATTCCCTTCGTCAACGTGGGCGAGCGCACCAACGTCACCGGCTCCGCGCGCTTCCGCAAGCTTATCACCGAGGGCGACTACACCGCCGCGCTCGATGTGGCGCGCGAGCAGGTCGCCAACGGCGCGCAGGTGATCGACGTCAACATGGACGAGGGTCTGCTCGATTCCGAAAATGCGATGGTCACCTTCCTGCACCTGGTCGCCTCCGAGCCGGATATTTCCCGCGTGCCGGTGATGGTGGATTCCTCGAAATTCCCCATCATCGAGGCCGGGCTGAAATGCATCCAGGGCAAGCCGGTGGTGAATTCCATCTCGCTGAAGGAAGGCGAGGCGGCTTTCGTCGCGCATGCCAAGATTGTGCGCCGCCACGGCGCCGCCGTCGTGGTCATGGCGTTCGACGAACAGGGCCAGGCCGACACGCTCGCGCGCCGCACCGGCATCTGCGCGCGCGCCTACGACATCCTGGTCAATAAAGTGGGCTTCCCGCCCGAGGACATCATCTTCGACCCCAACATCTTCCCGGTCGCCACCGGGTTGCCGGAGCACAACACCTACGGCGTGGACTACATCGAGGCCGCGCGCTGGATCCGGAAAAATCTGCCGCACGCCCATGTCTCCGGCGGCGTGTCGAATTTTTCCTTCTCCTTCCGCGGCAACGAGCCGGTGCGCGAAGCCATGCATTCGGTCTTTCTGTTCCACGCGATTGCGGCCGGCATGGATATGGGCATCGTCAATGCCGGGCAGATGATCGTCTATGACGACATCGAGCCGGAATTGCGCGCGGCCGTCGAGGACGTGGTGCTCAACCGCCGCGAAGACTCCTCCGAGCGCCTGCTCGCGCTGGCCGAGCGCTATCGCGGCCAGACCCGCGAGGCCAAGGAAGCCGATCTCGCCTGGCGCGACCAGCCGGTGGAGCAGCGGCTGTCGCATGCGCTCGTCCACGGCATCACCGAATATATCGAGGCCGACACCGAGGAGGCGCGGCAAAAGGCCGAGCGCCCGCTGCATGTGATCGAAGGCCCGCTGATGGACGGCATGAACGTCGTCGGCGATCTGTTCGGCTCGGGCAAAATGTTTCTGCCGCAGGTGGTGAAATCCGCCCGCGTGATGAAGCAGGCGGTGGCCTATCTGCTTCCCTTCATGGAGGAGGAGAAGAAGAAAAGCGGGCTGACGCAATCCAGCTCCGCCGGCAAGATCGTCATGGCCACGGTGAAGGGCGACGTGCACGACATCGGCAAGAACATCGTCGGCGTCGTGCTTCAGTGCAACAATTACGAGGTCGTCGATCTCGGCGTCATGGTGCCGGCGGCGAAGATTTTGGAAACCGCGATTGCCGAGAAGGCCGACCTCATCGGCCTCTCCGGCCTGATCACGCCGTCGCTCGATGAGATGTGCCACGTCGCCGCCGAGATGGAACGCCAGGGCTTCGAGCTGCCGCTGCTGATCGGCGGCGCGACCACCAGCCGCGTGCACACGGCGGTGAAGATTCACCCCAACTACACGCGCGGGCAGACCGTGTACGTGAACGACGCCAGCCGCGCGGTCGGCGTGGCGCAGGCGTTGCTGTCGCGGCAGGCGCGCAACGACTACATCACCGACATCCGCGCCGAATACGCCAAGATCGCCGCCGCGCATGCGCGCGCCCAGGCCGACAAGCAGCGGCTGTCGCTTGCCGCCGCGCGCGCCAACGCGCTCAAGCTCGATTGGAAGAATTACACGCCGCCCAAGCCGCGCTTTCTCGGCACCCGCGTGATCGACAATTATCCGCTCGCCTCGCTGGCCGAATACATCGACTGGACGCCGTTCTTCCAGACCTGGGAATTGAGCGGAAAATTTCCCGCCATCTTCGACGATCCGAAGCAGGGCGACGCCGCGCGCGCCCTGTACGAGGACGCGCGCCGCATGCTGGGCCGGATCATCGGCGAAAACTGGTTCCGCGCCGGCGCCGTCGTCGGCTTCTGGCCGGCCAACGCCGAGGGCGACGACATCGTGCTTTACGCCGACGAAGCGCGCAAAACGCCCATCGCCACGCTGCACACGCTGCGCCAGCAGCTCACCAAGCGGGAAGGCCGCTACAACGAGGCATTGGCCGATTTCATCGCCCCGCGCGCGTCGGGCGTGCCCGATTACGTCGGCGCCTTCGCCGTCACCGCGGGCATCGGCGAGGACGAGATCGCCGAACGCTTCAAGCAGAAGAACGACGACTATTCCGCCATCCTGGCCAAGGCGCTGGCGGATCGCCTGGCGGAAGCTTTCGCCGAGCGCCTGCACCAGCGCGTGCGCAAGGAATTCTGGGGCTACGCGGCGGACGAAACCCTGAGCAACGCGGAGCTGATCGCGGAAAAATATTCCGGCATCCGGCCTGCGCCCGGCTATCCGGCGCAGCCCGACCACACCGAGAAGGCCACCATCTTCCGCTTGCTGCCGGCGGACAAGGTCGGCCTCAAGCTCACCGAAAGTTTTGCCATGTGGCCGGGTGCGGCGGTGAGCGGGCTCTATTTCAGCCACCCGGAGAGTCACTATTTCGGCGTC
>JBBDNZ010000142.1:0-3065 GCA_040877285.1 Xanthobacteraceae bacterium
GAACGTCCGCGAAGAACAGGTCGCGAGCCCCTGGGGCGAGCCGTCGGGGCCGCTGCGCATCGGCGAGATCGCGGGGCTGCCGATCGTCTTCCTGCCGCGGCACGACAAGGGCCATAGGCTGTCGCCGTCCGACATCAACTACCGCGCCAATATCGACGTGCTCAAGCGCGCGGGCGTCACCGACCTCATATCGCTGTCCGCCTGCGGCTCGTTCAAGGAAGAACTGTCGCCGGGCACCTTCGTGCTCATCGATCAATTCGTGGACCGCACGCACAAACGGGAGAGTTCTTTCTTCGGCACCGGCCTGGTGGCGCATGTCTCGATGGCGCATCCGGTGTCGCCACGGCTGCGGCTGCGGCTGGCGTCGGCCGCGGAAGCCGAAGGCATCGCCGTGGTGCGCGGCGGCACTTATGTATGCATGGAAGGGCCGCAATTCTCCTCGCTGGCCGAGAGCATGACTTACAAGGGCCTCGGCTATTCGGTGATCGGCATGACCAACATGCCGGAGGCCAAGCTCGCCCGCGAGGCGGAGATTTGCTACGCCACCGTCGCCATGGTGACCGACTACGATTGCTGGCACCCGGACCACGACGCCGTCACCGTGCAGGACGTCATCAAGGTGCTCACCGCCAATGCGGATAAGGCCAAGCGGCTGGTGGCGCGACTCGCCCGCGATTTCCCGCGCGAGCATGAAGCCTGCCCGATCGGCTCCGACCGCGCGCTCGACACCGCGCTGATTACCGCGCCGGAAGCGCGCGACCCTGAGTTGGTGAAGAAGCTCGACGCGGTGGCGGGCCGGGTGCTGGGAACCATTTAGGGCAAAAACGAAATCCGCTCAGAACGGGCCACAATGTCGCGCCCGTGGTTTCCGCGCGGCTTGACGTTTGTCAAAGCGAGCCATCCGCGGCGGTGACATCTTTTCCACGTTGGAAAGGTCGAGAGCGGCATGGCAGGACGACTGTACAAACAGCCTTCAGGCGCGAAAAAACTGAAACTTGCGCCGCAAGAGAAAAAACACCTCGACGAGCTTCTCGAAGAAGCTCTTGAAGAGACGTTCCCCGCCAGTGATCCACCCGCAATGCTGGAGCCGGCACCCGATTTGCACGAGTCTGGGGAGAGTGGGAACAAGTAGCTTTAGCAGGTCGAACGAAACCGCAGGCCACAGCACGCTGTGGGACTAGCATTAAGGAGCGAAGAGGCCATGCCAGTCTGGTTGGTGAGAGCGAGTTGGATCGAGGATGAGGTTGAGGCGAGCGAACAATGGGAAGTGAACGCCGCAACGGCTCATGACGCGGTAAAGGAAGTCACCACGCGTCTTCGCTTCCATCCACATCACGTCGAGGCAAAGTTATGCTTGCCTGAGGATAAGGGCCGCGCGCCCGATCTCCGACCGGGCCAGGCGCGGCGCATCCCGCCGCAATAGGATCAGCAGATGATTGAAAGCTGAATGTATCCTTTCACGACGCGTTGATGTAGCGGGTCACTGATGAATACTCTCAAGGCAGCTTGTGACATCCCCGATTTGGGGCCTGACGCTTACGCGCGATGGCGCTCCTCGGAGATCGGTGCCACCACCGAACGCCTTGAACGCGAACTGATCCTCGAACTCGTAGGTGACGATAGTGGCCGCACGGTGCTCGACGTGGGCTGTGGCGATGGCGAGCTGGCCCTCCAACTCGCCAAGCGCGGCGCGATTGTGACGGGCATTGATGCATCCGCTGCCATGATCGATGCGGCCAAGGATCGGGCGAAGCAGCATAATGCGAGGGTCACCTTTCAGGTGGCGGTGGCCGAGCATCTTCCGTTCCCAGCCGAGCAGTTCGATGTTGTGACGGCCATCACCATCCTGTGCTTCGTCGAAGACGCAGCCCCTGTCTTCCGGGAAATCGCGCGCGTGCTGCGGCCCGGCGGGCGCTTTGTCATAGGCGAGCTTGGCAAGTGGAGCACGTGGGCGGCCGGTCGGCGCGTTCGCGCCTGGCTCGGCTCGCCGCTCTGGCGCCGCGGCCGGTTCCGGACGGCAAACGAGCTTCGCAATCTCGCCGAACAGGCTGGTCTCAACGTCGAGAGCGTGCGCGGGGCGATCTACTATCCGCGTTGGGGCCTCGCCGCGCGGCTCTTGAGCCCCTTTGACCCCGCGTTGGGCCGGCTCACCATGACCGGCGCCGGCTTCGTGGCGCTTTCGGCCATCAAGCCCGCAGCCAAGACCTAGGGCCTTTCCGGTTCAGAAGACCTCGATCGCGCCAGCGATGAAGTCGTCGACTAACTCCGAAGTCCGGCCAAGATGTGCGTGAGCTATTTCGTCTACGCGTCGCTCGAATTGAGCAACCGGTGTCCCGTCTCGGGTTGCAAGCTTGATATGCAGGAGCGCTGGTTCCGTGATGGGAGATCCAATTTGACCCATCAAAAGACACTGCGCTGCGGTGATGTCCGGTTCCGTTGCAACCAGCGTCTCAGCTATCTCACGGGCAACGACATTGTAGATTTTGCCCACGTGGCTCACTGGATTCTTTCCCGCAACCGCTTCCAGGATCATCGGCCGATATGGTGTGATTAGGCCATTAACTCTATTGCCTCTACCGACCTGACCGTCATCGCCGGCCTCCGCAGACGTCCCCGTTACGGTGAGATAGACTGCACCCGTCCGCGGATCATCGGCCATGTTGACATTCACTGAGCACTGAGGAAACCCGTGCTCGATCGCCAGGTTGCGCACGAGGTCTTCGACAGCAGCTTTTTCATCAAAATAATCGCCGATGTGAGACAGATACCCTCCGATCATCGCGCAAGCCACTGTTAGCTGGATCGTGGCGCCGCAACGAACGCCCATGATTTTGATGTCCTCGCCCCATGCGGGATGTGAACGGTTTCGGTCCCGGCCATTGATTCGTTTTTCGACTGCAAGCACGAGACGCTCCAATGGGCTCATCGGGGCGTAGCCGAGTCCCACCGACGTATCATTGGCGAGAGGCACTTTATACTGACGCGAAAACAGCTCCTGTAGATCTTGCGAGCCAGGCCGGATGAGATTGTGGATATGCAGGTGATGGTCCGCGTCTAAAGCGTGC
>JBBDNZ010000143.1:0-3047 GCA_040877285.1 Xanthobacteraceae bacterium
CGAGGGGGGCGGCGGGGGGCGCGCGGCGAAGCAGGCTCTGCGTATCCAGCAGCATGAGCGGCTCTTCCCAGGAGCCCCGCACCATGAACGGCAGCTCGAAGGCGGAGCTTCCGTCGGTGCCCTTTTCGGGCACGAGGTTTGCGATTCCGGTCAATTCCAGGTCGCGAGCCGGAATGGATGCCGTGCCGGCGAAAATCAGCCGCACGGCGGGGCCCTCGACGCGCGCTTCGTCGGCGATCATCGATCCCTGAACGATTCGGATATTGACCAGGAGCTTATCGTAAGGCGTGCGTCCGGAGCGGAAATTGCCGGCGCCGGACAAGGGACGCCGCTCGAGCCGGCGCAGCAATTGCTCGAGATTAACGCCGGAGATCGCGCCCTGCCGCCCGGTCAAGCTGATCGAGCCGTTGAGCGCCTTGGTCAAGGCCATCACGCTGCCGCCCGTGCCCTCGATGTTGAAGGCAAAGTTGCCTTTGCCTTCGAGCCTTTGCATCCCGAACAGGGCGCCGAAACAGTTCTCGAATGCCACGTCGGTGAACTGTAATTGCGCCTTGACGTCGGCGCCGGCTTCCGACTTGGCGAGGTCGAACGATCCCTTGATGATGCCGCCGAAGGCCTGCGATTCTCCCACCGTCACCGTCAGCTTGCCGCCGCGCAGGTTGGCGGCGATGGCGGTGCGCCCGAACTTGGCCTCGGCGATCTTGACTTGCGCCGCCGAGAGCCGGAAGTCGAGATCGACCCCGTTAAAGCCGTCGAGCGTGATCGGCATCCGGCTCCATTCGCGCTCGGCGCTGGTCAGCAGACGGACGGTCGACACATAAGGGGTCACATCGATTTCTTCCGCCGCCAGCGTCCCCTGCAAGGTCTGGCGGCCATCGGAGGCGAAAGTCAAAACGCCTTCGGCGGCATTGCCGTCGAGTTCGATGTTGACGCCGGACAGCGCGACCGTGCCGCCGACCAGTTTGGTTTTTGCCTTCAGGGAGAAACGGCCGAAGCCGCCGCTTGGCAATTGCTTCTGCGCGGTCCAGCGCAAGGCTTCGCGCAGCGAGGCGGAATCGGCGGCAACGGCGCCTTCGACCTTGAGCGTGGGCCGGGTGCTGAATTGGCCTTCGAAGACGAGATTGAGAGGTGCGCCCTTGAGGCGCAGCTTGACGCCGGAGGGATTGCCGTCGAGTGCGGCGATGAAATCGTTGATGCCGAGGCTGGCGTCCACCGGCTCGCCGCGCCACACGAAGCGTCCGGTTAAGGCGAAGCCGCGGAATATGGAAGGCCAGGCCAGCGATATTTCGGCGGCGGTAAGTCTCTCGACGATGCCGCGCGAATCGTCGCGGACAATAATGGCGCCGTCTTCGATGTTGATTTCGGAGAAGGACGTGGAGCGTTCCTGAGTCGGCCGCAGCGCAGCGGCGAAAGGCGTCCAGTTCGATTTTCCGTCGGCCTGCAAGATCACGGCGATGACGGGACGGACCAGGGTGACGTCGGAAACTTGCACCTTGCCGATCAGCAGCGGGAGGAAGCGCAGTCGTACGGTCAGCCGTTCGGCGGCGAGCGCCCTGTCGCCGGTGCGGTCGTCGCCGAGCACGACATCGTCGAAGCTCACGCTGCCGGAGGGGAACAGCGATACCGAGGTCGGTCCGCGCAGCATCAGATCGAGGCCGGTCACGGCGCGGATTTCGGATTTCACGGCCTCGCGCGCGGTCTCCGGCGAAATCAGCCACGACATTGCCGCGAGCGCGCCGATGCCCAGAGCGAGCGCGGCGGCAAGAGCAATTCCCAGGCGTTTGAAGCCACTGACCGCGGTCACGAAACGCTTTCCGGCATGTTGTTGTTGAGCCCCCGGGACTATAGCTTCGAGCGTCCCAAGCGCGCAACCTGACGGGCCTCTGTGACCCTTTCATGGCCGCATTCATGACCGCGGGGCATGTTCGCAACCGCCCTTTTTCCGGCCTTTTGGCCGCCGCGGCCCGCCGTTAACGTAAATCTCCACGCCCCGGCACGGCGCTGATACCGGCGTAGCGGCCGATGTAAACCACCGGCAGAATCCCGGCGGCGACGATCATCAGAGCGGCGAGCGCGCCTTGCTCGAAACTTCCGCGGGTTGCGAACTGGTAGATGTAAGTCGCCAAGGTTTCCACATTAAGTGGCCGCAGCAGCAGCGTCGCCGGCAGCTCCTTTAGGCAATCGATGAAGACAAGCAAGGCGGCGCCCCACAAGGCGGGGCGCACGAGCGGCAAATGGATTTTGCGCATTACAATCGTCGAGCGGGCGCCCAGCACGCGCGCCATGTCGTCCCAATCGGTGGGCAGGCGCGCAAAACCCGCCTGCAAGAAGCCGATGGGAATGGGTAGAAAACGTACGCAATAGGCGACGACCAGACCCAGGCCCGAGCCAATCACGACAAGTCCGACGGCGGTTCCGGCGATGGTAACGGTGATCCAGTTGATTGCCTCGTCCACGGCGACGAGCGGCGCCAGCAGACCCAAAGCCAAGACGGTCCCGGGAATGGCATAGCCAAGCATGGCGAAATTGACGCAGCCGGCGACGAACGGATGACGGGCAAGCCGCAGAGAAACGGTCGCCGCAATCCCGAGGATGAGCACCGCCGCCGTCGCGGCTACGGCCAGTGCGATGGTGCTCAGCAAATGGCGCCACAAATTCGGATCGAAGCCGGCCAGCAGGCCGCGTATCGCCACTTGGCGCACAAGAAATCCGGCCGGGATCAGAAAGCCGAGCGCGGCCGGCACGAAGCAGGCGAAAGCCGCAAGCCAGCCGTAGCCGCCGGCGAGCATGATACGGGATTCCGGCGCGGCGTCGGTCGCGTCGGCGTTGTATTTCTGCCGCCGCCGGCCGTAACGCTCCAGTGCGATCAGACCCATGACCACCACGAGCATGACAAGGGCGATCTGCGCGGCGCCCGCCAGGCTGCCGCGGTTCAGCCATGTGGTAAAGACGGAAAGCGTAAGCGTCTGGACGCCGAGATGTTCGCTCGCGCCGATATCGTTGAGCGCCTCCATCAAGGCAAGCGCGATGCCGACCGCCAGCGCCGG
>JBBDNZ010000144.1:0-2991 GCA_040877285.1 Xanthobacteraceae bacterium
GTCGCCTGCGATGTGACCGACGCGGCTTCCGTGCGCGCGGCCTTTGACAAGGTGGCCTCGCATTTCGGCGGCGTGGACATCGTGGTGTCGAACGCGGGCGCCGCCTGGCAGGGCCGCATCGGCGAAGTCGATGAAGCGGTTCTGCGAAAAAGTTTTGAATTGAATTTCTACGGCCATCAGCGCGTGGCGCAAAACGCCGTGCGCATCATGCTGGCGCAGGGCACCGGCGGCTGCCTGTTGTTCAACGTCTCCAAGCAGGCGGTGAATCCGGGACCGAATTTCGGTCCCTATGGTCTCCCGAAGGCTGCGACCTTCCTACTCATGCGGCAATACGCGCTCGACTACGGCGCCGAGGGCATCCGCACCGGTGCGGTCAACGCCGACCGCATCCGCTCCGGCCTATTGACGGACGATTTCATCAAGGAGCGGGCGAAGTCGCGCGGCGTGAGCGAGAAGGATTACATGAGCGGCAATCTGCTCGGCCGCGAGGTCACCGCCGACGACGTGGCGCAGGCGTTCCTGGCGCAGGCGCTGGCGCTGAAAACCACCGCCGATGTGACCACCGTGGACGGCGGCAACATCGCCGCCGCGCTGCGGTAAGCCGCATGGAGCGGAGCGCAATACGGGGCGCTGTGCGCGGCTTCGTGTAGCGAATTCGGCGCCGGTTTTCGCTTCACTGCATCCAAGCTGAGGCTGCTTTACCGTTGGCCGACCCCCGTGATAGAGACGGCCGGAATGTGACGCTCTGAACCTGTTGGCGAACCGGCAATACCCGTGCAGCAAATCCCTCCTTCTCCGAATGCGACCAAAAAACAGCCGCCCGCCGCGCGTGACGGCCTTTGCGTGTCTTTTCCCAAATCCGGCCGCACCTGGCTGCGGATCATGCTCGACGAGCTCGGCATCGGGTTGCGCTATGAACATGCCGGGTCGGCTCATCTTCATGCTCTGCCAATCGAACAGATGCCGGACCCGGGCGCGCTCGCCGGCAAGCAGAAAATCGTCTTCCTGCATCGCGACCCGCGTGACGTCGTCGTCTCGGGCTACTTCCAGGCGAGCAAGCGGGTCGGGGTTTTCCGCGGCACCATGTCCGAATTCTTGCGCGATCCGCGTCACGGCCTGCACAAAATTCTCGTCTTCAACCGGCAGTGGCTGCGTGCGGCCCAGGGACGCAATGACATCTGCGTCGTGACCTATGAGGCGATGCACGCCGACGTGGAGGCGGAGCTGCGCCGCGTTGTCGCCTTCTTCGGGAAATCGGTCGAGCCGGCGGCGCTGAGAAAAGCGATCGAGGCCGGCCGCTTCGAGACCATGCAGCAGAACGAAGCAAGCGGCGTCTACGAGCAGCGCTACGGCTCGGTGCTGGCTCCGGGGCAAGCCGGCGATCCGGAAAGTTTTAAGGTCCGTCGCGGCGTGGTTGCCGGTTACGTCGATTATCTCTCGCCCGAAGACCTCACTTACTGCGACGAGGTCATGGCGAAGGAACGATCTTAAGCCAATCCCCGATCCGCTGCACCGCCTCGCGCATGTCGGCGGCATGACGCCGGTTTTTATTTGTGCTAATCTCGCTCGGCTGGGCGGGAGGGGAAGATGCGAAGAATACTGCTTTCTATTTGCGCGATGACGATTGCGGCGGTCGCGCCGGCGCGCGCGCAGACGCAGCAGCAGATCGACTGGTGTGAAGGCGACGAGGTCCCGTCCGACTTGAGCATCGGCGGCTGCACCGCCGTTATTCAGTCGGGAAAATTTACGGGAAAGAAACTCGCCGTCGCCTTCTACAACCGCGGCATCGCTTACTATTACAAGAAAGAATACGACCGCGCCATCGAGGACTACAGCCAGGCCATCCGGCTCGACCCGAAGTATGCCGCCGCCTTCGTCAACCGCGGCATCGCTTACGAGCGCAAAGGCCAATACGACCGCGCCATCGAGAATTACAGCCAGGTCATACGGCTCGACCCGAAGAATGCCTTCGCCTTCAACAACCGATGCTGGGCCCGCGCCATCCTCGGGCGCGAACTGCGCGAGGCTTTGGCGGACTGCGATGCATCGCTGCGGCTTCGGCCCAACGACGCAGCAACTCTCGACAGCCGCGGCTTCGTCCATATCAAGCTCGGGCAGTTCGATCCGGCCATTGCCGACTACAGCGCCGCCATCGCCATCGACGCGAAGGCTGCTCCCGCGCTCTACGGCCGCGGCTATGCCAGGCAGAAGAAAGGCGACGCGAGCGGCGCGGCCGACATTGCCGCGGCGAAAGCGATCCAGCCCGACATCGCCGAGGAATATGCCAAGAACGGGGTGAAGTAGCGTCAGCTACTGTGTTTCAGCCACTCCCCGATCCGCTGCACCGCCTCGCGCATGTCGGCGGCGGAGCCGGCATAACAGAAGCGCAAAAATTCCCTGCCGCGCAGCGGGTCGAAATCCACGCCTGGTGTCGCCGCCACGCCGGCCTCCTCCAGCATGCGCTTGGCAAAGGCAAGGCTGTCGTTCGTGAAGCGCGATACGTCGGCATAAAGATAAAATGCGCCGTCCACCGGCAGAAATTTTTCCATGCCCGCTTTTGGGAGTCCTTCGAGCAGAATGCGCCGGTTCTCCTCGTAGCCGTGCTTCACCGCTTCCATTTCCGCGCGGCCGTCGAAGGCGGCTTCCGCCGCGATCTGCGAGATCGTCGGCACCGAGATGGCGAGGTTCTGCTGCAGCCGCTCCACCGGCCGCACCAGCGGCTCCGGCGCCAGCATCCATCCCACGCGCCAGCCGGTCATGCAGAAATATTTGGAAAAGGAATTGATGACGAGCGTATTGGATGACAGCCGCGCCGCCGTCTCCGCCGGAAAGGCATAATCGAGCCCGTGATAAATCTCGTCGGAGATGACGCGGATGCCCTCGCCTTCCGCCGCCTCGATCAGTTGCGCGAGCGCCGCCGCATCCATCATTGTGCCGGTGGGATTGGCTGGGCTCGCAATCACCACGCCTTTGAGCGGACGGCGGCGGTGT
>JBBDNZ010000145.1:0-2972 GCA_040877285.1 Xanthobacteraceae bacterium
CTAGCAGTCTGCTGAAAAACCCTCTCGCCATGGCAAGGGTTTGCTGATTCAGTTTTGTATCACGAATCGGTGGAGGCTTGGATGCGCGGGGCATTTGAGGATCAGGGCCGGCTGTTTTCGTATGTCTCACCGGAAGCACGGGTACCTTTGAACCACCCGCTGAGGAGGGTCCGAGAGCTTGTACGCGATGTTCTGCGCGATCTGAACGGCGGCCTGGCGAGGCTTTACGCGCGCGAGGGCCGACCCTCGATCCCTCCGGAGCAATTGCTGAGCGCCTTGCTGCTGCAAGTGTTCTACGGCATCCGCTCGGAACGCCAACTGATGGAGCAACTGGACTACAATCTGCTGTACCGCTGGTTCGTGGGCCTTTCGCCCGACGACCCGGTGTGGGACCCGACCACGTTTACGAAGAACCGCGACCGGCTGCAGAACGGCGATGTGTTTGCCAGGTTCATGAGCAAGCTTTTGAACCATGCGCAGGTCAAGCCGCTGCTGTCGGACGAGCATTTTTCGGTGGACGGCACGCTGATCGAAGCCTGGGCCTCGCAGAAGAGCTTCCGCCCCAAGGATGGCTCAGGCGACGCCGACGGCGGCGCCGACTTCCACGGCCAGAAGCGCAGGAACGACACCCATGCGAGCACCAGCGATCCCGACAGCCGGCTTTACCGCAAGGCCGTCGGGCGGGAGGCGAGGCTCTGCTACATGGGCCACGTCACCATGGAGAACCGGCACGGGCTGGCAGTGGCCGGCATGGTCACGCTCGCCACCGGCACTGCCGAGCGTGGCGCGTCGGAGACGATGCTCAAGGCCAAAGCCAAGCAGGCCAGGAGGCGCATCACGGCAGGCGAAGACAAGGCTTACGACACGGCCGACCATGTGGCCAGGCTACGCGCCATGAACGTCACGCCGCATGTCGCGCAATACAACAGCCCCAGCACCAGGGGCCGCCAGAGCGCCATCGACGCACGCACCACCCGGCATGACGGCTATGCCATGTCGCAGTCGCGCCGCGCCATGGTCGAATGCATCTTCGGCTGGGGCAAGCAGCACGGCACCATGCGCAAGACCAAACATCGCGGCATTGCCAGCGTCGCCGCCGACTTCCTGCTCAATCTGATCGCCTACAACCTGATCCGCATTCCCAAATTGGCTGCGGCGTAGTCGAGGCTCCGTCACAAGACCGGAAAGTCCTGCGAATGAGCCAGGAGGACTTCAGAATTCTACAGACTCGCAACCCAGCAAGAGGACAGAAATGCCTCAATTGCTAGGTTTTTCCGCAGACTGCTAAAGGTTGGCGTATCGCGCCGCCGCCCGCGCCCGCGCCTTCATCGCCTCGACGTCGCGATTGCGCGGCTCGGCCGTCGTCTCCAGCGAATCGATCAACCGGCGCGCCGCCATGGCGACCTCGGCGACGGCGCCTTCGAATGCCGCCGCGTTCGCCCTGGACGGCTTGTTGAAGCCGCTCACCTTGCGGACGAACTGGACCGCCGAGGCATGGATTTCCTCGTCGCTCGCCGGCGGGTCGAAATTGTAGAGCGTGCGGATGTTACGGCACATTTCTTCTCTCCTGCGCTTGTCCGGGTCTACTCGGCCGCCTCTGCCTTGATCCGCGGGTTGAGGAACGCCTCGCGGCGGATCGTCGCCTCGGCCGCCGCCCGCGCCGCCGCCACCGCCTTGACGTGGCCGAAGCCGCGGATCTTGTCCGGGTAATGCGCCAGCGCCACGGCGGCCAAGTGGTTGTCCGCCGACAGCCCGTCGCGGATGGTCGCCACCGTCGCTTCGTAGTCGGCGAGCAGCCGCCGCTCCGCGCGGCGCTCGGCCGAATAGCCGAACGGGTCGAGTTTGGTTCCGCGCAGCCAGCGCAGGCGGGCGAGCAGGCGGAAGGCGCTCATCATCCACGGTCCGTACCGCCCCTTGACGAGATGCCCGGTCGCCGGATCGCGCCTGGCCATCACCGGCGGCGCCAGATGGAATTCGAGCTTGTCCCAGCCGGCGAACTCCTGGGCGAGCTGCCGCAGGAACGTCCCGTCGCTGTAAAGCCGCGCCACCTCGTACTCGTCCTTGACCGCCATCAGCTTGAACAGGTTCACCGCCACCGCCTGCGCCAGGTCGGCGCGCCCCGGCGACACGCGCGCCTCCGCCTCGCGCACCCCCGCCACCCGCTCGGCGTAGCGCTGGCCGTAGGCATCGTTGTGGTAGGCGGCGAGGAACCGCACCCGCCGCGCGAGCAGGTCGTCCAGCGTCTCCGCCTCGGGCACCGGCGGCCGACCGCGGCGGCGCTCGGCGATCGCGGTGACCGCCTCCGGTTCGATGGCCGCCCGCCGCCCCCAGGCGAACGCCGCCTTGTTCATCGCCACCTCGACGCCATTGATCTCGATCGCCCGTTCGATGGCGTCATGGCCGAGCGGCAGCGTGCCCGCCTGGCAGGCGAGCCCGAGCATGAACATGTTGGTAGCGATCGAATCGCCCATGAGCGCCGTCGCCATCCGCGTCGCATCGATGAACCGGCTCTTCTCCGCTCCCGCCCGCGCCGTGATCGCCTGGATGATGCGCCGGCTGGGCAGCGTATAGTCGGGGTCGTGGGTGAACGAGCCGGGATAGGTCTCGTGGGTGTTGATCAGGACCGCGGTGCGGCCGGGATCGATCGCCGCCAGCGACCGCGCCGCGCCCGCCACCACCATGTCGCAGCCGAGCACCAGATCGGCGCCGGCCGCCGAGACCCGGATCGCCTTGATATCGGTGGGCATCGCGGCCAGGCGCACGTGACTGGTCACCGGCCCCCCCTTCTGGGCGAGCCCCGCCATGTCAATCACCGCCGCCGCCTTGCCTTCCAGATGCGCCGCCATGGCGATAAGCGCCCCGATGGTCACCACGCCGGTGCCGCCGACGCCGGTGATCAGGATGGCGTAGTCGCCGGCGAGCGGCGGCCGCTCCGGCGCCGGCAGGTGAAAATCGCCGGCGTCCGCCGCTTC
>JBBDNZ010000146.1:0-15302 GCA_040877285.1 Xanthobacteraceae bacterium
GGCATCAGGATATCCACGAGCCAATTGGATTATAATTGCAATAGCTTGTTAAAGCATTGTAGCTGGAGTCACGTGCCAAGGCAGACCTTCGTTTCGACCACATCATGGCGGAGACGGCATGCCGGAGATCGTGACTCTAACCATCAACCCGTCGATTGATATCTCGACCTCGGTCGATCGAATAATACCCATCCGCAAGTTGCGCTGCGTCAGTGGGCAACGCCAGGCGGGTGGGGGTGGTATCAACGTCGCGCGCGTCGTGCGCCGGTTCGACGGCGATGTTTTGGCGGTCTACTCGACCGGTGGCACAACCGGTCAGCTCCTTGAACGGCTCGTCGACGAGGAAGGAATCCGGAGCCTCACGGTTCCCATTGCGGGTGAAACGCGCGAGGATTTTACCGTCTTTGAAACGGAAACAGAGCAGGAATACCGTTTCGTGCTTCCGGGGCCGCAGTTAAACGAGCACGAATGGCGCCAATGCCTCGATGTCTTCACATCATTTGGCGGCCAGGCGCGCTTTATCGTCGCCAGCGGGAGCCTTCCGCCCGGAGTCCCGGTTGATTTCTACGGCCACATTGCGGCTGCCGCGAAACGTGCTGGCAGCAAATTCATCGTCGATACTTCTGGACCGCCGCTTGCCGCCGCGCTGCAAGCCGGCGTCTATCTCGTCAAGCCGAGCTTACGGGAGCTGCGGAGTTTGATGAAAGCGCCCCTCGAAGACCAAAAGAGCCAAGTGGAAGCGAGCCGCCGCCTGGTCGAGGAGCAGCGCGCGGAAGTCGTGGCGCTGACCCTCGGGCATCTAGGTGCTCTATTGGTGACACGCGATCGCATATGGCTGGCCGAGGCGGTGCCGGTCAAGACGATGAGCGCCGTGGGGGCGGGTGACAGCTTTCTGGGCGCCATGGTCTGGGCGCTGGCTGCCGGCAAAACCGTTGAAGACGCGTTTCGCTATGGTGTCGCGGCGGGATCGGCGGCCTTGCTTACGCCGGGAACCGATCTTTGCCAGCGGGACGACGTCGAGCGTCTGCTCGGCCAGGTTATTTTGCAGATACTCTAAACTCCGACAGCCCCCTGTCATCGGAATGCGACGCCGCAAGAACAGGCGGCGTCCAGACGTCTCTTTCGTTTTGACTCACATCAAATCTTCTCCGCCGCCGGCTGCTAAAAGACCGTCTCGGAAGAATTGCGAGAATAAAAGCCTTACTTGCGGATAGACCGGCGCCAAGTGTTATTGGCGCCGGAGCAGACAGAGCCTTCGACAGGAGCATTCGGAGCATTCCATGCCTTCGATCTATGACAAAGCCTGGTCACCTTATGTTGCCGGCGTGGTTATCGGGCTTCTGCAGATTCCGGCCTTCCTTATCATCGAGACGGCGCTTGGCACCTCGTCGTCCTATGTGACGATCGGCGGTCTGCTTGCTTCCATTCCCGACCCGGAGATTCTCAAGATCGACTATGTCGCGCGGCATGTCGCTGCGACGGGCAAGAATTGGTGGCAGGTCGCGCTTGTGGGCGGCATAGCCGTCGGCGCCTTCTTGTCCATGTTTCTATCCGGGGCAAAGCGAAAAGCGATTTCGCCGATCTGGGAGCGCGCGCTTGGCTCTCCGTCGCCGACCTTTCGTTACGCCGTCGCCTTCATCGCCGGTTTTCTGATGCTGCTGGGCGCGCGGATTGCGGACGGCTGTACCAGCGGTCATGGCCTTTCCGGCACGGCCCAACTCGCGGTGGGTTCCATTGTCGCCGTCGCTGCGATGTTCGCGGGCGGAATTGCCACGGCCATGCTTGCATTGCGCCGGATCTGATCAACGAAGCGAGGGAGAATAGCCATGTCACTTACTTTTGCCATCGGCGTCGGCCTCGTGATGGGTATTGTATTTGGTTTTGCGCTTGAGAAGTCGCGCGTCTTCGAGCCGGGCGTCATCGTTGGACAGATGCAGCTTCGGAATTTCATCATGTTGAAGGTCTTTCTCACCGCGGTTGCAACCGGAGCCGTGGTTCTGGCGGTGCTGAACGGCCTGGGTTATGTCAAATTGCAGCCGAAAGCGGCGTTATACGCCGCCGACATTATCGGCGGATTATTTCTCGGCGCAGGTATAGCCCTTGCCGGCGCTTGCCCCGGGACAACGCTCGCTCAGGTCGGCGCAGGCTATCGGGACGCCCTTTTCACGCTGGCCGGAGGCCTGTGTGGGGCGGTCACCTATTCCTATGCCCAGCCGGTTTTGAGCACGACGTTTCTCGGCGAGGGCGCTGGTAAGCTGGTGCTAACCGATCTTTTGGGCGTTTCGTATTGGCAAGGAGCCCTGGTGCTTGCCGTCCTCATTGTCGTCGTGTTGGTCGCGCTCGAAAAAGCAACGCCGTGGCACGGCGAACTTGGCGCCGACGTTGACGGAGACTTTGGCGACCGCAATATTACGGGCGGCAGCCGGCGCATGGCTCCGGCGGAATAAGGACTCCTTCGACCGGCCCCGAAAATCTTTCGCCGAAAGTGGACGAAGAATTGTCATCTTCGACATTGCCGGATGTCGGATGACCTCATACGTCCACCTCGCGAGTCTCAAAATCGATCTTTCAAACGAAATCCAGCGACACAGAATCCGCTTTGAAGCATGCCAAAGAAGGGTTAGCTCTTTCGTCTGAGATTACGGGCCAACCGAGGAGTGCCTGACGTGGCCGACACCGCCCCCGCCGCAAGGTTAGTCCCCGGCCCGCTACGGGCTGAACAGCTTTATCGTCCGACCGACCTTTCAAATCTGAAATTTTCGACCACGGCGGAGTTGCAGCCGATTGACGGCGTTGTTGGCCAGACGCGCGCGCTTGAAGCGATCCGATTTGGCACGCATGTCGAAAAGACAGGTTTCAATCTTTTCGTGATTGGGGCGAACGGCACCCACATGCAGGACGCCGTCAAGGCTCTCCTGGCCGACGAGGTGCGCGCAAAACCCAAACCGTCGGATTGGGTTTATATCAATAATTTCACAGACGGCGACAGACCGATTGCCATCGAGCTCCCAGCCGACCGCGCCCGGAAATTCCAGGACGCGATGCACAAACTGATCGACGATCTTAAGACCGCTTTGCCGGCGGTCTTCCAAAGCGAGGACTATCAAACGCGCCGAGATGCCATCGATGAGGCATTTCAGAAAAAGCAAGAGGAAGCTTTTTCCGCGTTGAGGGATAAGACAACCGAAAAGAACATCATTATCCTGCGCACGCCGCTCGGTTTTGCGCTGGCGCCCGGCAAAAACGGCCAGGTCGTTCCTCCCGACGAATTCAATGCCTGGCCTGAGGCTAAGCGTCTGGAAATTCAGGCCGTCATCGAAGTTCTGGAAAAAGATCTTGAGCATATCGTTCGCCAGATCCCGCAATGGGAGAAGCAGCGACGCGATGGGGTGCGTCAGCTTAATCGAGAAACCGCAAAGTATGCCGTCGACCAATTGATCGACGAAGCAAAGACGGCGTTCAGCGATATCCCGAGGATCGTCGAGCACATCGAGACGGTGCGCACCGACCTCGTTGAGAACGTCGCCATGTTTATCGTCAAGAGCGAAGCTGGAGAAGACGAGGACGGCGATGCTCAACCTTCAAGGCCGTTCGATCGCTACGAGGTTAATGTTCTGATTGCGCAGAACGTCGGTGTTCAAGGCGCTCCGATCGTGGAAGAACTGCATCCTACCCTTGGAAACCTGATCGGCCGCATTGAGTATATTTCGATGCGCGGCGCGCTGGTGACTAACTTTCGTCTCATCAAGGCTGGCGCTATCCATCGCGCAAATGGCGGCTATCTGCTGCTCGACGCCCGCAGTCTCCTCATGGAGCCGTTCAGTTGGACGGCGCTCAAACGAACGTTGCGGCGGGGCAAGATCGTCATCGAAGACGTTGCCCGCTTCATCGGGCTGACCAGCACCGTGTCCTTGGAGCCCGATCCAATTCCGCTCAAGGTGAAAATTGTCCTGTTCGGCGATCGCCTGCTTTATTTCCTGCTCGCCGCATTTGATCCCGATCTAGCGGAGCATTTCAAGGTTCTCGCGGATTTCGAGGATGACATCGCGCGAACGCCGGAAAGCGAAGCGATCCTCGCACGGCTGGTGGCATCTATCGCCAAGCGCGATGGATTGGCCGCCTTGGACCGTGAGGCGGTAGGTCTCGTGCTTGAGCACGCCGCGCGGCTTGCCGGCCATTCCGGCAAGCTCTCGTTGATCGTGGAGCAGTTGCGGGAAGTGTTAATTGAAGCGGATTTTCGTGCACAGGAAGCTAAACGTGACGTCGTCTCCCGTGCCGATGTGGATCAAGCTTTGAAGGCTCGCATTCAACGTGCCGGGCGGCTGAGAGATCGCGCGCTAGAGGCCATTCTCGAAAAGGTGGCGCTTATCGATACGACGGGCACGCACATCGGCCAGGTCAACGGGCTCAGCGTCATCGAACTTGGCGGATTTGCTTTTGGACGTCCGACACGCATCACCTGTCAGGTCCGGCCGGGCAGCGGCAAGGTCGTCGATATCGAACGCGAGGTCGAACTAGGGGGCCCCGTCCATTCCAAGGGTGTCCTGATCCTCTCCGGCTTCCTTGCAGGCCGCTATGCCCTGGACACGCCCATGTCGCTGTTTGCGAGTCTTGTGTTCGAGCAATCCTACGGCGGCGTCGAAGGCGACAGTGCATCACTGGCCGAGCTCTATGCATTGCTGTCGGCGCTCGCGGAAATGCCTCTGCGCCAGGACCTCGCCATCACCGGATCGGTCAATCAGCATGGTGAAGTTCAGGCGATCGGCGGAGTCAACGAGAAGATCGAGGGATTTTTCGACATTTGTCAGGCACGCGGCCTATCGGGGGCCCAGGGGGTCCTGATCCCGCAAGCAAACGTGCAGCACTTGATGCTGCGCAAAGATGTCATCGAGGCCTGCGCCGCGGGCCGCTTTACCGTCTACCCAGTCGCCACAGTTAACGAAGGGCTTGCGTTATTGACCGGTCTTCCGGCCGGCGAGCGCGGCGATGACGGAGCTTACCTGCCCGGCAGTATCAATCGCAGGGTCGAGGATCGGCTGCACTCCTTTGCCAATATCCGTAGGAATTTCGGCCGCCAGGGCGGACCCGATCTGTCGGACAGCTAGTCATGGCGGAACCGCGCGCCTTCAAGAGAATCGTCCTCGGTCTTCAGCCGAGCGCGCCCGCCAGCATCATGAATCTCGCGGTCGAACTTGCCGACCTGCTCCACCTCGATCTGCTGGGTTTGTTTCTTGAGGATACCAGTCTCCGTGATCTGGCGAGCATGCCGTTTGCGCGCGAGTTTCGCCTTCTCGAAGGCGGATGGCGTCGGCTCGATCTCGATCGGCTGGTGGAGGACTTTGAGCTTGCCGCACGCAGTACTGAGCGCATGTTTGCTCATGCCACGAAAGGTCTTCCGATTCGATGCCAATTCGAAGTGATCCACGGCTCGACGGGGGAAACCATCGCATCGATTTCGCGGACCGACGATATCGTCATGATCGTGGAGCCGGCGAGTCCGGTGGGGCGCGCCACTCAGCAGTTCTCATGGCTCATCGAGGCCGCTTTCCAGTCGGCTGCGGCCGTATTGCTGGTGCCGATCCATATTGCACGAACGTCGGGTTCGGTGGTTGCGATCGTCGCGTCGCCGGACGATCCCAGTCTTGATGCCGCAGCCGCCATTGCGATCGCAGCCAGGGAAGAGCTTGTTGTTTTCGAAGCGCGCGAGGGCATTATCGATGACGCCTATATCCGCCGGCTTGCAGCCGATTTTAGCTTGCCGATCAGGCATTTAGCCGGCAGCCTCTCCTTATTCGCTTCGGGGGCTTTGCCTCCCGCCTTTCGTCAGTTGCGGGAGCGCCTGGTGGTGATGACCCGCGGCGTTTTCGGGGATGAGGTCGCGTTGACGATCGCTGCGGCGCGGCGCGCACCGGTGCTGGTTATCGAGCCGCCGGAGATGCGGCCGAAAGCCACGGAATAAATCCGATCCGGCGCGGGTAGAGCGGCGCTCGATGATCGCTGCAAGAATTATTTTCGCATCAAATCACCGCTTGAGGAGCTTCCTCAATGCGGCAAGCGGCCGCGTATTGACCACGTCATCCGCCGTGAGCCAGCCGCGCCGCGCCTGATCGATACCGAAGCGCATATAGTCAAACGCGTTTACCGAATGGGCGTCCGTCGAAATGGCCACTTTGACGCCCCCGGTCATTGCCGCATGGGCGTGAATGTCGTGCAGGTCCAGCCTGTCCGGCTCGGCGTTGATCTCGAGAAAACAACCCGAATCGCGCGCGGCCGAAATGATCCGCTCCATATCGACATCGTAAGGTTCGCGTGCGCCGATCAATCGCCCCGTCGGGTGCGCGATAATGGAGACATGACGGTTTTCCATTGCCCGTACGATGCGATCAGTCTGCGCCTGACGCGGCAGATCAAAATGCGAATGCACGGCCGCCACCACGATATCCAACTTCGACAAGCTGGAATCCGGCAGATCGAGCCGGCCGTCCTTGAGGACGTCAACCTCGATCCCCTTGAGGATGGTAAATCCCTTCAGCTTTTCATTCAGCCCATCAACCTCGCGGATTTGGCGTGACAGCCGTGCCGGATCGAGCCCATGAGCCATGGCGACGCGGCGGCTGTGGTCGGTCAGCGCCATGTATTGGTAACCGCGCGCCTGCGCCCCGGCTGCCATGGCGGCTATGGTCGTAGTGCCATCGGTCCAGTCCGAGTGAACGTGCAGATCGCCGCGAATGTCGGAAAGCGTCAGCAGGCGCGGAAGCCGATCTGCCTTGGCGGCCGCGATCTCGCCGCGATCCTCGCGCAGTTCTGGCGGAATGAAGGCGAGCCCGAGTTTTTTATAGACCTCTTCTTCAGTGGCGCCGGCAATGCGCCGCTTGCCGACAAAGAGCCCGTATTCATTCAGTTTCCAGCCATGTTCGTTGGCCAGCCCGCGCAAGGCGATGGTGTGGGTTTTGGAGCCGGTGAAATAAAGAAGCGCCGCACCGTAGCTTTGCTCCGGCACCGCGCGGACATCGACCTGCAAGCCCGAGCGCAGCACGACGGTCATGCGGGTCGGGCCATGAGCAACAACCTCCGCGACATTTTCATAGCGCACCAGCTTATCGCCGACGGCTGCCCCATCCTTGGTCGTCACCAGGACGTCGAGATCGCCCACCGTGTCGCGGCGCCGGCGATAGCTGCCCGCCACGACGATACGTCCGCCGTCCTTGAGAAATCGAATGAGCGCATCGGCTTCGGCTTCGGCCACCGAGAGCTTGAAGCGCTTCTCACCAGCAGGTTTTTCAAGGGCATTCAGGAGCTTCTTTTCGATCGCTGGACCGAGACCGCGAAGTTTACGCAAGCGTCCCGTTTTGACGGCCCGGCGCAGATCGTCGAGCGTGCGAACTTTAAGTTTGTCGTAAAGCAGCTTCACCCGCTTGGGCCCGAGCCCCGGGATGGCGGCAAGCTGGACGAGTCCGCCCGGAAGCTTCTTCTTCAGCGAGTCCAGCAGATCGAAGCGGCCGGTCTTTACGATCTTCCCGATCTTGCCGGCGAGGTCCTTGCCGATGCCTGGCAGCTCTGAAAGATCCTTTCCAGCCGCTAGCAAACTTGTGATGTTTTGGGGCAAGCCCTCGACGACGCGCGCCGCGCGGCGGTACGCGCGCACGCGAAATTGATTCTCCCCTTTAATTTCGAGAAGTTCGGCGGCCTGATCGAACATCGCCGCGATTTCGGCATTCTGTACCGGCATCACCCTTAGCCTCAGTCACGGGCTGCCCGAAAGCGACAACCGCTTCTATCGGATCATGGCGCCGATGGACATTGATGCAAATTAGAGGCGCACGCGCCCTTCCCGCTATTGACGGGTGTCAACGCCGGGATTTGTTCAATCTGCGAGTTTTTTAACCTTGCCTAAGATGCGCGATCAGAGGCGTCGACTATAAGTCGAGATCGACAGGAAAAACGGCAGCCAACCGGAGGGATTTCCGTTCGGTGAGTTCAAGTAGATTTACGATTGGGCCTATGAAAAGGGGTTGAAGGGTTGCACCACGTTCCGATCCAATCCGGTGACCGGAACAGTACTCAGCCGGGAAGCCGCCAGCAGCGATGCTCCGCATTGCTGCTCCCTTGAGCGAGAAGCCGATTGATTGAAGGATCGTACCGTTTGCACGGCGTTTGCGAGGGCGACGGAAAAGTTGATCTAGGTCAAGACACGGCAGATGAACCGCTGGTATCAAAATTTCAATCGTGTTGAACAAGCTTGCGTCCCGCATATCCCTATGCCCCCAAACGCGAATGTTCAGCACGTAACTTCCGGCCAGGCGTGAAGAACGCCTCGGCCGGATTTCTTCTTCAGGCTGGTTCTTTGACGCACGTTAATATATGCCGTGTCGCACCGACTAATATCGTACTCTGCAACCGACAAATCTCACGCTTGAGCCAGCAGCCAATGGAATGGCAGCGAATCCGCAAACGCCCCGAGGACTACGCGCGCGCTAACCTTCAAGACTATGAAAGTTATGCCACGACGTTTTCGTGGGCACAGGCGCGAGCATTGCTCGATGGCCTGCCGAACGGCGGCATCAATATCGCGCATGAGGCCGTCGACCGGCACGTTCTGGCGGGCCGCGGCGACAAGCTGGCGCTGCGCTGGATCGGGCGTGACGATCGGATACGCGATTTCAGCTATGCTGACCTGCATGCACAAACGAACCGGTTTGCCAATATCCTGGCGCGGCACGGGATCATAAAAGGCGACCGCGTGTTCTCGCTTCTCGGGCGCGTTCCGGAACTCTACGTGGCCGCTCTCGGCACGCTCAAAAATGGCAGCGTCTTCTCGCCCTTGTTTTCAGCGTTCGGGCCGGAGCCGATCAAAGCCCGCATGACCATCGGTAATGCCAAGGCGCTGATCACCACCGAAGCGTTTTATCGGCGCAAGATCGAGCCCTGGCGAAAGGAGCTCGCGAGCTTGGAGCATGTTTTCTTGACCGATTGCTCAGACCGGCCGCCGCCGGAGACAATCGATTTGGCGGCCGCCATGGCGCAAGCATCGGGGTTCTTCGCAACCGTATGGACGGGCCCGGAAGACATGGCCTTGCTGCATTTCACCAGCGGCACGACCGGACGGCCGAAGGGTGCCGTACACGTGCACGAAGCCGTAGTCGCTCATCATATCACCGGTCAGCTCGCACTCGATTTACGTCCGGATGACATCTTCTGGTGTACCGCCGACCCGGGATGGGTGACCGGAACGTCTTATGGCATCGTTTCTCCGCTCACGAACGGTGCGACCTTGATCGTCGATCACGCCGAATTCGATGCGGAACGCTGGTATCGAATTCTTCAAGACCAGAAGGTTACCGTCTGGTACACCGCGCCGACCGCCATCCGAATGCTGATGAAGGTGGGCAGTTCGATCGCCAAGCGGTTCGACCTATCCGCGTTGCGGTTGATGGCGAGCGTCGGCGAGCCGCTCAATCCCGAGGCCGTGGTGTGGGGCGTCGAAGCCTTCGGCAAGCCGTTTCACGACAATTGGTGGCAGACCGAGACCGGCGGGATCATGATCTCCAATTTTCCATCGATGGACGTCAAGCCCGGCTCGATGGGGCGCTCGCTTCCGGGGGTCACGGCCGGCATCGTCGAGCGCCTTGAAGGCGGGACCGTACGCGAAATCGCAGAACCAATGGTCAGCGGCGAACTCGTGTTGCGTCCGGGTTGGCCATCGATGATGCGCGCCTATCTCAACGAAGAGGAACGCTACCGGAAATGCTTTGTGGGCGGCTGGTATCTAACGGGCGATCTCGCAATGCGGGACGACGAAGGCTATTATTGGTTTGTCGGCCGCGCGGACGATGTCATCAAGAGTGCCGGCCACCTCATTGGGCCATTTGAAGTGGAAAGCGCGTTGATGGAGCATCAGGCCGTTGCCGAAGCGGCTGTCATCGGTATTCCCGACCCCACCGCCGGCGAGATGGTCAAGGCATACGTTGCACTCAGGAACGGATTTGAGCCGAGTGAGGCGCTTCGCAAGGATTTGCTCGGCTATGCACGCAAGCGGCTCGGCCCTGCGGTGGCGCCGAAGGATATCGCATTCCGCAAGAATCTGCCAAAAACCCGCAGTGGCAAGATCATGCGGCGTCTGCTCAAGGCACGCGAACTTGGCCTGCCGGAAGGCGATATCTCGACGCTGGAGAGCGAGGAGCGATGACAGCAGCGACCGACAAGCCGCATCTTTCGCGCGCACACGCGTTGGATCTTCTGAAACAGATGATCCGCATCCGACGCTTCGAGGACAAATGCGCGGAGCTCTATACGCAAGAAAATATCAGGGGGTTCCTGCACCTTTATGATGGGGAGGAAGCCGTCGCCGTCGGCGTTATCCCAGTGCTGGAGAAGCGCGACCGCATCGTGGCGACCTATCGTGAGCACGGGCACGCCCTTATACGTGGCGTTACGATGGCTGCCGCTCTTGCCGAGATGTACGGCAAGCAGGAAGGTTGCAGCCGCGGGCGCGGCGGTTCGATGCACTTATTCGATCAAGCTATGAATTTTTATGGCGGCAACGCCATCGTAGGCGGCGGGCTACCGCTTTCCGTCGGACTCGCGCTCGCCGATCACATGCAGCGCAATGATATTATAACCGCCTGTTTCTTCGGCGAGGGCGCCGTCGCCGAGGGAGAGTTTCATGAAAGCTTAAATCTTGCCGCACTGTGGGGACTTCCGGTGTTATTCGTGTGCGAGAATAATCTGTACGCCATGGGCACGGCCTTGGTTCTTTCCGAGTCCGAGACCGACATTCAGCGCAAAGCGGGGTGTTACCAGATAGCCTCCGAGGCCGTGGACGGCATGGATGTCGTCGCCGTCGAGGCTGCCGCCCGCCGCGCGGTGCATACGGTGCGCGAGAGCGGCAAGCCCTACTTCCTGGAATGCCGGACCTACCGGCTGCGCGCACATTCGATGTTCGATGCTCAGCTCTATCGCGACAAGGCCGAGGTCGAAGCCTGGCGGAAGAAGGAGCCGATCACGCGCTTCCAGAAGTGGCTGGAGATCAATAACATGATCCACCCGGAAGAAGTGACCCGCATCGAAACCGAGGTTGCCGCAGAGATCGCCGAGGCTGTTGCCTTCGCCGAGGCGGGAACATGGGAGCCCGTCGAGCATCTGACGCGCTTCACCTATGCGGAAAGGGCCGCGCAAGCCGACTAGTGAGGCGTCATGCTGCAGGGGACGACCCGACCTGGAACGACCGAAATCACCTACCGCGACGCGGTACGCGAGGCGATCCGTGACGCATTACTCCGCGATGACAATGTTTTTCTCATGGGAGAGGACGTTGGCCGCTACGGCGGATGCTATGCGGTAAGCAAAGGACTTCTGGCCGAGTTTGGCCCCGAACGTATCCGCGACACCCCGCTGTCGGAATCGGGCTTCACCGGCGCGGGCATTGGCGCGGCCATGGCGGGCATGCGCCCCATCGTCGAGCTGATGACGGTGAATTTCAGCCTGCTCGCGCTCGATCAAATTCTCAACACCGCGGCGGCGGTGCGTCACATGTCGGGAAACCAGTTCGGCGTGCCGCTGGTCATCCGCATGGCGACCGGCGCCGGCCGCCAACTCGCCGCCCAGCACTCTCACAGTCTCGAAGGCTGGTATGCGCACATTCCGGGCATCAAGGTGCTGGCGCCGGCGACCCTGGAGGATGCACGCGGCATGCTGTGGACCGCTTTGCAGGACCCCGATCCGGTGCTCATCTTCGAAAACGTCATGCTCTACAACATGACCGGCAAGCTTGCGGCAGATGCCGGCGCGGTTGATATCGACAAAGCCGTCATTCGCCGGCCGGGGCGCGACATCTCGCTTATCACCTATGGCGGCTCGCTATGGAAGACGCTCGAGGCCGCCAATGCGCTCGCTGGCGAGAACATCGAGGCCGAGGTGATCGATTTGCGCAGCCTGCGGCCTCTCGACGACGCGACCGTCATGGCCTCGGTGGTCAAGACCCGCCGCGCGGTCATCGTTGACGAAGGCTGGCGCAGCGGCAGCCTGGCGGCGGAAATCGGCATGCGCATCCTCGAGCAGGCATTCTGGAACCTCGATGCGCCGGTCGGCCGCGTGTGCAGCGAGGAAGTGCCTATTCCCTATCCCCGCCACCTGGAGAACGCGGCGATCCCGCAGACAGCCAAGATCGTCGCGGCCGCGAAGGCTGCACTGAGCCGGAGTTAAGGATACGCCATGGTCGAATTCCGCATGCCATCCCTTGGCGCCGATATGGAAGCCGGCACGCTGGTGGAGTGGCTGGTCAAGCCCGGCGACCGGGTCAAGCGCGGCGACGTTGTGGCGGTGGTCGATACGCAAAAAGGCGCGATCGAGATCGAAATCTTCGAGAATGGCCACATCGAGCAGATTCTCGTCGAGCCCGATACCAAGGTACCGATCGGAACCCCGCTTGCCCGGATTCGAACTGAGACTGAAGCCGGCGCCGCGGAGGTCACCCCGCCACCCGCCGTCGAGCCAGTTAAGGTGGCCCCCACCCCAGCCGCGCCGCCCGCGGCACCGATCCCTTGAAGCGCTGCGGGCCGCGCGCGGGTCTCTCCCGCGGCACGACGGCTTGCCGAAACGCACGGTGTCGACCTTTCCAAGATCACGGGCAGCGGTCCCGACGGCGCGATCACCTACGCCGACGTTGAGCGCCAGCTCGGCAAGGCCGCCGCGCCGGTGGAAAAGAAACACCCGCCAGGACTCGACCTTGACGCCATGCGAGCGGCGATTGCCGCCGCCATGTCGCGATCGAAGCGCGAAATCCCACATTACTATCTTGAGCACCAGGTTGACGTGACCGCCTGCGAGCAATGGCTGGCGCGCACAAATGCGGCACGGCCGCCCGACACCCGTCTGCTGTTCGGCGCGCTTGCCATCAAATCGGTGGCCTTAGCCGCGCTCCGTTTTCCCGCTTTCAACGGTTTCTACCGCGAGGGAAAATTCGAGCCGTCGTCCGCCGTGCATGTGGGTGTCGCCATTGCCATTCGCGGCGGCGGCCTGGCGGCGCCTGCGCTGCGTGACACCGACAACATATCCCTTGATGAGCTGATGACCCGCATGCGCGATCTCGTCCAGCGTATGCGCGCCGGGCGCATCCGCAGTTCGGAGATTGCCGATCCGACGATCACCGTTTCGAGTCTTGGGGAACGCGGCGTCGATGCGCTATACGGAATAATCTATCCGCCGCAGGTGGCAATCGTCGGTTTCGGCAAAGTCGCGGTGCGACCCTGTGTCGTCGATGGCGTCATCGCGCCGCGTTCGGTGGTCACCATCACGCTGTCTGCCGACCATCGGGTGAGCGACGGACACGCTGGCGCATTGTTCCTGGCCGAGGTCGGTAAGCTGTTGCAGGAACCGGACAAGCTATGAACGACCTCGATATACGCAAGGTAGTGCTGGACGAACTCGGCAATATTGCCCCCGAGGGCGATCTTGCGGGCATCGATCCTACCGCGGACCTGCGTGAAGCTCTCGACATCGACTCGATGGATTTTTTGAACTTCGTCACCGCCATCCATCATCGCCTTGGCGTCGATATACCTGAGATAGACTATCCGAAGCTCATCACCCTCAATGGGGCAATCGCCTATCTCACCGCGCAGCTTAAATCCGCGAAGCGATGAGACCTTTCTCGAAGGTAAATGTCCCTTGCGTCCTTGCGATTGAACGGCCCGCGCTCCCAAGCAAGACTTTGATAGATCGAGCGCCTCGTCAGGCAACCTGCGTGACGTCCAATTGGCGTTGCGTCTGCAGTGAAGCGGGCGTTTGCGTGCCACCGATTTCGGCCCATTCTCCGATCAAATCCTCGGCGGTCGTGCTTGCAGACCGATGATGTTCGAACATCGCGACATAGGCGGCAACCGCCCCGGTCTGTTGCGGCAAGATGCCGAGTGCGGCGAGCTGTGCCTGGTGGCGAGGAGACGATAGCTCCTGCTCCAATTCAAGATATCGCTTGTATGAGCGCGTAGAATCCACGAAGGTACGAAGAGTCGAGCCCGCCCTGTCGCCGATGCGAGATAGAAACTGCTCGATGCGGCGACCATTCTTTTGATACGCCCTTGCGTTCGCAGAAGGCGCCAATAACGATTTTGTTGCCGATCCTGAGAGCATCACTGAGCCTCCGTTTCATAGAATGATCGCGGTGGTGCGCCTTTGGCTTCTGAACGGCTCTCGGCGACACCAATAACAATACCGCCTCCAGGCTTTCTCTCCCCAGAACCATCGGTCGCCGTTATAGGCGGTGCTTTGTGAAAGCCGTTGTAAGAGACGGCGACGATTCCGGGATTTAACTATGGCGGCGGCGCGGCCGCCGCTGTCACAATGCGGCGAAGTCGACGGGCTTGTGCCGGTCAAGCGTTCGGCTGACCGGTGGAAGAGGGTACTTGAGGCCGGTAGCGCAATTGAAAAGCACCGCCCGCTCATCGTGGCTGACGCGGCCGTCGGCAAGGCTCTGCTTGTATGCCGCATAGGTCGCGGCGCCTTCAGGGCACATTAGGAATCCTTCGACCCGCGCGACCTCATCGAGCGCCGCGCTGATCGCCTCGTCGGGGACGGCAATGGCGAAGCCGCCGCTCTCGCGCACCGCGCGCAGGATCAGGAAATCGCCGATCGCCTGCGGCACGCGGATGCCCGACGCGATGGTATGCGCGTTTTCCCAGCGCGCCGCATGTTCCTTTCCTTCCTCGAAGGCACGCACCATCGGCGCGCAGCCGGCCGCCTGCACGGCCACCATGCGCGGCCGCTTCTTGCCGAGGAAGTCGATGGCTTCCAGCTCGGCGAAGGCTTTCCACATGCCGATCAATCCGGTGCCGCCGCCGGTCGGATAGAAGATCACGTCGGGCAGGTCCCAGCCGAGCTGTTCGGCGAGCTCCAGCCCCATCGTCTTCTTGCCTTCGATCCGATACGGCTCCTTGAGGGTCGAGACGTCAAACCAGCCGGCCTTGCTCTTGCCCTCCGCGACGATCTTGCCGCAGTCGTCAATCAGCCCATTGACCCGGTAGACCGTCGCGCCTTGCAGCTCGATCTCGCTGACGTTCACTTCTGGGGTATCTTCCGGGCAAAAGACGGTGCTCTTGATGCCCGCGCGGGTGGCGTAGGCCGCGAGCGCGGCACCGGCGTTGCCGTTGGTCGGCATGGCCATGTGCTTGATGCCGAGCGCCTTGGCCATCGATACCGCCATGACCAGCCCGCGCGCCTTGAACGAGCCGGTCGGCAACCGGCCTTCATCCTTCACGATGATCTCGCCGCCGCCACCCTGCCCCAGCGCCGCATCGCGAGCGTTGGAG
>JBBDNZ010000146.1:15312-16149 GCA_040877285.1 Xanthobacteraceae bacterium
GCTTCAAGCGTTGGCAGCCGCACGAGCGGCGTCATGGCCTCCCCGAGACTCACAATGTCGGCGATGCGGCGCACCGGCAGCAGTTCGCGATAGCGCCAGAGATCGGGTGGCCGCTGCGCCAGCGCCTCTTTGCTCAGCGCCTTCTTCACCCCGGCAAGGTCGTAGCGCACGAGCAGCGGCTTTCCGGCGCTGGACAAGTTCTGAATGGTGTCCGCAGGCAGGCGCTCGCCGGTGAAGGCGCATTCGAGATGGGTGACGAAAGTCGGCCGTTCAGTGGTCAGATTGTCGTCGTGCTGCAACGGGCCCAGCTCCTTCCGTCCGCTCGATGATATCGAGCCCCTTATCGCGATCGAGCAGATAGATCAGCTCGCGCTTGTCCACGAACACGTCGTTGCTCGCTGGCGCCTTATGGCCCGATGCGGGTTCCGGAATGAACCAGCCGGTTTCCGTGGGCGCGGTCGGGTCACTGACGTCGATCATGCGCAAGCCGCCGGAGAACCAGGTGCAGAAGAGCGTGTCGCCGGTGACGCGCTCCTGAAATTGATGGGCGCCGAAACGGGAGGCGATGCGGCTGAAGGGCGAGGCGAACTCGCTCAGGTGGAACATGCTGAGTGGCTTCAGCTTGCTGCGGTCTTCCGCATCGAAGAACCACAGGCCGGCGTGCGGCTGGCCGGGCGTGTGCTCGTGCTCCTCGTCCACCGCAACCGCGATCTGCCGGCCGTTCCACTTGTTCGGCAGCGGCGCGACGGTATGCGTCGGCTCCGGGAACGGGGGATGGTAGTTGTATTCGCCGAGCACCTTCAGGTTGGTGATGTCGGAAGCATCGAGGATACGGAT
>JBBDNZ010000147.1:0-15902 GCA_040877285.1 Xanthobacteraceae bacterium
CCAAGTCTGGCATGTCGCTTGCACCGTCCAAGCATGGACCTTCTGCAATTCGTCTGGAGTATATGAATGACGACCTTGAAAACCGCCCTGCTGTCGATCCTCGTTTCCTGTTGGATCGTCGGCCTCCTCAACCAGTTCCATGCTTGGGACGCCGCGCTGCGATACCTGATCCTGTCGCTTCTGATCGTCGCGGGAACCGTCGCGCTCAAAGGCGGATACGCGCGCCAGGTGGCCAAAAGCCGGGTTTCCAAACGGCGGTGACCGTCGCCCGGCCGCGCGCAGGCGTTGCGCGGCAGCTCAACCCTCGCCGATCTCGCGCAGAATTTCGGCCGTATGCTCGCCCAGTTGCGGCGAGGAGCGGCCGGCCGCCGCCGGCCAGCCGGAAAAATTGATCGGCGTGCGCACGCCCGGGATCATGCCGCCTTTCGCCGCCGGGCTCGGCCGCTCGATCCGCATGCCGCGCGCCACCACTTGGGGGTTGGCAAAGACCTGGGCGAGATCGTTGATCGGCCCGGCGGGAACCTTCGCCGCATCGAGCGTGGCGACGAGATCGTTGCCGGAAAATTTCTTCGTCAGCTCGACCAGGCGCTGGATCAGCTTTTCGCGGTGGATCACGCGGTCCGAATTGGTGCGGAAGGAAGCTTCCTGCGCGATCTCCGGCGCGCCCAGCACGGCGCATAATTTTGCAAATTGGCCGTCGTTGCCGCAGGCGATGATGATGTGCCCGTCGGAGACGGGAAAGACCTGGTAGGGAACGATCACCGGATGTCTGTTGCCGATCCGGTGCGGCACCTCGCCGGTAACGAGGTAGCTCAGGGCCTGGTTCGACAGCACCCCTACCTGCGAATCCAACAAGGCCACGTCCACATGGCCGCCGCGCCCGGTCTTTTCCCGTTCGGCGAGCGCCGCCAGGATTCCGATGACCGCGTAGACGCCGGTGAAAATGTCGGCGACCGGGATGCCGACCTTCATCGGCTCCTCATCCGGCAGGCCGGTCAGGTCCATGATGCCGCCCATGCCCTGGGCCATCAGGTCGTAGCCCGCCCGCGGCGCATAAGGTCCGTCCTGCCCGAAGCCGGTCACCGAGCAATAGATCAGGCGGGGGTTTTCCGGCGCGAGGCTCTCATAGTCGAGGCCGAATTTGGCCAGGCCGCCGACCTTGAAATTCTCGATCAAAATGTCCGAACGGGCGGCCAGCTTGTGCACGATCCGGCGGCCGTCCTCGCTGTTGAAATCGACCTCGATCGAGCGCTTCCCGCGGTTGGTGGCGTGAAAATAAGCCGCACCCAGATGGCCGCCGTCGGCGCTCTCCACAAACGGCGGCCCCCAGCCGCGCGTGTCGTCGCCCGCGCCCTTGCGCTCGACCTTGACGACATCGGCACCAAGGTCCGCCAGCACCTGCCCAGCCCAGGGCCCCGCCAAAATACGGGCTAATTCGAGCACGCGCAGGCCGGCCAGGGGACGCGCCATAAGCAAAACCTCCAGGCTGCGCGGCAGCAAGCCGCGCATAAAATGGCTGTTTTCTGTGGCCTGCCGTAACCAATTTGTCTATACCCGCTGTAGTTAGGGATGAAAGATAATCCGGCAGGGTTCTATAATTGCTGGAGCCAACAGGGAGAGAAGGTCATGCGTAAGTTCGTAACACTATTGGCAGGGGTTGCGGCCACAGCTTTGCTGGCGGGCGCGGCTCAGGCACAGACCGTACTTAAGGCCTCACACCAGTTCCCCGGCGGAAAGGGCGACCCGCGCGATGAGATGGTTCAGATCATCGCCAAGGAGGTCAAGGCGGCGAATGTCGGCCTGGAGATTCAAGTCTACCCCGGCGCTTCGCTGTTCAAGCCCAACGACCAGTGGAATGCGATGGTCAACGGCCAGCTTGATATCTCCGCTTTCCCGCTCGATTACGCGAGCGGCAAGGTGCGCGCCTTCTCGGCGACGCTGATGCCGGGCCTTGTGCGCAATCACGATCGCGCGGTTCGTCTGAACGACTCGCCGTTCATGAAGGATATTAAGAAAAAGATCGAAGACGCCGGCGTCATCGTGCTGGCCGACGCCTGGCTCGCCGGCGCGGTCGCCTCCAAGAAGAACTGCATTCGCACGCCGGACGATATCAAGGGCCAGAAGATCCGCTCCGCCGGCGCAACCTTCGCAGCCATGTGGCAAGCCGCGGGGGCCTCGATCGTCTCCATCCCAAGCAACGAGGTCTATAACGCGTTGCAGACCGGCGTCGCCGACGCCACCGACACCTCGACCGGCAGCTTCGTCTCGTTCCGGGTCTACGAACAGGTGAAGTGCATCACCGCGCCGGGCGAGAACGCGCTGTGGTTCATGTACGAGCCGGTGCTGATGTCGAAGAAGAACTTCGAGGCCCTCAACAAGCAGCAGCAGGAAGCCCTGCTCAAGGGCGGCCAGAAGTCGGAAGAATACTTCAACGCTGAGGCCAAGAAGCTCGACGACAACATGGTCGCGACCTTCAAGAAGAATAACGTTGAAGTGGTGACGATGACGCCTGCGGAATACGACGCCTGGCTCAAGGTCGCGCAGGAAAGCTCGTACAAGAAGTTTTCCGCCGACGTTCCCGATGGGAAGAAGCTGATCGACGCGGCGCTCGCCGTGAAATAACCGGCATCAACGATCGGCCGGCCTGACAAGGCCGGCCGATCGCTCATTGTTCCGGGGCATTTCCGAGAATTCAATGGACAGATTGACCCGTGGTGTCCGGCTGATCTCGCTCGCCTGCGGCATTTTCGCCGCGGCATTGATCGCGGCCGCCGTGGTCGTGGTCTGCCAGATGGTCTTCCTCCGCTATGTGCTGAACGAAACCACGATCTGGCAGACCGATTTCGTCACCTACAGCCTGGTGGCGGCGACCTTCATCGGCGGGCCCTATGTCCTGATGACCAAGGGCCACGTGAACGTGGACGTGCTGCCGATCTATGCAGGGCCGAGGGCAAGGTGGTGGCTCGCCCTTTTCGCCATCGCCATTTCGCTCGCCTTTGCGCTTGTCATGACCGTGCTGACGGCGCTGTTCTGGTACGAGTCCTGGATCAACAACTGGGTCTCGGACACCATGTGGCGCTCGCGGATGTGGATTCCTTACGCCTCGATGCCGGTCGGCCTTGGCATCCTGTCGCTGCAATACATCGTGGACTTGCTGAATCTGTTGACCGGCCGGGAACCGCCGTTTGGCATGGAGTCTACCTCGCATATTCCGGTGATCCCGGAGATCGAGGAGGCCAGGACGTGAGCCCCACCACTCAGGGGGCGATCGTCCTCGCCGTCACGGTTCTCGTCCTGCTTACCGGTGCGCCGGTTGCTTTCGCGCTGGGCGCGGTCGGCATCGTCTTCCTGGTATTGTTTCAGGGCACCAGCTCGCTGCAGGTGGCGGCGGAGACGCTGTATTCGGGCCTGTACGACTTCACCCTCGTCTCGATTCCGATGTTCATCATGATGGGCGCGGCGATCGGCTCCTCGCCGGCCGGCCGCGACCTCTACATTGCGCTCGACCGCTGGCTCTACCGCGTGCCCGGCGGCCTGGTCATTTCCAACATCGGCGCCTGCGGGCTGTTTTCCGCGCTGACCGGCTCGTCGCCCGCCACCTGCGCCGCCATCGGCAAGATGGGCATTCCGGAGATGCGCAGCCGCGGCTATCCGGACGAGGTTGCCACCGGTTCGATCTGCGCGGGCGGAACTCTCGGTATCCTCATTCCGCCGTCGATTACCTTCATTCTCTACGGCATCGCCACCGAGACTTCGATCGGACGGCTGTTTCTCGCGGGCATCCTGCCCGGTCTATTGCTTATCGGCCTGTTTATAGCGTGGACCCTTCTCTACATCTGGCTGAAGGGTTTCCGCGCCTACGCGCCCGAGTTCCGCTACAGCTGGAAAGAAAAATTCCAATCGATTCCCAAAGTCGCGCCATTTCTGCTCATCGTCGCCGGCGTGATGTACGCGCTCTACGGCGGCATCGCCACGCCGTCGGAAGCGGCCGGCGTCGGCGCCGCGCTTTGCGTGCTGCTCGCGCTCGTGATCTACCGCATGTGGAGCCCCATCGCCTGGTGGGAGATTTTGCGCTCCACCACGCGCGAGTCGGTGATGATCCTGATGATCATCGCAACCGCCTTTCTGTTCAGCTACATGCTGACATCGCTCTACATCACCCAGACCCTGGCGCAGACTATTGCAGAGGCCGGCCTCAATCCCTGGGTGCTGATGGTGATCATCAACATATTCCTGCTGGTCAGCGGCTGCTTCATACCGCCGGCCGGTATCATCCTGATGACGGCGCCGATCCTGCTGCCCATTATTACATCGGCCGGTTTCGATCCGGTCTGGTTCGGCGTGATCGTGACCATCAATATGGAGATCGGCTTGATTACGCCGCCGGTCGGCCTCAATCTTTTCGTCGTCAACGCCATCGCGCCCGATGTGCCGACCCGGACCGTGTTGTGGGGTTCCGTCCCCTATGTCCTTTGCATGATACTGGCGCTGGTCATCTTGTCCTTCTTCCCTGGAATAGCCACATGGCTTCCTGACTATCTGATGGGGCCGGTGAAATAGGAAAGCCGATGAACACCTCGTTTTTCGGTGAGCTGTTACAGGCGATTTCCGACCGCGGCCGCGCGCTGCTCGACCGCACGCGCGAGCGGCGAGGCGACGGTTCGGCGCGTTCCGAAAGCCTCATCGAGCTATGCGAGGAGCTGCTGTCGGGCCGCGGCGAAGCTTCGGGCGTGGCGCTGGCGCGCGAGATATTGGTGAGCTACGCCGAGCTCACCACCGGCCCGCGCATTGCCTTTTTCGAGACGCTCGCCACGCGCTTCGGCCCCGACCGCAAGCGGCTCGATGCCGCCGTCGCCGCCTGGCAGCGCGCGCCGTCGGACGAGACCGCCGCCGAGGTCCACCTGGCCGCCGAGCCGCGCCGGCAGGAGCTTTTTCGCCGGCTCAATCTGGCGCCCAACGGCACGGCGGCGCTGGTGCGCATGCGCGAGCAATTGATCGATGCCATGGATCACCGCGACGACCTTGGCGTGGTCGACGCGGATTTCGTCCATCTGTTTAATTCCTGGTTCAACCGCGGCTTCCTGGTGCTGCGGCGCATCGGCTGGTCCACGCCGGCAATCATCCTGGAAAAGATCATCCGTTACGAGGCGGTGCATGCCATCCGCGACTGGGACGATCTGCGCCGGCGCATCGACCCGCCGGACCGGCGCTGCTACGCCTTCTTCCATCCCGCCTTGGTCGATGATCCGCTGATCTTTGTCGAGGTCGCGCTCACGCGCGAAATCCCGGCGGCGATCGAGCCGATCCTGGCGCCAAAGCGCGACGTGGTCGAGCCGGAGAAAGCGACCACCGCGACGTTCTATTCGATTTCCAATTGCCAGCGCGGGTTGGCCGGCGTGTCCTTCGGAAATTTTCTCATCAAGCAGGTGGTGGAAGAGATTTCCCGGGAAAATCCGCGACTGTCAACCTTCGTGACGCTGTCGCCGGTTCCTAACTTCGCGGAATGGCTGCGCCGCGAGCGCCTGGCGGAAAGTTCGGTCGCATTGCGGCCGGAAGACAAGGCCGCGCTCGCGATCCTCGACCGGGAGGATTGGTGGCAGAGGCCGGAACTGGCGGAGAAGGTGCGCGACCCGTTGCTGCGCGCGGCGGCCTTCTATTTCCTGCATGCGCGCACGCCGCGTGGCGCGCCGGTGGATTCGGTCGCCCGTTTCCATCTCGGCAACGGCGCGCGTCTGGAACGGATCAACTGGCTGGCCGACACCTCGCCCAAGGCGCTGCGCCAATCGCACGGCCTGATGGTGAACTATCTCTACGATCTCGACGACATCGAGAAAAATCACGAGGCTTATGCGGAGCACCACACCGTGGTTGCTTCGAGCGCCGTCGGCAAGCTGGCGCGCCCCGCGCCGCTCGAACTGGTGCCCGCGGCCGGCTGAGCCTCACGCCGGGCCGTAGACCGGCACGATGCCGCCGCGCGTGACGCGGTTTTCCGGCGAGGCACCGCAGTTGTTCACACGGCGTTTGGGTGATTTAGGCGGCACGCGGCCGCATTCCCAATTTCGACCTGCAATGTTGCATGACCAATCCCGAAGTGATCGCTGAGTTCGTCGGCCAGCTGATCGAGGAACGCGTCACCTGGATGGCCTCCGGGCATGACCAGGTGAGCAGTTATTGCGACCGCCGTCGTGCTCAGCGCCCAGATATGGAGATCGTGGACGGCAGTCACACCGGGGTGTTTCTCAAGCCATTCCGCGACCGCTTGCCGGTCGACCGAGGCGGGCACGGCATCGAGCGACAGCGCGAAAGAGGACCTCAAGAGACCGAACGCTGTCCACGCGATGACGACACTGACCAGGATGGCCGCCAGCGGATCGAGCCAGGACCAGCCTGTCATTAGCATGACCGCTGCGGAGATCACGACGCCTGCCGACACAGCGGCGTCGGCCGCCATATGGAGGAAGGCCCCTTCGGCATTGAGATCATCGTGACGGTCCTTGCTGAAAAGCAGCGCCGTACCGGCGTTGATCGCAATTCCGACGACTGCAACGAGGAGAACCGGGAGAGCAGGCACGGTAACCGGATCAGAAAACCGCTGGACCGATTCTAAGACAACAGCGCCAACGCCGATGAGAATGGCGATTGCATTGGCAAGTGCGGCGAGGATCGTCGTTCGTCCGAGTCCATAGCTGAAGCGATCTGAGGGGGGCTGGCGCGTCGCAATGACCGCACCCCAGGCAATAAGCAGTCCCGCGACGTCAGTGAGGTTGTGAGCTGCATCAGCGAGAAGCGCCAGCGAGCCAATCGCGAAACCGGCTCCAGCCTCGATCAGAACATAACCTACGTTGAGCGTAACCGCCCATTTGAAGGCAGGACCAAGATCCCGTGTCGCGGGAGCGTCATGCGTGTGAGCATTAGCCATAAGCAAGCGACAGAGCGACAAAATGGCTTTGTGGGTGCAGGCGAAGACGGCTCATGTCTTCCTCTTGATCACGCCTTCAAGCTTTAATGCGGCGGCGGCGGTATTTGAGATCGTTCCGAATTTGCGAACATTAAGATGCAAGAGATCGAGCCGCCGATCGTCCTCATTCGTATCGACGATGAGTTCATAGTCGACCGAGACCATCTTGGGCGGGCTGTCCTGGCGGACGCCGTGAAGGTGAACCTCGACGCCGCGCAAGTCGAACTTAAGCATCGGGATAGCCCGCTCGATCCCCTTGATCATGCAGGCGGCGATGGCGGCCAGGAATAACTCGGCAGGATTGAAAGCATCCGGCCTGCCGTTGATGTCGGTGTCGAGGACGATCTCGGCGTCCTTGCAGCGGGCTGTACTGCCATGCTGGTCTTGGCGTTTGGCTATGACATTGTATTCAAGCATGACACGACCGCCACCGTGTGGCTGTGGCCCTATGATGGCTGCGTTCATTTAACTCCTGGTCTGGATACCGAAATTCCAGTCCCGGATATTGCGGTAGGTCAAAGGCCCCGGCAACTGACAGGCCTAGGAACGACAGGCCGGTACGATTCGATCCGGCATAGCCGGAGGTCAGATCGAGATCAAGCGATCGCGCCGGAACGAAATCGCCAGCCCAACGGCCCCTGCAACAGCTTCACGCCTTCCCATACACCGGCACGACGGCCCCGCGCGTGACGCGATTGTCCGTCGAGGCAAGGAACAGGATCGTGCGCGCCACTTCCTCCACGTTTGGCCAAGACGCATGGTTGGCCTTGGGCATGGCCGCGCGGTTGGCCGGCGTATCCATGATCGAAGGGGCCACCGCGTTCACCAAAATGCCGTCCTTGACGACCTCCTCGGCGAGCGCCGCGGTCAGCGCCGCCACCGCGGCCTTGCTCGCCGTATAGGCCGCCATGCCCGCGCCGCTGCGCCATTCCAGCGCCGGCCGCGCGGCGACATTGACAATCCTGCCGCCGTCGCCCGGATGCATGCGGTTGAGCGCGGCGCGGCAGCAGAGGAAGCAGCTTAAGAAATTCATCTCGACCTGCCGCATCACGGCCGATTTTGCCGTCTCGGCGACGGGGCCCGCGGCAAAGCCGCCGGCGAGGTGAATCGAGGCCCAAAGGCGCTGCACGCCGTCGAACAGGCGCGCAACGGAGCTTTCGTCGGTGAGATCGGTATTGCCAACCAGGACGACCTGGCGATGGCCGCGGTGAGGAAAATGCTCGGCCTCGGTTTCGCTGTGCCAGGGAACGTGGCAGACCGCGCCGCCCCCGATCAGCGCGCCGACCACGGCGATGCCAAGCGCTCCGGTGCCGCCGGTTACCACCACATGGCGGTCACGATAATCCATGCTTATCCCCGGCCGCGCTTGGCGCGTTTCGGCAGCACGTGATATTCGATCCAGTTGGCAACCTCACTGACGCGCAGGCGCGTGTCCAGCACATTCTTGCTGATGCCGTGCCGCCAGGCCAGCCGCTTGTCCGCCGGATTCTGGTCGAGCGCGTCGAGATCGCCGGCGAATGTTTTGATATCGGCTTCGTCGAGGAAAAAGCCTTCCTCGATCAGCCGGCTTCCGATGCGGCGCACGATGGCGGCGATTTCCCGCAGCGGATATTCCGGATGGTATTGCACGCCCCAGGCCACCGTGCCGTTGCAATGAATTTCCGCGCTTTGCACCTCGGAAACGGCGTTGGTGGCGAGGATCACGGTTCCCGGCGCCGGGCTTTCCACCTCGTCGAGATGCACCGTCGGCGCGTTGAAGACGTCCGGCTTGCCGATATACATGGGGTGCTTGCGCCCGGCCTCGGTGAGCCGGATGGCGCGGCCGAAGCCGAGTTCGCGCCCTTTCGGGTTGCGCCGTATGCTGCCGCCGGCCGCGACCGTGAGCACTTGCAGGCCCCAGCAGCTTCCGAAGATCGGCGTGCCGGCGGCAAGCAGCGCCCGCGTGAGCTCGATCTGCTGGCTGACCGAAGCGCCGCCCTGGTAGATGTGCAGCGCGGAGCCCGTAATGGCGGCGCCGTCATAGCCTTCCAGCGCCGCTCCGCGCGGCAACTCCGCGCCCGGATCGGCCGCATAGCAGATGTCGATTTCGGCGCCCGGCAGGAGCCCCCGCAGAAGCTCGGCATAGCCCTGGCTCGCCACGCCGCCTCCGGCGGCGAGCTGGTCGGCGCGGCCCTGCGCGTTATTGCCTTCGATCACCAGAAGACGGGCGGGGGATTTCGGCGTGGAAATAGCCATTGGAATCTAAAGACGGATTTTACGCTTGTCTGATATGGCGAGGCCAGCGCGATTTGACAACGCCGGGGCGCGATTTGCCGCATAAAAGGGGAATAACGCTCTATTCCTTTGCGGCCAAAAGCCCACGGCTCCATTGTGTCCGCACGAGAGAATCACAGACATGGCCGACTACGATCTTGCCATCATCGGCGGCGGCATCAATGGGACGGGGATAGCCCGGGATGCCGCCGGACGCGGGCTCCGGGTCCTTCTGGTGGAGCAGAACGACCTGGCCTCCGGCACCTCGTCGGCGTCCTCGAAGCTGATCCACGGCGGCCTGCGCTACCTTGAGCATGGCGCCTTCCGGCTGGTGCGGGAGGCGCTCGCCGAGCGCGAAGTGCTGCTGCGCACGGCCCCGCATGTCATCCGCCCCATGCGCTTCGTGCTGCCGGCCTATCCCGGGCCGCGTTCGGCGCTGCTCATGCGGCTCGGTCTGTTCGTCTACGATCATCTGGCCGGCCGCAACATCCTGCCGGCTACGCGCACGCTCGATCTGACGCATCACATCGTCGGCCAGCCGCTCAACCGCCGTTACCGCTACGGCTTCGAATATTCCGATTGCTGCGTTGACGACGCCCGCCTGGTGGTGCTCAACGCCGTCGATGCGGCCGAGCGCGGTGCGGCGATTCGCACGAGGACGCGTTGCGTGCGCGTGGAGCGTGCGGACGTCTGGCGGCTCATCCTCAACGATCGCGGCCGGCGCGACGTGGCGACGGCGCGCGTGCTGGTCAATGCCGCGGGTCCCTGGGCGGGGTTCGTCGCCGAAAACGTGATCCGGGTGCAGCCGCCGGCACGGCTGCGGCTCGTCAAAGGCAGCCACATCGTGGTGCCGCGGCTGTTCTATCACGACCGCGGCTACGTCCTGCAGGCCTCCGACCGCCGGATTATCTTCGCGTTGCCTTTCGCGCACGACTTCACCCTGATCGGCACCACCGACGAAGATTTTGCCGGCGATCCGGCGGCGGCCGCTCCCAGCGGTGAAGAGATCAGCTATCTGTGCCGGAACGCGAACGCTTATTTCCGCGACAACGTCGGGGTCACCGATGTGAAATGGGCCTTCGCCGGCGTGCGCTCATTATACGACGACGGCGCCAAGAAGCCGGAGGACGTCACGCGCGACTACCGTCTGGCTCTCGACGAACGCTTTCGCGAGGCGCCGATGCTCACGGTCTATGGCGGCAAGATCACCACCTACCGCCGGCTTGCCGAAGCGGTCATGCAACGACTTTCTCATTTCTTTCATTTCCTGCCGCCCTGGACGGCGCGGGCGCCGCTGCCCGGCGGCGATTTCGCCTTTGACGGCTTCGAAAGTCAGGTGGCGCAGGCCGGACAAACCTGGCCTTTTCTGGCGGAGAACCACGCGCGCCGCCTGGTGCAGGCTTATGGCACCCGCGTCGGCCGAATCCTCGGAACGGCCAAGAGTATGGACGACCTGGGAACGCGCTTCGGCGCGGACCTCACCGAGGCGGAAGTGCGTTACCTCACGGACCATGAATGGGCGCAGACGGCGGATGACGTGCTGTGGCGGCGCACCAAGCTCGGCCTGCGTTTCTCCGGCGGGGAAAAGGAGACGCTGGCGCGCTTCATGGCCGAACCGGCCTAGTCCGGCGCCGGCCGTCTGCGTCCGTTTCGGTGCCGCGAGATCGCTAGAATTTTACGCGATATTTTCAAGCAACCGTAATCCGCAGGTGTTTTTATATGCCGGTAGGCTCAGCGGCGGTCCGTTTGCCGAAATATATTGGCCGGGTGTGTCATGCAGACGATTGCGCAGAATATCCTGGACTTGTTTCGCTCGACCAAGGTTTTGATCGTCGACGACGAATTCTATACGCGCAAGGTCATCCGCACTCTGCTTTCGGCCATCGGCGTCAGCAACATCTACGACGCCGAGAACGGCGCCGGCGGCCTGGAAGCCATCCGCACCATTATGCCGGACGCCGTATTCCTCGACTGGGAAATGCCGGAGCTCGACGGCCCCGCTTTCGTCAAGGCGGTTCGCGCGCCGGGAGCCTTCCCCTATCCCAACGTGCCGATCGTCATGTTGACCGGACACGGCGAGCGTTGGCGCGTGGAAGAGGCCATGCGGCTTGGGGTCGACGACTATCTGCTGAAGCCGGTTTCAAGCAAAATCCTGCTCGACCGCATGGTTTCGATCATGACAAAGCCGCGGCCGATCGTGAAAATCGGCAAATACTACGGGCCGGAGCCGCGCTCCACCTGCGTCTACAAGCCGGTAAACGAGGCCTCGCTCGACGAGATCGCTCTGGTCAAGGAATTAACGCCCCGCTAACCACGGCGGCTTACCGGACCGTAACGCTCAGCTGATGTGATGACGCTCCCTTCCCGCGGCGGTTTCCGCCGCGCATCGTGAGCGTGCGCCATGCAATCGACCCTTTGGAAAGGCGTCCAGGGGATGGTCCAATCACTCGGCGTTCTGGTGGTGGACGACAACCAATATATGCGCAAGCTCGTGCGCAATCTGCTCGTCAATATCGGCATCAAGAAAGTGTTTGAAGCCGGCGACGGCATCGCGGGCCTCGAGGCCATCCGCACCGTTCAGCCCGACCTCGTCATCCTCGATTGGGAAATGCCGTTGCTCAACGGTCCCGAACTGGTGAGGATCGTGCGCTCGCCCGGCGTCTTCCCCATGCCGGACCTGCCCATCATCATGCTCAGCGCGCACGGCGAGCGCTGGCGCGTGGTGGAAGCGGTCCGTCTCGGCGTCAACGAATACATGGTCAAGCCGGTGTCCGCCAACGGCTTGCTCGAACGCATCGTCTCGATCATCGCCAAGCCGCGGCCGATCGTGCAGCTCGGCGACTACTACGGCCCCGAGCCGCGCAAATTCTACCCGGATCCCGAACTGGAGCTGGGAGAGGTTGCCGCGCCGGCGGAGGGCGAAGCGCGCCACTGAGCGGCGCCAAGCAAGTCCGTTCGCATACATCGGTTGAGCCTCACGCCCGCTGCCGCTAGCATCCCCCGGCGCGCCGGACGAGGATGGATCGCATCCCCGGCTTCGAGGGTGGGATGACGGCCGACGCGGTTTCCAGCAAGCGTCCGAAGAACGATGGCGCCGGCGCCTCGGCGGCCTCGCGGAATAACGCCGCCCGCCCGCTGGTGCGCTTCGAGGGCGTCACCAAACGCTTTGGCGAATTTACCGCCATCGAACGCCTGTCGCTCGACATCCGCGAAGGCGAATTTTTCGCGCTGCTGGGACCCTCCGGCTGCGGCAAGACCACGCTGCTGCGCATGCTCGCCGGCTTCGAGACGCCGGACGAGGGCCGCATTCTGCTCGACGGCGCGGATATTTCCGGCGTGCCGCCCTACCGGCGGCCGGTCAACATGATGTTCCAGAGCTACGCGCTGTTTCCGCATCTCACCGTTGAGGGCAACGTCGCCTTTGGGTTGCGCCAGGACGGCTTGCCGAAGGACGAGATCGCCGCGCGGGTCAGCGATGCGCTGGCCTTGGTCAAGCTCGCAGGGCTTGCCGCGCGCAAGCCGCACCAGCTTTCCGGCGGCCAGCGCCAGCGTGTGGCGCTCGCCCGCTGCCTGGTCAAGCGCCCGCGCGTGCTCTTGCTCGACGAGCCGCTGGCGGCGCTCGACCGGCGGCTGCGCGAGGAAACCCGTTTTGAATTGGCGGATTTGCAGTCGAGGCTCGGGCTGACCTTCGTCATCGTCACCCACGATCAGGAAGAGGCGATGAGTCTTGCCGACCGCATCGGCGTCATGGATCACGGCCGCTTGATGCAGGTCGGCACGCCGCCGGAAATCTACGAGCAGCCGAATTCGCGCTGGGTGGCGCAGTTCGTCGGAGATATCAATGTGATCGAGGGCCAAATCGTCTCGATCGGCGCGGACGGCATGCTGATCGACAGCGCCGCCGCGGGCCGCATTCACCTCAAGCAGACGCCGCAAGCCGAGCCGGGCGGCACGGTCTGGGTCGCGTTGCGGCCGGAGAAGCTGCGCATCGCTCTCGATCCGCCCGCTTCCACCGAAGCCAATTGTATTGCGGGACAGGTCTGGGACATCGGCTATCTCGGCGACGTCTCCGTCTACAAGGTGCGCACGGATGGCGGCCTCGAGATCAAGGCGGCGGCAGCCAACATGACGCGGCTGGTGGAACGGCCGATCACCTGGGACGACCGCGTGTGGCTCTCCTGGGCGCCGGAAGCCGGGCTGGTGTTGACGCGATGAGCGAGAAAACCTCCATCGCCGCCAATCGTTCCTGGGCCGCGCGCCTCGTCGTGCTGGCGCCCTATGCCTGGCTGATCGCCTTTTTCCTCGTACCCTTCCTGATCGTGCTCAAGCTCAGCCTGTCGCAGACCGCGCTGGCGCAGCCGCCCTATACGCCGTTGTTCGATTTGTCCGCCGGCTGGCAGGGTCTCAAGGATTTTCTTTCCGGGCTGAAGCTCGACACCTATGCCCTGCTGCTTTCCGACAGTCTTTATCTAACGTCCTATCTCAGAAGCCTGGAGATCGCCGCGGCATCGACGCTGATGCTTCTGCTGCTCGGCTTTCCCGTCGCCTATGGCCTCGCGCGGATGCCGCGGCGGCTCCAGTCCGTGCTGGTCGTGCTCGTCATCCTGCCGTTCTGGACTTCGTTCCTGATCCGGATTTATGCCTGGATCAACATTCTCCAGCGCGAGGGGCTGCTGAACGATACGCTGATCGCGCTCGGTATCGTCCAGGAGCCGCTCACCTGGCTCGCCACCGACACGGCGATCTATATCGGCATCGTCTATTCCTATCTGCCCTTCATGGTGCTGCCGATCTACGCCACGCTGGAAAAGATGGATGAAAGCCTGCTGGAAGCCGCCGCCGATCTCGGCTGCCCGCGCTGGAAAGCGTTTTGGCTGGTCACCGTCCCGCTGGCGCTGCCCGGCGTCGTCGCCGGCGCGCTGCTCTGCTTTATTCCCATCGTCGGTGAATTCGTCATTCCCGATCTGCTCGGCGGTTCGGGCTCGGTCATGATCGGACAAACTTTGTGGATCGAATTTTTCGGCAACCGGGACTGGCCGGTGGCTTCCGCGGTGGCGGTGATGCTGCTGCTTCTTCTGATCGTGCCGCTGATGATCTATCAGCACATGCAGGCGCGCGAACCGGAAAGTAACCGCTGATGCGCAAGGGACCGAGCTGGTTCAATATCACCTCGATCGCGCTCGGGCTTGCCTTCCTTTATCTGCCCATCGTCATTCTCGTGATCTACTCCTTCAATGCCTCGCGGCTGGTCACGCTGTGGGGCGGCTGGTCCACGCGCTGGTATGCCGAATTGCTGCAGGACGACGCCATGCTGGCCGCCGCCTGGATCAGCCTGCGCGTCGCGCTTGTGTCCGCCACGGCCGCCACGGTGCTGGGCACGCTGGCGGCGCTTGCGCTGGTGCGGATGGGGCGCTTTCGCGGCCGCCTGTTGTTCTCCGCCATGATCTTCGCGCCGCTCGTCCTGCCGGAGGTGATCGTCGGCCTCTCGCTGCTGCTTTTGTTCGTGGCGGCGGAGGTCGATCGCGGTTTCTGGACGATCGTGATCGCGCATACCACGCTGATCATGGGCTTTGTAACCGTCATCGTGCAGGCGCGGCTGCTCGGCTTCGACCGCAGCCTGGAAGAGGCGGCCTTGGATCTCGGCTGCCCGCCGGTAAAAACTTTTCTGACCGTCACCTTGCCGCTGATCGCCCCCGCGGTGGCGGCGAGCTGGATGCTCGCTTTCAGCCTGTCGCTCGACGATCTGGTGATCGCGAGCTTCACCACCGGCCCCGGCGCCACCACGCTGCCGATCCGCATCTATTCGGAAGTGCGCCTCGGCGTGAAGCCGCAGATCAACGCCATATGCACGATCATGATCGCGGTCGTCGCGGCGGCGCTGGTCGCCGCCTCGGTGCTGTCGAAGCTGCGCGAGGCAAGGACGGCTCTGCCGGTGCCCGGCGCGGTGTAGAGTATGATCGTTTTAGCTTGCAGCTCTGATCGGCGGTGCCGGCTGTCCCTCTCCCCGCTTGCGGAGAAAGCGTGGCGAGGCGCGCAACGCGAGCCGAGCCGGGTGAGCGGGCGTTTCGATCCGCTCAGAATCGCGGCAAGGCCCCCCACCCGATCCCTCGCTTTCGCTCGGAATCGACCTCTCAGCCGAAGCCGGATGTTTCCGAGTTCGGCCACTCTTTAACCGATCGAACTCGGGTAAACCCGAGTTCGATTGCGCGGGGCGAGAGTTGCAACGACGTTAGGCGATCTTGTTTGGGGCTATTCGCTGCTGCGGCCGGGCGGCCGGAAAAGATAGACCAGGAACCACACGGGCACGATCACCATGGCCCCGAGCATCAGGTTCGGCAGCGCCCAGGCCAGCCCCTGCCGCGCCAGCTCCTCGATTTTCTCGCGCGACAGGCCGAATTGCCGCATCAGTTCGTCGGGGGTTACGCCCAATTGGTTGAGGATCACGCCCGCCACCAGCGAGGCGAGGATGATCTTGACCAGAGTGCGCAGAAACGGGTGGAGCATCCGGGCCTCGCCGCCGCCGGCCGTTGCCGGCGACTGATTCGTCCACCCCGGAATCATAGTCGATAAGCCGGACCGCGACACGGCGGCATTTGAGCTTATTGTGCTTCTTGCGGCGTTGCCGTGGCCGGAACCGCCACCGGCGGCGGGCTGCCGATGAACTGATCGATGGCCGAGCGCACGGCCTCGG
>JBBDNZ010000148.1:0-15872 GCA_040877285.1 Xanthobacteraceae bacterium
GGTTGAGCCTCACGGGATAGATCGGGCGAACGCCCTCCGCCACGCCCGCGCCGCCGCCTGCGCCGCCGCGAAGCACCTTCTTCGCGCCCGCCTTCAGGGCGCTCTTCTCCGGCTTTCGCTTCCGTCTGTGTTTCGGCTTCGACCTCGGCTTCTTCCTCGTCCTCAAATTCCTCTTCTTCCTCCGCCGGCGGCAGGATCTGCACCGGCTGCGCGGCCAGCAGGGCCTTCGCCGCTTCGGCAGAATGCACCTGTTCGCCGCGATCGATGACAAAGGAGATCTGACCCGCGACGGTGGGGTCGGCGGTGATCGTCACCATGACCTGGAAACGCTCCTCCAAGCTGCGCAGATGCGCGCGCTTGTGGTTGAGCACGTAGATCGCGACTTCCGGTCGCGTGCGCACGACGAGATTGTGCGTGGGGCTCTTGAGCAGCGTCTCTTCCAGCGCGCGCAGAAGCTGCAACGCCACCGAAGCGACCGAGCGAACATGTCCGGTGCCGCCGCAGGCCGGGCATTTTTCCGTCGAACTCTCCAGCACGCTGGTGCGGATGCGCTGGCGCGACATTTCCAGCAGGCCGAAATGCGAAATGCCGCCGACCTGAATGCGCGCGCGGTCCTGCTTGAGACATTCCTTCAGCCGGCGCTCCACCGCGCGGATGTTGCGCTTCTCCTCCATGTCGATGAAGTCGATGACGATAAGCCCGGCAAGATCGCGCATGCGCAATTGCCGCGCGATTTCCTCGGCGGCTTCGAGATTGGTCTTGAGCGCAGTGTCCTCGATATGGTGCTCGCGCGTGGCGCGGCCGGAGTTGACGTCGATGGCGACCAGGGCCTCGGCCTGGTTGATCACGATGTAGCCGCCGGAGCGCAACTGCACGGTGGGCGAGAACATGGCGTCGAGCTGGCCCTCGATGCCGTAGCGGGTGAAGAGCGGCTGGAGGTCCTTGTAAGGTTTCACGTTCTTCGCATGACTCGGCATGAGCATGCGCATGAATTCCTTGGCCTCCTTGTGGGCCTCGTCGCCGGCGACGATGATTTCGTCGATGTCCTTGTTGTAGAGGTCGCGAATGGCGCGCTTGACCAGCGAGCCTTCCTCATAGACGAGGGTCGGCGCGGTGGATTTCAGCGTCAGATCGCGCACCGTCTCCCAAAGCCGCAGGAGATATTCGAAGTCGCGTTTGACTTCCGTTTTGGTGCGGCTGGCGCCCGCGGTGCGCAGGATGACACCCATGCCTTCCGGCACTTGCAATTCCTGCGCGATTTCCTTGAGACGCTTGCGATCGGTGAGATCGGTGATTTTTCGGCTGATGCCGCCGCCGCGCGCGGTGTTCGGCATCAGCACCGAATAACGGCCGGCGAGCGAGAGATAGCTGGTGAGCGCCGCGCCCTTGGTGCCGCGCTCTTCCTTCACCACCTGCACCAGCATGACCTGACGGCGCTTGATGACTTCCTGGATTTTGTATTGGCGGCGATGGCGGTGCGCCCGCTCGGGAACTTCCTCGAGTGCGTCCGCGCCGCCGACGGATTCGACGGCAGGCTGTTCGCTTTCGACATTCTCGCCGCCACGGTCGGCGCGATGCACGTTGTCGGCACCGGCGGCCGCGCCATTCGCATCGTTGCCGGCGTCCTGAGCGCGGGTTTGCTCCACCTCGGCGGATTCGGCCTGCGGAATCATGCCGATCGTTTCTTGCGGCGTCAGCTCGGCGGCGGCCAGATGCTCGGGCGTGGACGTCTCGTCGCCGGCAGGCGCGTTATCCTCGGGCGCCGGTCGGGTGCCAGGCCCCAGCTCGGCGTTCTCGAATTGCGCATCCAACTCGGCTTCGCTGAAGACGGCAGACTCGGCGTCGCCCGGGGCCGCATTCTCGAGGGCATCGGCCTCGGTTTCGTCCGGCGCGGGAGCTTCCGCTTCGACCGGCTTGCTTCTGACGGTCTCCTGCCGGCGCCGCGCGTTGCTGCGGCGGTGGCCGGCGCGATTTTCGGCATCGGCATCAGCCGCGCGCGCCGCGCGCTCGTCTTCTTCGATCAAAGCCCGCCGGTCGGCGACGGGGATCTGATAATAGTCGGGATGAATTTCGCTAAAAGCGAGGAAGCCGTGGCGGTTGCCGCCGTAGTCGACGAAAGCCGCCTGGAGCGACGGCTCCACACGGGTCACCTTGGCGAGATAGATATTTCCGCGAAGCTGTTTACGGTTGGCGGATTCGAAGTCGAATTCCTCGACACGATTGCCGCGCAGGACGACCACCCGAGTTTCCTCCGGGTGGGTTGCGTCGATGAGCATTTTGTTTGCCATTGATTCTTCTCATAGCGGCAGGCCGGCTCGCTGGCGCTCATTGACACGAACGAGACGGAGCATGGCGCCAAGCGCGGCTTGCCTGATTTTTGGTGGAAATGAAGGGCTGCGACGGCGGGCGAAAAAGGCGCGGCGGTCACGCGTGCCGTCGCAGGCTGTTCGCGGCGGCGATGCGGCCAATTTCTGTCGCGCGTGTCGGCCATTACGTCGGGCCCGTAGCGGAGGCAGCGATGAGGCGCTGCCGTGGTTTCTCTTCGCTGGCGGCCGGCGACGGGACATAGCCTCGATGGAGGGGTAGCCACGCCGCCGCGCTCGGCATTTGCCTTGCGCATGACCCGGTTGCTCAACAAGGGCATCGGCTTGAGGGATCCTGCGTCGCCCGTGCGCCTGGATGGGGTTGCGCGGTCCAGAGACATTCGACCGCTTTGGCGCATTTGCGATGCCGGCCCGATGGCGCCCGCCATGTCGCTCCCGCCGAAGGGAAACGATCCAGGACGGACGTGCCGGATGCCCGAACGCGGCACAACCGGAACTTAGTAAACCGTCAGCAACCCTTATTACGGCCGCTCCATGCGGATGGCAAGCACACTGTCATCATATGGGGGGTCCATAGGCTTGGTGCCACACAAAAATTCGGCCTGCGTTAAGTTGCGATTCACCGCCGCCTCCATATGGGGTAAGGAGGCCTTGGAGGGCCCGGATTCGGTGTCTATCCGCGCAAAATGCCTGGTTGCCCTTGCGCTCGGCGCGGCGTTGCTGGCGGGTCTCGGCCCGGCGGCGCCCGCCGGAGGGAACGCCGTTGCCGCGCCGGCGGTCCCCGGGAAATTTCCGGTCGCCTCCGACGTCCGAATCGGAGGCGACGAAAACCAGACCCGCTTCGTGATGGATCTCAGCGGCAAGGTCGATCTGCGCGCCTTCGCGCTAGCCGATCCCTACCGCGTCGTGATCGATCTGCCGCAGGTGACTTTCCAATTGCCGGCAAAGGTGGGGGAAAGCGGACGCGGCCTCATCAAGGCCTTCCGCTATGGCCTGGTGATCCAGGGCGCTTCGCGCATCGTGATCGATGTGGTGGAGCCGGTGAGGATTGAAAAGTCTTTCGTGCTCGATGCAGCCGAAGGTCATCCAGCGCGGCTTGTGGTCGATCTCGCCGCAATCGATCGCGAAACCTTCCTGAGCATGATCGCGCAGGACAATAAAGCAACCGCGCCGCCATCCAAAACGCCGGATGCCGAAACGGCAACCAGCGATCCGCGGCCTCTTATCATGCTCGATCCCGGGCATGGCGGCATCGACAATGGCACGCATGCATCCAGCGGAGAGAGCGAAAAGGACATCGTGCTCAATTTTGCCCTGCTGCTGCGCGACAAGATCGAGCAGCTCGGCAATTACCGCGTTGCCATGACGCGAACGGAGGACGTCTTCGTGCCGCTCACCGAACGGGTACGGCTGGCGCGCGTGAGGCAGGCGTCGCTGTTCATTTCGATTCACGCCGATGCGCTCGGCCGCGGTGAGGGCAGCGCCCAGGGCGCAGCCGTCTATACGCTGTCGGAAACGGCCTCGGACGCGGAAGCGGCCCGGCTTGCCGAGGCGGAGAACCGGGCCGACGTGATCGCCGGGGTGGACTTGTCCCGCGAGCCCGATGACGTGGCGGATATCCTGATCGATCTGGCGCGGCGCGAGACCAAGACCTTTTCCGTACAATTCGCCCGCACCCTGGTGAACGAGATGAAAAGCGCGACGCGCCTGCATAAACGTCCGCTTAAGTCGGCCGGGTTTATCGTGCTAAAAGCGCCCGACGTGCCGTCGGTGCTGCTCGAACTCGGTTTCGTGTCCAACCGGCAGGATCTAAAACAGTTAACGTCGCGGGCCTGGCAGACGCGAACCGCGGGCGCCATCGCGCAAGCTGTGGACAGCTATGTCCGCACGCGCATGGCGGGCGCGCCGGCGGCCTCGGACCGCAATTGACAAGGCCAAGCATGTTCCATCAGCCTCAGTTTCAACATAAAACGGCGCGAAAATACGGTGTGCCGCCACCTGTGGAAGAGTTCCAAGTGTACGGCTTAGTGCGCCGCTTGCGGATGGAAAAAACGGAAATCCGGCAATGAAGGGAATGTTTCGCTTTATCGGGCTTTTGTTCACGGCCGGGACCATCTTGTTCCTGATCGGCGTTGCCGCGACCGCCGGGCTGATGTGGCATTTCTCCAGGGACCTGCCGGATTATTCGCAACTGCAGGATTATGAGCCGCCGGTGATGACCCGCGTGCATGCGGCGGACGGCGCGCTGGTCGCCGAATACGCCACCGAACGCCGGCTCTATATTCCGATCCAGGCCGTGCCCAAGTCCGTCATCAACGCCTTCCTGGCGGCCGAGGACAAGAATTTCTACGACCACGGCGGGCTCGACTTTGCCGGCATCGCGCGCGCCTCCATTCTCTATGTTCAGAATTATATGGCCGGCGGTAACCGCCGCCCACAGGGTGCTTCCACCATCACTCAGCAGGTTGCCAAGAACTTCCTGTTGACCAACGAAATCTCCTTCGAGCGTAAGGCCAAGGAGGCGCTGCTGGCCATGAAGATCGAGCGCGCCTATTCCAAAGACAAAATTCTCGAACTCTATCTCAACGAAATCTATCTAGGCCTCGGCGCCTGGGGAATCGCCGCAGCCTCGCTGATCTATTTCGACAAATCGGTCCATGAGTTGACTCTGCCCGAGGTCGCTTATCTCGCGGCCTTGCCCAAGGCGCCGACCAGCCTCAATCCGCACCGGCAACGCGAGCGCGCGATCGAGCGGCGGAATTACGTGCTCGATCGCATGATCGAGAACGGTTATGTCAGCGCAAAGGAAGGCGAGGCGGCAAAGAAAGCACCGCTGGAAGTCGCCTCGCGGGTGACCGGCGCGCATATCTTTTCCGCCGAATATTTCGCAGAAGAAGTCCGGCGCGAAATCTATGAGCGCTACGGCGAAAAGAAGCTCTACGAGGGCGGGCTGTCGGTGCGCACGACCCTCGACCCCAAGCTTCAGGTGCTGGCGCGCAAGGTGCTGGTCGGCGGCCTCGTTCAATTCGACGAGACACAAGGCTGGCGCGGTCCGGTGACGAAGATCGAGCTTGGCGCCGATTGGGGAGTCGCGCTTGCCGACGTGCGTGCGCTGAGCGACATCGATTCCTGGCGCCTGGCGGTGGTGCTGGAATCCGACGACAAAACGGCGCGGATCGGCTTTCAGCCGCCGCGCGAGCCGGGCGGCGCCATCTCGAAACAGCGTGAAGTCGGCATCTTGCCGCTGGAAGGCGCGAAATGGGCGAAGGCCGCCGAAGGATCAGCGCGCGGGCGCACGCCGACGAAGGTTTCGCAGGTAGTCGAGCCCGGCGACGTCGTCTATGTCGATCCGCTGACCGACAAGGACGGCAAGGCCAAGGACGGGCAATTCCGCCTGCGCCAGGTGCCGGAGATTTCCGGCGCCATCTTGGCGATGGACCCGCTGACCGGGCGCGTGCTCGCCATGGTGGGCGGCTTCTCCTACGACCAGAGTCAGTTCAACCGCGCGACGCAAGCGCTGCGCCAGCCGGGTTCGGCGTTCAAGCCGATCGTCTATGCCACCGCGCTCGACAACGGTTACACGCCGTCGTCAATCGTGCTGGACGCGCCGCTGGAAATCGAGCAGGGGCCGGGCCTGGAAACCTGGAAGCCGGAGAACTACGAGGGCAAGTTCTACGGCCCGTCCACGCTGCGCTTTGGCGTCGAGAACTCGCGCAATGTGATGACCGTGCGGCTGGCGCAGGACGTCGGCATGCCGCTGATTGCCGACTATTCCAAGCGCTTCGGCGTCTATGACGATTTGCCGCCTTATCTCTCGTTCGCGCTCGGCGCCGGCGAGACGACGCTGCTGCGCATGGTCAGCGCCTATTCGATGATCGACAACGGCGGCAAGCGGGTGAAGCCGACGCTGATCGACCGCATCCAGGACCGCTACGGCCACACTATCTTCCGCCACGATGAGCGGGAATGCCGCGGCTGCGACGCCGACGAATGGCAGGGCCAGCCGGAGCCGACGCTGATCGACCGGCGAGAACAGGTGCTCGACCCGATGACCGCCTATCAGATCACCTCGATGATGGAGGGCGTGGTGCAGCGGGGGACCGGCACGGCTTTGCGCGAGGTCGGCAAGCCGGTCGCGGGCAAGACCGGCACCACCAATGACGCCAAGGATGTCTGGTTCATCGGCTTCTCGCCCGATCTCGCGGTGGGGGTTTATCTCGGCTACGACAAGCCGCGCTCGATCGGCAACCGCGCCACCGGCGGCGGCCTCGCCGCGCCGATCGTAAAGGATTTCATGAAAGTCGCGCTCGCCAACAAGCCCCCCGTCCCCTTCCGCGTGCCGGCCGGCATCAAGCTGATTCGCGTGGACAGCAGGACCGGCACGCGCGTGCCGCCCGGTTTCGACGGCAAGGTCATTCTCGAAGCCTTCAAGCCCGGCACCGCGCCGCCCGACAGCTATTCAATCGTCGGCTATGGCGATGATAATTATGGCCGCGGCTGGTCGCTCACCCCCGACGACGACCGCGCCATCCGCTCGGGCACCGGCGGGCTGTATTAGCCGCCCATTGCCGCTTGCCGTGGATTGCCTTGCCGGGCCGCGGCGATTAAATCATCCCCATGCGCGCAGAAACGCAAGACGCCGTCGATGCCATCAAGCAGTCGGTCGGGCTGCTGAGGAGGCATCTTTGACTTCGACAAGTCGAAGATGCGGCTGGCCGAGCTGAACAAGCAGGCCGAGGACCCCAATCTCTGGAACGATACGGCACGCGCTCAAAGAGTGATGCAGGAGCGCACGGCGCTGGAGAATCAGCTCACCGGCATCGAACGCATCGAACGCGAGCTGGACGATCATCTGACGATGATCGAGCTCGGCGAGGCGGAAAAAGATCAGAAGGTCGTTGCCGAGGCGGAAGCGGCGCTCAAGGCGCTGAAGGCCGACGTTGCTCGACTTGAGCTCGAGGCCTTGCTCTCCGGCGAGGCCGACGCCAACGACACCTATCTCGAAGTCCACGCCGGCGCCGGCGGCACCGAGAGCCAGGACTGGGCCAGCATGCTCATACGCATGCACACCCGCTGGGCCGAACGGCACGGCTACAAGGTCGAGTGGATCGAGGAGACCGAAGGCGAGGAAGCCGGCATCAAATCGGCCACCGTGCGGGTCAAGGGCCGCAATGCCTATGGCTGGCTGAAAACGGAAGCGGGCGTGCATCGCCTCGTGCGCATCTCGCCGTTCGATTCCAATGCGCGGCGCCACACCTCATTCGCCAGCGTCACCGTCTATCCGGTGGTGGACGACCGCATCAACGTGGACATCAAGGAATCCGACGTGCGCGTCGATACCTTGCGCGCCGGCGGGGCGGGGGGGCAGCACGTCAACAAGACGGAATCGGCGGTGCGGCTGACCCATATCCCGACCAACATCGTGGTCATGTGCCAGAACGACCGCTCCCAGCACCGCAACCGCGCCCAGGCCTGGGACATGCTGCGCGCCAAGCTTTATGAGTCGGAATTGAAGAAGCGCGAGCAGAAGGCCGCCGCCGAGCAGGCCGCCAAGACCGACATCGGCTGGGGCCACCAGATCCGCTCCTACGTGCTGCAGCCCTACCAGATGGTGAAGGATCTTCGCACCGGCGTGCAGACTTCGAACACCGCGGCCGTGCTCGACGGCGATCTCGACCACTTCATGCAGGCCACGCTGGCGCAAAAGGCCTTCGGAACCGGCCCTGCGGAGGTGGAGGACGTGGACTAATCCTACAGAATACCGCCCAGGAGGTCGCCGGCGCGCAGAAATTTCTGCGGGTTGGTCGCCTCGCCTTCCACCCGTGTCTCATAGTGCAGGTGCGGACCGGTGGAGCGCCCGCTCGAGCCGATCCGGCCTATGATCTGTCCGGTGCGGACCAATTGGCCGGCCGAAACGCCGATTTCCGACAGGTGCCCATAACGAGTCGAGAAACCATTGCCGTGGTCGATCTCGACCATTTTGCCGTAGCCGCCGTTCCAGCCCGCATGCGTCACCTTGCCGGCGGCGGTGGCGCGGATCGGGTCACCCATATCGCCGCGGAAATCGAGGCCGGTATGCATGGCAGGCGTATGCAGGAAGGGATCAATCCGCATGCCAAAGCCGGAGCTTAAGTCGATTTCGCCCGTCACCGGCTTGCGCAGGGGAACCGTCACCAGCGTACGGCTGAGTTCATCGACGTGGGCGCGCGCCAGATTGATGCGGTAAAGCTGGTGTTCGAAGGCGCCGGCCTCGCCGCGCGGCTTGGCCGGCACGAAAGGTCCTCCCGTTCCGCTGCGGCTGAACACCGAGGGCGCCTTGCCGGGATTGAGGCCGAAATCGGCGAGAACGCTGCGCATGCGATGCGCCCTGGAGCTATAGCTCTCCTCCAGCGCGCCGAGCGTCGCATATTGCTGCCGTTCCACATGATCGAGCGAAGTTTGCAAGCGCGCGAGCGTGGCATGCACGCCGGCGGGCTTCGCAGTTCCAGCGCCACTGGCCGAGCTAGGCGCGATCCAGGCCTTGCGCTCAGGTGGGACGCTAAAGGTTTTCGTGTCGCTGATGGGTGACGGCTTCGGCAGGCGGGCCGCGGGCAGATCGGCGCCGCCGCTGCGCGGCGCGAGCTTGATGGAGCCGGTCAGCATCGGGTCGGCCGCCGCGCTCAGCGTCGAGGAGCGCGATTCCAGAACGGCCTGACGGCGCATGAGTTGTTCGAGTTTCTGTTCGAACTGCTCCTGGTCGAGAAGCTGGCGGCTGGTGATGCGGTCGATTTGCGCGCGTAAATCGGCGACACGGTCTTCATAGGCGAATTGCATTTCCGCCTGCCGGCCGATGAGGCGCGTGAGCACGTCTTCGCGAAAGGCAAAATAGGTTGCCGTCGCGATGGTCCAGACCCCCATGATAACGAGCGCGCCGACGGCGATCCAGAAAGCGATGGGACCGAGGCGGAGCTGACGGCCGGCGTGACCGAGAATATAGTCCCGCGCCATCACGGCATGACGGTGCATCGCCGCCGCTTGCACCCGCGGCTGCGGCTGGCGGGCCGGATGCGCGTCGTAGTGATGGTAATAAGGCCCGGACCGAGACGGCATAAACGCTCCCCACCCCGGTCCGCGCGTGCAGAGCCGGCTACTTCACCTGCCGATTTCAGCCCGTTGTGGTTAATTTTCCGGAAACGGAATCCAATCAGGATGCCAGGATGGTAAACGTCACAAGGTCTTGGCCGCGGCAAGCACCTCTTCGGCGTGGCCTTCGACGGATACCTTGGGCCAGATGCGCGCAATCCGGCCCTGGCGGTCGATGAGAAAGGTGGCGCGCGTGATGCCCATGTAGGTCCGCCCATACATGGATTTCTCGCCCCAGACGCCGTATGCCATGAGCATCTTGTGGGTCTCGTCGGAGGCCAAAGGGATGGAAAGGTCGTATTTAGCCTTGAATTTTTCCTGCGCCGGCACCGGATCCGCGGAAACGCCGATAACGGCGGTATCGGCGGCTTCGAAGGTGGGACGCAGAGCGGAAAAGGCCTGCGCCTCGCGCGTGCAGCCGGGCGTATCGGCCTTTGGGTAGAAATAGAGGACAAGGTTCTTGCCGGTGAAATCGGACAGCGAAATGCGGCCGCCGCCGTCGCACGGGAGCGAGAAGGCCGGGGCCTTCGCACCAGGGTTAAGTACCGGGTCCATACGCCTTCCTTTCGTCGCTTTCGAAGGGTCAATGTGAGCAACAGGATATAGGGGAACGGGCCGGGGCAGGGGCCTGTTTTTTGTGTGAAACCCCGGCCGGTTTGCACGAATCGCCTCACGGGCGATAGCGCGGCGGCTATTATCGTGGGCGGGACAAGCCCGGGAAGGGTATGGCGAAAAAACACACCACTCCGGGTACTGCGGCGCTTCGAAAACTTGAGGCGAGCCTGCATCTGCATTGGCTCACGCATAAGGCCAGGTCCGTGCGCACGCCTGTGCCGATGATCGTGGCCCTATGGCGACGCATCTACCCCATCTTGCGGCGAAGACTGGTGCGCCGCTCTCTGATCGCACTGAGCGCCGCCGCTGTTGTCTTCGTCGTCATCCTCGGCGCTTTGTGGTGGCGGCTGGCGAGCGGCCCGATCGAACTCGATCTGGCGACGCCTTGGCTCACGGCCGCGATCGAGGAGAATTTCGGCGGTAACTACACGGTCGAGGTTGGCGGCACGCAACTCGAACGCGACAGGTCGGGACATATTCGTCTGCGTCTGCGCGACATCGTCGTACGCGACGCGGAGGGCGCGATTGCGGCCAGCGCGCCAAAGGCCGAGGTCGGTTTCTCGGGGAGGGGGCTGATCGCCGGCAATATGCGCGCGCAACGGCTCAGCCTAGTGGGCGCCGAATTGGCCGTCCGCATCGAGCCGGACGGCAAAATCGCCGTCTTTGCGGGTGCGGACAAGCATCCGATTGCGACCGCTTCCGCGACAGTCAGCGAATTTTCGCCGCAGGCAGGCCGCGCACCCGACGCGCGAAATGAATCGAGCGACGCCGCAACGGCCGGCGCGCCGCCGAATCCCATCGAAAATCTCACCGCGTTGCTGGCCTGGATCGACAGTCTCGGCGCCAGCGGTCTCGACGGCCACGATCTCACGGAGCTCGGGCTCAAGAACGGCAATCTTGTCGTTGATGATCAGCGCAACGGGCAACGCTGGCGTTTCGAGAACATCAATCTCGGCCTGATGCGGTCGGAGGAGGGCGGCGTTGTCTTCATCGTGGAATCCGAAAGCGCAGTTCACCCCTGGTCTCTCTCGGCGGCCGTGGCTCCGGGCACCTTGGGCCGCCGCTCTTTCATTGTGGAGGCGCGACGGGTTCTCGCCAAGGATTTGCTGCTGGCATTGCGTGTCGGCGAAGGCGCCGTTGTTACCAAATTTCCAATCTCCGCAAGTTTGCGTGCGGAGATCGGCCAAGGAGGCGCGATGCAGGGGCTGCAGGGACGGATAATCGTCGAAGGCGGCACTGTGGCGGATCTGAACGATCCCGATCTGGCCATCAGCATCGACCGCGCCGAATTCAGTCTCGATTGGGATGCGGCGCGCCGCCGCTTAATCGTCCCGTTCCAGATCATTTCGGGCGGTAATCGGATGACACTTTTTGCTCAAATCGAGCCGCCGCAAGCCAAGGATGGAATCTGGAAGATGGGAATGACCGGGGGGACGGTCGTTCTCGGCGCGGGCCAGAGACAAGAAGATCCTGTGGTCTTCAACCGCATCTTGGTGCGCGCGCGCATCGATCCCGCGCGGGGGCTCGTAACGCTGGAACAGGGCGATTTGGCCAACGTCGACACCGGAGTCGCGCTCACCGGTAGCTTCGATTTCTCGGATTCCGATCCGCGGCTCGCCATCGGCGTGGCGGGCACGCACATGACGCTATCGACCATGAAGAAGCTTTGGCCCTCGTTCGCCAACCGGGAGCTGTGGCAATGGGTGCAGGATCATACGTCGTCGGGCACGGTGGAGCGTGTGGTGATCGCGACCAATGCGCCGCTTTCAAAATTAAAGCGCGGCGGGCCTCCGATACCGGAAGATGGCCTATCGGTGGACATTGTGGCGCGCGATACGACCATTCAGCCGATCGCTGCCCTGCCCGAAATTCGCGGCGCCAATCTCATCGTGCGCGCGACGGGTCAGACGGCGACGGTGAGTCTTGCCCGTGGAACCGTCGAGTTGCCGTCCGGCCGCAAGCTCACGCTACTCGACGGCGTGTTCGAAGTGCCGAAGATCCACGGGCCGGAGCCTCCTTCGCGCACGCGCTTTCGCTTGGAGGGTCTGGTTCCGGCCGCCGCCGAATTGCTGGCGATGGATCGGTTGCGGCAGTTTTCCAGCCTGCCATTTGATCCGGCGACGGCGCGAGGCACGCTGACGGCCCAGGTGACACTCGATTTTCCGCTCAAGGCCGACCTGCCCGTGGGATCGGCGGCCTATTCGATCACGGCCGACATCGACGATTTTGCCGCAGATCAAGTGTTCTTGGCGCAAAAGGTGGAAGCAGGCAACATCCGGATCGCTGCCACCAATCAGGGCTACCAGATTAAAGGCGACGTCAAAATCGCCGGTGCGCCTGCCGCAGTCAACTACCGCAAGTCCCACGCCGAAACCTATGCCGAAGTTCACATCCAGACGACGCTTGACGAAAAGGCGCGCGAGAGGCTCGGGTTCAACCTGGGCAACGCTCTCGTCGGACCGGTTCCGCTTAATTTGAACGGTCAAGTGGCTGCGACCGATCGGGAGAGTCGCTTCAACGTCGAACTCGACCTGACACAAGCGAACATCGACAATCTGATGCCTGGCTGGACAAAGCCGGCCGGCAAGACAACGCGCGCCAATTTTACCTGGGTGAGCAAGGCACAGTCGGTACGGCTCGACAATCTGACAATCGAGGGGGCGGGCACGCAAGTCAAAGGAAGCCTCGAAATCGACAATTCAGGCGAGATCGCCGCCGCTCATTTTCCGGTTTTCAGCTTGGCGGAAGGCGACAAGGCAAACTTCAAGGCTGATCGTGCAGCCGACGGCACGCTGCGGGTGACCATGCGCGGCGACATCTACGACGGCCGGGGATTCGTCAAAAGCTCCATGTCCGGTTCGCGGCCCGACGGCAAGAGCCCCGATCTCGATCTCGACGTCAAGCTCAACACCGTCATCGGTTTCAACGGTGAGACGCTGCGCGCGGTCGAACTGAAGCTGTCCCGACGAGGCGGAAAGATGCGCAACTTTGCCCTCAACGCCAAGCTCGGGCGCGACGCCGCGCTTGTCGGCGACTTGCGCAACCGCGCCAACGGCCGCCAGGTCGTTTATTTCGAAACCAGGGACGCCGGAACCTTGTTCCGCTTCACCGATACCTATGCGCGGATGGTCGGCGGCCAGATGTGGGTGGCGATGGACGCTCCGACCGCCACGCCGACGCCGCAGGAAGGGCTCCTGAGCATTCGCGATTTCACCATCCGCGGGGAGGCCGCGCTCGAGAGCATCGTCTCCGGCGCCCCCAATGCCCAGCGCGACGGCGTTAAATTCTCACGCATGCGGGCCGAGTTCACCCGGAATCCCGGCCGCCTGGAAATCCGCGAGGGCGTCGTTCAAGGCATCGTCGGCGCAACCATCGACGGTCATATCAACTATGAAGCCGACCAAGTGCACCTGCGCGGCTCTTTCGTGCCGCTCTATCAGTTGAACAACATGTTCGGGCAACTCCCGATCGTGGGTTTCTTCCTCGGCGGCAGCAACGAGGGATTGCTGGGCGTCACCTATGAAGTGGTGGGCCCGCCCAATGCGCCGCGCCTCAACGTCAATCCGCTTTCGGCGGTGGCGCCCGGGCTGCTGCGCAAATTCTTCGAGTTCCGCAACACCGACCGCGGTTTCGACACAATCCCCTAGCCGGTCACGCCGGCTTGAGCAGCAGGTGGCGCTTCTTGCCGAGCGAAAGCTTGACGACGCCTTCGGGCGTCAAGTGCTTCGGCGTCAAAACCATCTTCTCGTCGGTGACGGCGTTGTCGTTTACCCTTAACCCTCCGCCTTTGATCTGGCGGCGCGCCTCGCTGGTGGAAGCGACGAGTCCCGCCTTGGCAAAGGCGGCGAGAACGCCAATGCCTTTCTCCAGTTCCCGGCGCGGTATCTCGAAAGTGGGCAGCGTAGTGGCGAGTCCGCCGGTCTCGAACGTGGTGCGCGCGGTGCGTTCGGCTTCCTCCGCCGCCGCGCGGCCGTGTAGCAGCGCGGTCGCCTCGGTGGCGAGGATTTTCTTGGCCTCATTGATCTCCTGACCCTCGAGCGCGGCCAATCGGCCGATTTCCGGCAACGGAAGTTCGGTAAAGAGCTTGAGCAGCCGCGCGACGTCGGCGTCCTCGACGTTGCGCCAGAACTGCCAATAGTCGTAAGCGCGCGTCATGTCGGCGTTGAGCCACACCGCGCCGCTTTCGGTCTTTCCCATCTTGGCGCCGGAGGAGGTAGTCAGCAGCGGCGTGGTGAGCGCGAAGAGCTGCGCGTCGAGCATGCGCCGCCCAAGCTCGATGCCATTGACGATATTGCCCCACTGATCCGAGCCGCCCATCTGCAAGATGCAGCCGTGCCGCTTGTGCAGCTCGACGAAGTCGTAGGCCTGCAGGATCATGTAGTTGAATTCGAGAAATGTCAGCGGCTGCTCGCGCTCGAGGCGGAGCTTTACCGAATCGAAGGTAAGCATGCGGTTGACGGTGAAATGGCGCCCGACTTCCCGCAGCAGCGGGATGTAGAGCAGCCGGTCGAGCCACTCGGCATTGTCGGCCATCATCGCGCCGGCGTTGAAATCGAGAAAACGCGCGAAGACGGTGCGAATGGAGGCGATATTGGCCGCAATCTGCGCGTCGGCGAGCAGCGAGCGCGCGGTGTCCTTTCCGGAAGGGTCGCCGATCTTGCTGGTGCCGCCGCCTATGAGCGCGATCGGGCGGTGGCCGGTCTTTTGCAGCCAGCGCAGCATCATGATCGACAGCAGATTGCCGATATGCAGGCTGGGCGCGGTGGCGTCGAAGCCGACATAGGCGGTGATCGCGCCGGAGGCGGCCCGCGCATCGAGGGCTTCGGCATCCGAGACCTGATGAATAAAGCCCCGGCTCGCGAGCACGTTAAGGAAATCGGACTTGTAGGCGGTCATGGATTTGGCTTAAGCGTTGCGTGGCCGGTTGTCTAACAGGTCCGGCGACTGATTCAACTGGCCCCTCCCGTTACCATGAGCAATCTTACCGCTATCGGAATGATGAGCGGCACATCCCTGGACGGCGTCGATGTGGCGCTGATCGAGACCGATGGCGAACGGATCGTGCGCCTGGGTCCGACGGGCTATCGGCCCTACGAGGAAGCCGAACGGGACCTGTTGCGGCAAGCGCTGACGGAAGGCGCTGCGCTGACGGATCGCACGCAGCGACCGGGTATTTTAGCGAAAGCCGAGGCGTTCGTGACCCAGGTGCACGGCGTCGTGGTGGAATCCTTCCTGCACGCGAACGGCATTGCGCGCGGCGGCGTGGCGGTGGTCGGCTTTCACGGCCAGACCGTGCTGCACAAGGCGCAGGACAGGCTGACCGTGCAGATCGGCGACGGTGCGGCGCTGGCGGCGCGGCTCGGCATTCCGGTGGCCTATGATTTCCGCGCGGCGGATATGGCCGCCGGCGGGCAGGGCGCGCCCATCGTTCCTGTTTTCCATCGCGCCATTGCGGAAAGCCTCGACCGGCCCGGCCCGCTGGCGGTGCTCAACATCGGCGGCGTCGCCAATGTCACCTATGTGGAGCAGGGAAATGATCCGGTCGCCTGCGACACCGGGCCTGGAAACGCCCTGATCGACGATTTCATGCGCGCGCGCACCGGGCGGCCGCTCGACCGCGATGGCGACGAGGCGGCGAAAGGGCGCGTGGACGAGCATTTCGTGGCGCGCGTCTTACAACACCCGTTTTTTGTCCAGCCCTACCCGAAATCGCTCGACCGCAATGCCTTCGCTTTCGCCCATATCGGGCTGCCGGATTTTTCCGTGGTGGACGGCGCGGCGACGCTCTCGGCGCTGACGGCCGCTGCGGTG
>JBBDNZ010000149.1:0-15857 GCA_040877285.1 Xanthobacteraceae bacterium
CTCGCCTTTGGTTTTGGCTTCGCCGAGCCGGGCGTTGTAGCCGTCGATGTTGCGCACGCCGAGCTTGGACATTTTCTTGTAGCGCTCTTCCATCTCGCGCACCGCCCATTTCAGCGCCACCACCGCTTTCTTCGGATCGGTGACGACGGGGGTGAGCAGATGCGGGATGCCGTCATAGACGGAAAGCTCGAGCATCTTCGGGTCCACCATGATGAGGCGGCACTGGTCGGGCTTGAAGCGGTAGACCAGGCTGAGGATCATGGTGTTGATGGCGACGGATTTGCCGGAGCCGGTGGTGCCGGCGATCAGCAGATGCGGCATGCGCGCGAGATCGGCGATCATCGACTCGCCGCCGATGGTCTTGCCGAGACAGAGCGGCAGCTTGGCGGTGGTGTCGGCGTAATCGTCGTCGTCGAGCAATTCGCGCAAATAGACTTTCTCGCGCGTCGGGTTTGGCAGCTCGATGCCGATGGCGTTGCGGCCGGGCACCACCGCGACGCGCGCCGACAATTTGCTCATGGAGCGCGCAATGTCGTCCGACAGCCCGATGACGCGCGAGGATTTGATGCCGGGCGCCGGCTCCAGCTCGTAGAGCGTCACCACGGGTCCGGGCCGCGCGTTGATGATCTCGCCGCGTACGCCGAAATCGCCCAGCACGCTTTCCAACAGGCGGCCGTTTTCCTCGATCTCACCGCTGCCGAGCGTCGAGCGCTCGGAAGCGCGCGGCGCGCTCAGAAGATTGAGCGAAGGGAGCATGTAGCCGCCCGTGCCTCTGCGCGCGGCCGGCCGCGCGGCACGCCGCGCACGCCGCCGCGGCGTGGCCTCGATTTCCTCGTCTTCCAGCTCGTCCTCGAAATCCTCGCCGGCGGAAAAGCGCGGCTCGAGACGCGCACCCGCCGCCGCGCCATGCGCGGGGAAGGGCGCCGGTCTTTCGGCAAAAAGAAGCCGCAGCCGCGCTTTGAAGCTGAGCAGGGCATGCACGATCCGGCCGAGCGAAATCGCCGCGCGTTCCTCGTCGTCGCGGTAGGGGCGGGCGTTGTCTTCCTCGTCGTCGCTGCCGGCCGCGCGGGGATCGCGCCAGATCGCGCCCGCGGCGATGGCAAAGGCCAAAAGCGCGAACGCTCCGGTCGCGCCGGCAAGCGCGATGCGCGTCATTCCCGACAGCGGGCCGAGCAGTATCGTGGGCGTCAGCAAAACGGCATCACCGATAACGCCGCCCAAGCCGCCCGGCAGCGGCCAGGTGGCGGTGCGCGGCAGGCAGGAGGCAAAGCCGGCGGCAAGGATCGCCGCGGCGAACCACAGCAGCATCCGCAGGCGCTCGCGATAGAGCGGCCGGTGGGTGACGAGCCGCCAGCCCAGAATGGCGATCAGCAGCATGAGCACGATGGAGGCGAGACCGAGAAGCTGCATCAGAAAATCGGCGGCGATGGCGCCGGTCGCGCCGACCAGATTGTGGATGGGCGCGTCGGTAGCGTGGCTCAGGCTCGGGTCCTGCACCGACCAGGTAGCGAGCGCGGTCGCGCCGGTGAAGGCGATCGCGAGCAGAACTATCCCGGCCAGCTCGCGCAGCCGCCGCCGCATGACGTCATGCAGATGATCGGAGAGGACGGCGAGGGCGTCGAAGCCGCGTTCGATGACCGACATCGTTCGCCCTCCTCAGCCGAGCGCCGCTACGAGGCGATGCAGCGCCTCGGCGGTGATGAGGTTGTCGTGGACCATGGCGACGCGGATATAGCCGGCGCCGGGGTTTCTTCTGTCCGCCTGATCGCGCGCGAGATAGCGGCCGGGAAGCACCCGCAGGCCCGCTTCGCGCCACAGCGTCATGGCGACCGCCTCGTCGCCGCCGTGGGCGGAAATCTCGAGCCAGAGAAAAAATCCACCGGCGGGACGCGTGTAGCCATAGCGATGGCCGATGATCTGATCGGCGAGATCGAATTTTTCGTTATAGAGACGCCGGTTCTCCCGCACATGCGCTTCATCGCCATAGGCCGCGATGGCCACGTGCTGCGCGGGAACGGGAACCTGCGGCGCCGCCACATTGCGCAATTCGAGAAAGCGCGAAAGGAAACGCCGGTCGCCGGCGGCGAAGCCCACGCGCAATCCCGGCAGACTCGATCGCTTCGACAGCGAATGGAAGACGACGACATGGGCGAAATCCGGCCCCGCGGCTTCCAGCATGCCGGGCGGCGGGCGGTCGCCATAGATCTCGCAATAGCATTCGTCGGCGAAGACCAGAAAGCCGAAGCGCCGCGCCAACGCGCCGAGACGGGCGAGATATTTGGCGTCCGCGACCGCTCCTTGCGGGTTGGACGGCGAGGCGATGTAGAAGGCGACCGTGCGGGCGAGTAGCTCGTCGGTGAGCGCGTCGAGATCGGGAAGAAATCCGGTCTCCTTGGTCGCCGGCAGATAGACCGGCTCGCAATCCGCCGCCACGGCGCCGGCGGAATAGGCGGCATAGAACGGATTGGGGATCAGGATCGCCGGACGGCCTTCACGCTTGCCGACCCAGCGCTTGGCGGCGATGGCGGCGAGAAACAGGCCCTCGCGGGTGCCGTTGAGCACCAGCACTTCGCTCTGCGCATCGACCGGGCGCGTGAGCTTGAAGCGCTTTGCGAGCCAGACGGCGGCGGCGGTCAGGAAGGGCTCGATGCCTTTGTTGGCCGGATAGCGCCCGAAGTCGGCAATATGCGCGGCCAGCACGGGACCGACAAAGCTTGGCACCGGGTGCTGCGGCTCGCCCACCGACAGGGCGATGGGCGGCTTGCCCGGCTTGGCCTGCGCCAGAAGCTCATTGAGCCGCGCAAACGGCGAGCGCGCGTCGGGAGCCCCGGAAAAAGAGGCGGCGGCGGATACATCCGTCTTGGTCATCGACATGAACACTGCGCGCGGGCCCCGGCCGGGAAAGGCCAGCATAAAAAGGCCGGGTTAAGACCTGTTTAACCATCGACATGAAGGGGGCCTCCAAAGCAAGAGACCCCGGCGTGAGCCGGGGCCTATCGACGGCAGGGGCGAGCGCCGGGTGCCGCCCCAAACCGTAACACGCGTGAACTCGACGCTTACGGCAGGCCTTACGACACCGCCTCTCCATGCTGGGTGATATCGAGGCCTTCCTCTTCCTCCTGTTCCGTCGGCCGCAGCCCGATCGCCATCTTGATGACGAGCAGAATGACCGCGGAGGCGACCGCCGTGTAGATGAAGGTGACCGCTACGCCGTAGAACTGGGTGGCGAGATTCGCATCCTTGCCCAGCTCGTTGATGGCGGCATCGGCGAACACGCCGGTCAGCAAGGCGCCGATGATGCCGCCGACGCCGTGCACGCCGAACACGTCGAGCGAGTCGTCGTAGCCGAACGCCTTCTTCACATGCACCGAAGCGACGTAGCAGCCGATGCCGGCCACGATGCCGATGATGAGCGCGCCGGTGGGATTGACGAAACCGGACGCCGGAGTGACGGCGACGAGGCCCGCGATGGCGCCGGACAGGATGCCGAGCAGGCTCGGCTTCTTGATCACGATCCACTCGCAGAACATCCACGCCAACGCCGCCGCGGCGGTTGCCACCTGAGTATTGATCATGGCCGCGCCGGCAAGCGCGTTGGCGGCCACCGCCGAACCGGCGTTGAAACCGAACCAGCCGACCCACAGCAGCGAAGCGCCGATCAGGGAGAGGGTGAGGTTATGCGGCGAGAGGTTGGCCGTGCCATAGCCTTTGCGCGGACCAAGAATAATCGCCGCGACCAGACCGGCCACGCCGGCGTTGATATGCACCACCGTGCCGCCGGCGAAATCGAGCACGCCGGCAGAGCCGAGGAAGCCGCCGCCCCAGACCCAGTGTGCGATCGGGCAATAGACCAGCAGCAGCCAGGCGCCCATGAACCACAGCATGGCCGAGAATTTCATGCGCTCGGCGAAGGCGCCGGTAATGAGCGCCGGCGTGATGATGGCGAAGGTCATCTGGAAGGTGATGAAGACCCATTCGGGAATGGTTGCGGCAAGCGAATTGACGGTGCCGTTGTTGACGCCCGCCAGGAAGGATTTTTCCACACCGCCGATCACGGCGTTGAGCGTTTCGGTCGCGGCCGAAGAAAAGGCCAGTGAATAACCGAGGATCATCCACAGGACGGTAACAAGGCAGCAGATGGCGAAGCTTTGCATGGTCGTGCCGAGCACGTTTTTCTTGCGCACCATGCCGCCGTAGAACAGCGCAAGGCCGGGGATGGTCATCATCAGCACCAGCGCGGTGGAAGTGAGCATCCACGCCGTGTCGCCGGTATCGAGCTTCGGCGCTTCCTGCGCCAAAGCGGGAGTTGCGGCGAGCATGCCGGCAGCCAGAGCGGCAAGTCCCGCGCGAGAGAAAAGTCTGAGAGTCATGGTCGAACTCCTATTCGCGATACGTTGTGGGCGCGGGATTAAAGGGCCGCGGCATCGGCCTCGCCGGTGCGGATGCGCACGGCGTGCTCGAGTCCGAGGACGAAAATTTTTCCGTCGCCGATCTGGCCGGTCTTGGCCGCCGCGGTGATGGCCTCGACGACCTTGTCGACTTGGCCGGAGTCCACCGCGACTTCGACCTTGAGCTTCGGTAGGAAGCTCACGGCATATTCGGCGCCGCGGTAGATTTCGGTATGGCCCTTCTGGCGTCCGTATCCCTTCACCTCGGTGACGGTCATGCCGTGCACGCCGATGGAAGTCAGAGCATCGCGGACGTCGTCGAGCTTGAATGGCTTGATGATGGCCATGACGATTTTCATTGGGTGACACCCCCTGCGCTCGTACTGCCTGATGCAGCCAGGCAACTCAGCTGAGCTTCCGCCCACGGAAAAGTGAGTCCGTGAGCAATGCCGCATTTCTGTAATCAAGCCCCGTGCCAGTTGCGGTGCCCAAAAGTAACCTTCTGATAAGACTTATGATTTTTGAGGAACCGCTCTGGGTGAAGTAGACCCCGGCGCCGACCCCGCACCAATGCGGGTCAATTGTGACTATTAATTAGGCAGATAATGACAGAAAACTAAATCACGCCCATAAATTAGGCATAAGCAAAGCGCCCCCCCCCCGCGACGATGGCAGGTGGCTGATGCTGCGAATTTTATTGCAGCGATTCGCCGTGCTGGCTGATGTCCAGCCCCTCGATTTCCTGTTGCGGGCTCACCCGCAGCGGTGAGAACAGGTCGATCACCTTGAGCAGCACCCAGGTTGCGACGCCGACATAGACGATGGTGACGGCGACGCCATAGGCCTGGATCAGCAGCTGGCCGGAATTGCCTTCGAGCAGCCCGGTCGGCCCCCCGGATATGGCGCCGACGGCGAAAACGCCGGTCAGCAAAGTGCCGAGGAAACCGCCGACGCCGTGCACGCCGAACACGTCGAGCGAGTCGTCATAGCCGAGCGCCAGTTTGAGCTTGGTGCAGGCCCAGAAACAGCTGGCGCCGGCGATCAGGCCGATGACCACGCCGTGCCAGGGAAGCACAAAGCCCGATGCGGGCGTGATGGTGCCGAGACCGGCAATGACGCCGGAGATCATGCCCAGCACCGAGGGTTTGCCGCGCGTCCACCATTCGCAGAACATCCAGGCCAACGCGCCGGAGCAGGCGGCGAGATGGGTGGCGACGATGGCGTAAACCGCGCGGGAATTGGCCGCGAGCGCGGAGCCGCCGTTGAAGCCGAACCAGCCGACCCACAGCAAGCCGGTGCCGATCACGCCGAGCGCCAGATTGTAAGGCGCCATATTGTCCGTGCCGTAGCCCTTGCGCGCGCCGACCACGTAGGCCGCGACCAGCCCCGCCACGCCGGCGTTGAGATGCACCACGGTGCCGCCGGCAAAATCGAGCAGCCCCGCCGCGCCGAGGAAACCGCCGCCCCAGACCCAATGCGCCAGCGGCACGTAAACCAGCAGCAGCCATAGTGCCGCGAACCATACGAAGGCCGCAAAACACATGCGGTCGGCCACCGAACCGGAGACCAGCGCGACGGTGATGACGGCGAAGGTCATCTGGAAGATCATGAAAAGAGCTTCGGGAATGGTGCTCGCGGCCGGATGCACGGTGTCCATGCCGACGCCGAGGAGGAAAACGCGGTCGAGCGTGCCGATGAAGGCGCCATCGCCGTTAAAGGCGAGCGAATAACCCACCGCCAGCCACAGCACCGAACAAAGCATCGCTGCCACGAGGCTCTGCGCCATGGTGGCCAGCACGTTCTTCTTGCGCACCATGCCCGCGTAGAAAAGCGCGAGGCCGGGGACGGTCATCATCAGCACCAGTCCGGTCGCGGAAATGATCCAGGCGGTGTCGGCCTGGTTGATCCCCGCCGCCTGCGCGAAGGCCGGCGAAGCGGCGAAACTTGCGAGGCCGGCGATGGCAAAGGAAATTGCGAGGCCGCCCCATGACGCCCGTGTCGTCATCATCTGTCTCCCCCTGTGTATTTATGGAAGGTTTACAATGCGTCGTTGTTCTTCTCGCCGGTGCGGATGCGCACGGCGTGCGAAATATCGGTGACGAAAATCTTGCCGTCGCCGATCTGACCGGTTTTAGCGGCGGCGATGATGGCTTCGATCACGCGATCGGCCTGATCGTCGGAGATCGCAACTTCGATCCGTACCTTGGGCAGGAAATTCACGGCGTATTCGGCGCCGCGGTAGATTTCCGTATGGCCCTTTTGGCGGCCATAGCCTTTGACCTCCGCGACCGTCATCCCGTGCACGCCGATGGCGGTGAGCGCGTCGCGAACTTCTTCGAGCTTGAAGGGTTTGATGATGGCAATCACAAGTTTCATGACCGGCTCTCCCTGTTGTCGCCGGTCGAAACGATATTATTGTCCCTGCAAACCTTGAAGGCTGGGGCTCGGCGTCCCGGCGACGCTGCCGTCTAATGTTCAAACTTCGTGCCGCGTTTGTTATTTCGATCTATGGTACTGTAATAACTTGATTTTCTTGGGCGGGAGCCGTGCGGAGCGGTATTGTGTGCCTGCCTGAAACTGCAGCACTGTGATTAAATTATTCGCAGGAGATTGCCTGCTTTGACGGCGTCCCGCCTAGGCCCTAGGCAGGACTCACCGGTCCGGCTGGCGCAGGCGCACGAGGCCTTCCTGCGCCACGGAGGCGATAAGCTGGCCGTCGCGGGTAAAGATGAGGCCGCGCGAAAATCCCCGCGCGCCGCCCATGTTCGGGCTGTCCTGGGCGTAGAGCAGCCATTCGTCGGCGCGAAACGGCCGGTGCAGCCAGAGCGCATGATCGAGGCTCGCGGCCATGATCTCCTTTTCGAACAGCGTGCGCCCATGCGGGATGAGCGCGGAATCGAGCAGGGTCATGTCGCTGGCGTAAGCCAGCACGCATTGATGGATGGCGGGGTCGTCGGGCAGCCTTCCCGTAGCGCGGATCCAGACATGAAATTTCCCGTCGGCGACTTTCTTGCCGAGATAGCGCTCGAATTCCACCGGCCGCAATTCGATCGGCCGCTCGCGCTCGTAATAACGGCGCACCGGATCGGGCATCATGGGCATGACGCGGTCGCGCAGCTCCGCCTCGCGCGGCAAATCTTCCGGCTTGGGAACCTCCGGCATTTTGACTTGATGCTCGAATCCCGCCTCATCGCGATGAAACGATGCGGCCATGGAAAAGATGGGATGACCGTGCTGAATCGCGACCACGCGCCGGGTGGAAAAACTCCCGCCGTCGCGGATGCGGTCCACGTCATAGATGATCGGCACCTTGGGATCGCCCGGCAGCAGGAAATAAGCGTGCAGCGAATGCGGCGGGCGGCCGTCCACCGTGCGGCAGGCGGCGACCAGCGCCTGGCCGATGACCTGACCGCCGAACACGCGCTGCCACGTAGCCTCCGGCGAGCGGCCGCGAAACAGATTGACCTCCAGCCGTTCGAGATCGAGGAGGTCGAGAAGGTCCTGGACGGCGGAGGACATGGGAGGAGCTCGCAAGCGAGGCGACAGGGGCGCCTGTTTCGTGGCGCCGGGGAATGACCCTATACTGAACACATCATGGCGCCCAGGCGTAGCGAGCAAATCGACGTATTGATCGGCGGCGGCGGCTTCGCCGGCCTGTCGCTCGCCATCGCGCTGCGCCAGGGATTGGGCGAAAGTTTTTCCGTGACCGTCGCCGACCCCGCCTTCGCGCGGCCGAATCCCGCCGACACGCGCGCCTCGGCCATCGCGGCCGCCGCGCGGCACCTGTTTGAGAGCATCGGCGTCTGGGAGAGCGTGGCCGGCGACGCGCAGCCGATCCTGGAGATGATCGTTACCGACAGCCGTCTCGAAGATGCGGTGCGGCCGGCATTTCTTTCCTTCGGCGGCGAGGTCGCGGACGGCGAGCCCTTCGCGCATATGATCGAGAATGGGCCGCTGCTGGCGGCGCTGGCCGCCAAGGCGCGCGAGGTGGGCGTGGATCTGCCGCCTACGGCAGTCACGCGCTTCGACGATGCCGGGGACGATCCGCGCATCGCGGTTCATCTTGCCGACGGGGCGGCAATCTCCGCGCGCCTGCTCGTTGCCGCCGACGGCGCGCGCTCGGCCATCCGCGAACAGGCCGGGATCGTCACCCACGGCTGGGACTACGACCAATCGGGAATCGTCACCACGGTGTCGCATGAACGCGATCACGGCGGGCGCGCGGAAGAGCATTTCCTTCCCGCCGGCCCCTTCGCCATCCTGCCGTTGAAGGGCCGCCGCTCGTCGCTGGTGTGGACGGAAAAAACGCGCGAGGCCGAGCGCATCGTCGCGCTGCCCGACCATGAATTTCACGCGGAGCTCGAGCGCCGCTTCGGTCTGCATCTCGGCGAGATCGAGGCGTCGGGCCAGCGCCGCGCCTTTCCGCTCGGGCTGCATGTCGCGCGCACATTCATTGGCGAGCGGCTGGCGCTGGTCGGCGACGCCGCGCATGTGATCCATCCCATCGCCGGGCAGGGGCTCAACATGGGGCTGCGCGATGTCGCCGCGCTGGCCGAAGCGATCGCCGACGCCGCGCGGCTCGGGCTCGATCCCGGCGGCGTCGAGGTGCTGGAACGCTACCAGCGCTGGCGGCGCTTCGATACCATGGCCATGGGGATCACGACCGACGGCCTCAACCGCCTGTTCTCCAACCGCTCCGATCTGTTGCGCATGGCGCGGGATGTCGGACTGGGCCTCGTCGATCGCGCGCCCGCGCTTAAACACTTCTTCATCCGCGAAGCGGCGGGGCTTGTCGGCGACGTGCCGCGGCTTTTGCGCGGGGAGGCGTTATAAACTCACGTCATCGGTACCGCGGCGACGCTGCGGCGAAAAGGCGGGCGCCCGGAAATCGATGCGTACCATCGCTCCAGGTTAGGCAACTCCGGGCGATCGGGAAAAAGGTGCCGGTAGCGATGCGCCATGATGGCGGCCGGAATATCACCCATGGAAAAAATATCTCCGGCAACGAACTTGGTTTTGCCGAGCTGGCCATCGAGAATTTTCATCGCGCCGTCGAGCTGGGTTTTCGCGGCGGCAATGGCGGCGTTGTCCCGTTTCTCCGGCGGCAGGCGGATCAGGCCCCAATAGGCGGTGACCATGGGGGGACCGAGCGTGGAAAGCTGCCAATCCATCCATTGATCAGCGCGCGCCTTGATTTCGGGGGCCGAGGGCTCGAGCATACCCGCGCCGAATTTTGCAGATAGGTACCGGACAATCGCATTCGACTCCCACAAGACAAGATCGCCATCCTGGATCGCCGGCACCAAGCCGTTGGGATTGAGCGCGAGATAAGACGGCTCGCGATTGCCGCCGAAGCTGCCGCCGACTTCGACATGATCGAAGGCCAGGCCCAGCTCGCTCGCCGCCCACAGCACCTTTTGTACATTCGATGAATTTCTGCGCCCCCAGATTTTCATGGTCTTTTCCGCTTCTCGTATGTGGATTTACATGTGGTTGTCGCACGATTGTCATTGAACGCGGCTCGAATGCGCGTGGGCGAGAGCCCCGTTCTTGCCCTCCCTTTAATGCCCCGGCGCTGCCGCCGGGGCATTTTTTCTTTTTATGCCTCCGCGGCAAGAAAAAATATCGGCAGGTTTGCTCCAAAGGCATCAATCCAGCTTGCGCGCTTCCTCCGGCAGCATGATGGGAATGCCGTCGCGGATCGGATAGGCAAGCTTGGCGGCGCGCGAGATCAGCTCCTGCCTTTCCGCGTCGTACTCGAGCGCACTCTTCGTCAGCGGGCAAACCAGGATTTCCAAAAGCTTTGGGTCGATCGCGCTTGGCGGCCGGTCGGCGGATGACGTCGTCATGCGGTAACTCCAGATGTTCCTGCAACACCCTCACCCTTATGGGGGGCAAAAGATATCAAAAATATCATTGCAGCGGCGAATCGTCCGAATTGCCGCTCTTGGCCAGTTCGATCTCGGTCAGGGCCACGAGAATTTCGGCGCGGGTTTTCAGGTCGGGCGCCTCCAGCAAGGCCTGCTTCTCGGCCGGGCCGTAAGGCGACATCATCGCCAGCGCGTTGACCAGCGCCTCGTTCGGCGCCTGCTCGATGCCGTCCCAGTCGGCCTTCAGATTGTTGGCCTTGAGAAAAGCGGCCAGCGCCTTGAGCAAACCTTCGCGGTCCACTTTCTCCTCGCCCTTGCGCGCGATGAAATCGTCGGTGAAAGGCCGATAGGACACACGGCACTGCCGGTAGGCGGTTGCGACCGGAAGCTCCCGCTCCACGCGAAAGCGCGCGACGCCGGTGAGCTGGAGCACGTAGCGCCCATCGCCGGTCTCGGCGATCTGCGTGATACGGCCGACGCAACCTACTTTGTAGAGATTGGGTTTATCGGCGCTGCCGGAATGCGCATGGTCCGGCTGGATCATGCCGATCAGGCGGTGACCGTCGCGCAAGGAATCATCCACCATCGCCAGGTAACGCGGCTCGAAAATATTGAGCGGTAATTGTCCGCGCGGCAGCAGCAGGGCACCGGGCAACGGAAAGACCGCAATGACCTCGGGAAGGTCAATCGGTCCTCGATACTCAGCATTCATCGGCATCGCGTCCGCTCCGCCGTGACAGCACGATCTGCTTACGCAAACAAGATCGAAGACAAACGCTTGCGTCCTTCGACGCTCGCCGGATCGGCCGGACCCCAGGCCTCGAAGAACTGCACCAGCTGCTTGCGCGCGCCGTCGTCGTTCCATTTGCGGTCGCGCTTGACGATCTGCAACAGATGATCCGCGGCCTCCTGCCGCTTTCCCTTCGCATTCAACGCGACGGCAAGATCGAAGCGCGCCTGGTGATTGAGCGCGTTCTCCGCCACCTTCTTCTCCAGTTCGGCGATCGGTCCGACCGCACGCGCCTGTTCGGCCAGTTCCAGCGCCGCGCGCGCCGCGGTCACGGCGGGATCGTTTTGCTTTGCTTCCGGCACCAGCGCCAGCGTCTGCTTGGCCTGATCGATCGCGCCGGTTTGAACGTAAGCGCGCACCAGACCCGCGAGCGCCGCGACATTCCCGCTATCGTTGGCCAAAATCTGCGCATAGAGACTGGCCGCTCCAGCGACATCGCCGCGAGTCAGCGCGGCGTCCGCCTCCTTCAACACATCCTTGCCGTCATCGGCGACCGGCTGCTTGAGCAGGCGTTCGATGAATCCGGTGACCTGGCTTTCCGGCAGCGCGCCCATAAAGCCATCGGCCGGCTGGCCGTTGACGAAAGCAATCACCGCCGGGATCGACTGGATGCCCATCTGGCCCGGGATGGCCGGATGCTCGTCGATATTCATTTTTGCGAGCTTCACCTTGCCTTTGGCGGCGCGCACGGCCTTTTCCAAAAGGGGCGTGAGCTGCCGGCAGGGCCCGCACCAGGGCGCCCAGAAATCCACCAGCACCGGCTGGCGGCGCGATTCCTCGATGACGTCCTTCATGAAGGTCTGCGTAGTCGTATCGCGGACCACGTCGTCGGCGGTCGCCGTCGCTCCACCGTTTTGCGCCATTTATCCTCGCTTGTACCTGCGCCGCGCGGGGCGCGAAAAGTCCAAATCCGCCCGATTAGATGGTGACCACGGCCGGAAATGCAATCAAATCATAGGGCGATATCCGGCTCGGCCACCGCCGCGATCTGCGGGAAATGCCCGGTAGCCTCGAGGAACTTTATCAGGTCCGCCCGGGCAATGGAGGTGGTGCGCGTATTGACCAGCGGGTGGTAGTTCAGGATTTCATGCCGCATCATCGCTGCATCGAGCACAACCGTGACGCGGCCTTCGGTGTCGTTGAGCGCGCCGAACGGCGTCACCGCGCCCGGCGGCACGCCCCAGACTTCCTGGAGCAGATGCGCCGAGCCGAAGGAAAAGCGGCCGTTGGCGCCGAGCTTCCGGTGCAGGCTTTTCAGATCGATCTCGGCGTGCTCCAGCGCGACCACGAGAAAAAGCGCGTCCTTCTTGTCCTTGAGAAAGAGATTCTTTGTGTGCCCGCCGGGAATCTGGCCGCGCAAGGCCCGCGATTGCTCGACGGTGAACAGCGGCGGATGCGTCACCGTGGGATGCTTAATTCCGAGCCGGTCGAGATAGGCAAAGAGGTCTTCGGGACTGGCGGGCATGGGTTCCCATATCACCTCTCCCCGCCGGGCGGGGAGAGGTCGGATACCGCGCCTTCGCGCGAAATCCGGGTGAGGGGGCGTCTCAAGGTAAACGGACGATTGCAACACCCCTCACCCCAACCCTCTCCCGTAAACGGGGAGAGGGAGATTGGTTGCAAAGAGGCATCCCTTTTGGCATAGGAAAGCCCTTGGCGGACAGGGCTAGAGGCCCGGGCCGCCTTGCCTCACGGATGCGGGTGTAGCTCAGGGGTAGAGCACGACCTTGCCAAGGTCGGGGTCGAGGGTTCGAATCCCTTCGCCCGCTCCAATTTCTCGACGCAGCAGCCAACACGCATTGCGCCGGGCAGAGGCGGTCCGGCGTCTCGGGCCGCTGCGGCGGAACTTAAAGAGGACGCGGACAGGTGCTTGGAGGTTTTCTTGCGCTGCTGTCGGCGGCCACCTTCGCCTTCAACAATGCGAGCCTGCGTCGCGGTGTTCTCACTGGCTCTGTCGCCCAGGCGATGGCGATCACGGTTCCGATCGGCGTCCCAATATTCTTGCTCACCGCTGCCGCCACCGGCTCTCTCGGCGCGGTGACGGGGTTTTCGCCGAATGCGTGGCTTGCGCTCACCAGCGCCGGCATCGTGCATTTTATCTGGGGCCGCTATTGCAACTACCGGGCGACGCGCGCGATCGGCGCGAATTTGGCCGCGCCCGTCCAGCAAACGAATCTCATCATCGCACTGGTGCTCGCCATTTGGATTCTCGGCGAGACGCTGACCCCGCTCAGAGTGCTCGGAATTGGCCTCATTCTTCTCGGGCCCTATTATGCGCTGCGGGAGAAGAACAAAAAGACCACGCCGGCTTCAAGCGAAGCGGCGGGCCGCGCCACGATTAAAACCGAACCGGCGGCCTTTCAGCCGCGATACGCCGAAGGCATCGTCTTCAGCCTGCTGTCGGCCACCGGCTACGGCGTGAGTCCGATTCTTGTCCGCATCGGTCTTGAAGGGAAGGGCCTGGGCGTCAGCCTCGCCGGCGGCCTTATCGCCTATGCCGCGGCGACGGTGGTGATGGCGCTGTTTCTGCTCTGGCCCGGCCAGTGGCGCCACGCGATTTCGGTCAAGCCGGAGTCGGCGAAGTGGTTCACGCTGTCGGGCGTCATGGTCTGCATCTCGCAGATGTTCCTTTTCATGGCCATGTCGATCGCACCGGTCACCGTCGTTTCGCCCATCAACCGGCTGTCGGTCATGTTCCGGCTCTATTTCAGCCGGCTGATCAATCCGCACCACGAGGTCTTCGGCGGCAAGATCATCCTGGGCACCGTCATCTCCCTGCTCGGCGCCGTGGCCCTTTCGCTGAGCACGGAAATCGCCACCTCGATGGCGCCGGCCGCTCTGCTGCCGATCCTGCATTGGCGCTGGCCGTGATTTCCCATTCCGCCCCTCGACGGACCGCGTCAGATCGGCAACACTCGCGTTCCGCCTTGTGATTCACCCACAACGCAAGGGCTCGCTATGCCGGTAGAGGGCCTTCTCGGCGCCGAAGAAGACCAAGCCGCGCGCCAGCTGCTCGAGCAGGCGGGCAAAATCCTCGGCGCGCTCGACGGCAAAATTCCCAAAAGCTTTCTGCCCCAGCTCTTTGCCCGGGCCGCGGCCGACGATCTCATCGGCCACGATCCGGACACGCTGGCGAAGCTGGCGCAGGAGGCCTGGGCCTTCATGGAGACGCGCCGGCCGGGCGCGCCGAAAATCCGCTTTGACGATCTGCCCGGCGGCGCCGGCGGCAAGCCGGTCTCCGTCATCGATATCGTCAACGACGACATGCCGTTTCTGGTGGACTCGGTGCTGAGCGAGCTTGCCGAGCGCGCTCTCGACATCCGCCTGGTCGTGCATCCGGTCTTCGCCGTGGAGCGCGATGCCGGCGGGCGGCTGGCCGCTTTCGGCACCTCCGCGCCGAACGCGCCTGGCGCGCTGCGCGAAAGCTACATGCAAATTCACGTCGAGAGCGTTGGCGACGAAACCAAGCGCACCGAGATCGTGCAGGCGATCGAACAGGTGCTCGCGCAGGTGCGCGTCTGCGTGCAGGACTGGCGGGCGATGCTCGGCCGCGTCGCCGATGTCGTCGCCGAGATCAAGGCCAATCCGCCGCCCATCGTCGTGGAGGAAATCGCCGAGGCGATCCAGTTCCTGGAATGGCTGCTCGCCGATAATTTCACCCTGATCGGCCTGCGCGAATATGTCTTCGCGGGAAAGGACAAGGATTGCGAGTTCGGGCCCGTGGCGGGGAGTTCGCTCGGCCTGTTGCGCGATCCTCATGTGCCGGTGCTGCGCCGCGGCGGCGAGCCGGTTTCCATCACGCCGGAAATCCGCACCTTCCTGGAAGAGCCGAAACTGCTCATCGTCACCAAGGCGAACGTGCGCTCGCGCGTGCACCGGCGCGTCTATCTCGACTATATCGGGGTCAAGCGTTTCGACGCCGGCGGCCATCTCGTCGGCGAAATGCGCATCGTCGGTCTGTTCACCTCGACGGCCTATACGCGCTCGGCGCGCAGCATCCCCTATCTGCGGCGCAAAATCGACGCCGTGCTCAGACGCGCCGGCTTCGATCCGGGCGGACATTCCGGCAAGGCGCTGGTCAACGTGCTGGAGACCTATCCGCGCGACGATCTGTTCCAGATCGACGAGGACACGCTCTACAAATTCGCGCTGATCATCCTTCAGCTCGACGAGCGGCCGCGCGTGCGTGTGCTGCCGCGGTGCGACCGCTTCGACCGCTTCGTCTCCGTGCTCGTCTATGTGCCGCGCGACCGCTACGACAGCAGCCAGCGGGTGGCGATCGGCGCCTATCTCGCCGAGATTTACGACGGGCACGTGTCGGCCTTCTATCCGTTTTTCCCCGAAGGACCGCTGGTGCGCATCCACTTCATCATCGGCCGCGCCGGCGGCAAAACGCCCAATCCCGACCGCGCCGCGCTGGAAAGCGCGGTGAGCACGATCATGCGCACCTGGGCCGACGCGCTCGCCGAGGCGCTGGCGGAAAGCTGCGACCCGGTCAAGGCGCGGATGCTGTTCGAGCGCTACCGCTATGGCTTTTCGGTGGGATATCGCGAGGCCTATCGGCCGTCCGTCGCGGTCGAGGACATCCGCATCATCGAAGGCCTGTCGTCCGCGCGCCCGCTCGGCGTCAACTTCCATATCCGCTCCGAGAAGGAGAGCGGCGGCATCGGCCTGAAGGTCTGGAGTTGCACGCGCCCCATTCCGCTGTCGGAGCGGGTGCCGGTGCTGGAAAACATGGGCTTCCGCGTGGTGGACGAGCGCACCTACCACGTCGCTCCGGCGGACGGGGAGACGGGGGTCTGGTTCCAC
>JBBDNZ010000150.1:0-3191 GCA_040877285.1 Xanthobacteraceae bacterium
GCACCTTCTGCACGATCACCTGCTTGGCCGATTGCGCGGCGATGCGGCCGTATTCGAGCGGCGGCAGCGGGTCGGCGATGGTGTCGCCGATCTGCGCCGCCGGGTTGTGCCGCCGGGCATCCTCCAGACCGATTTCCGCGGAGGGATTTTCAACCTTATCCATGACAAGCATATGGCGGAAAAGCCGCAGCTCGCCGCTCTTCGGGTTGATTTCGGCGTGCACGTCGGTTTCGGCGCCGTAGCGCGAACGCGCCGCCTTGGCGATCGCGTCTTCCATGGCGCCGATAACGATGCTTCGGTCGATCGCCTTTTCGCGGGCGACCGCATCGGCGATCTGCAACAATTCGAGCTTATTGGCGCTGACGGCCATTGCTCAGTCTCCTTCATGCTGGGCAGGGCGCCGCGATTGGTCGGGCGTCTGCCGGAAATGTCTTGCCTTGGTATGCTGTCTGCCCTCGCGCCGACGGCGCGAGCGCTCTTCCCGGCGCGCTTGCTTGGCTTGGCGCTCGGCGGCCTTGCCGCGCCGCAGCGCCTCCTCGACCAGCGCGTCGGTCAAAACGAGCTTCGCTTCCGCCATGTCCTCGATCGGCAGCAAGAACTCTTCCTGCTCGCCGGTGGCCGCGTCGTCACGGCGAATGCGCGCCGCGTTGCCCTCGGTGCCGAGCAATATGCCGCGGAATCGCTTTCGGCCCTCGATGCCGCGCGCCATCTCCACCTTGATCAGATGGCCGGCATGGCGGTCGAAATCGGAACGCCGGACCAGCGGCCGGTCGATGCCGGGGGAGGAAATCTCCAGCCGGTGCGGCCGGTCGATGGGGTCGGCTGCGTCGAAGACCGGCGAAAGCGCGCGCGAGAGGGTCTCGCAATCGCCCACGGTCATGCTGCCGTCGGGCCGTTCGGCCATGATCTGCACCGTCAGCCCGGACATAGGCGAGATAAGCACCCGCACCAGGCGGTAGCCCAGCCCCTCGATCACCGGCTCGGCGATGGCGGCCACACGCGCCGCCAGCCCCGGCTCCACCAGGAGTCGGGGTTCCGCCGCAGGACCAGGGGTATGATGCCTTTCGCCCATGGAGGCCCGATTTCGGTAACAAAAAAGAGCGGGTCCCGGGGGGGCCCACTCTCACAAACCCGATCGGATCATCCGACCGTTATGAGATGTCTATGACAGACAAGCCAAATATAGCGATTTTCCGTATTTGTGCAAGGCCACAAGGCCTACCGCGCCGGGCCCGGTGCGGGGTATCGGATAACCGTTCCTTCAGAATCGCCCTCTAAATTCGGCGGTGGAAACGGGGGTTGCCCCGGATCCGAGGGGGAATTTGTCTATATGTCCGCCAGCGCGTCGCTGATTCCCGAATTGGAGGAGATCCTTCAGCGCGGTTCGCGTGAAAAGCGGACCGAGACGCTTAAGCGCATCACCAATCTCTTCGTCGACGGCGCGCCCACCTACAATGAAGAGCATGTGCGCCTATTCGACGACGTTTTCGGCCTGCTCATCGCCGAGATCGAGGCCAAGGCGCGCGCGGAACTGTCCCAACAGCTGGCCCCGGTGGAAAACGCCCCCGTTACGGTCGTGCGCAAACTGGCGCTGGACGACGATATCGCGGTGGCCGGCCCCGTACTCTCGCACTCGGCAAGGCTCGATGAGCTGGCGCTGGTCAACATCGCCAAGAGCAAGGGTCAAGCGCACCTCCTGGCTATTTCCGAACGCGGCGAAATCGGCGAGGCGGTCACCGATATCCTGGTCAAGCGCGGCGACCGGGAAGTGATCCGCACCGTGGCCGACAATCGGCGCGCGCGGCTCTCCGAAACCGGCTTCTCCACTTTGGTCAAGCGCGCCGAGAGCGACGGCGTCCTTGCCGAGAAGGTGGGGCAGCGCCCGGATATTCCCGACCATTTGTTCCGCGCCTTGCTGATGCAGGCGACCGACGTGGTGCAGAAGCGGTTGCTGGCGAAGGCCAAGCCTGAGACGGCCGCCGAAATCCGCCGCGTGCTGGCCAAGGTCTCGGGCGAAATCGGCGCCAAGGCCGCCCCGCGCGACTATAGCGCGGCCCAGCGTGCGGTGCTCGAAGTCAAACAAGCCGGCGATCTGCGCGAGAAGGATCTGGCCGATTTCGCCAAAGACGGCCGGTTCGAGGAAACGGTCGTGGCGCTTTCCATGCTTTGTCAGGTGCCGCTCGAGGTCGTGGACCGGCTGCTGGGAGCGGAGCGCACCGACCCTGTTCTGATCCTCTGCAAATCCGCGGGCTTTAATTGGCAGACGGCGCGCGCGATCATGAACGTGCGGCCCGGCCGGCAAGGAACGTCGTCGCAGGGCCTCGACGACGCCTATGCCAATTTCGAAAGACTGTCGGCGTCCACCGCGCAACGCGTGGTACGTTTCTGGCAAGTGCGCCCGATCGGCGGCGCGAACGCCGCCTAGCTTCGGCGCCGCCCGCGTTCATCGTTTCCGAAAAATCAGATAACAAGGCACGCGCCTCTCGCGCTTGGCCTTGGCCTCGTAGCGCGTACCGGTGAAACCGGGCCAGGGCCGGCGCCAATCGTCGGCCTTTTCCGCGGTCCAGCAAAAATCCTCGCAGCGCAGCGCGCGGATGAGCGTCCAGGCGGCATAGTCCGCGATGTCCGTAGCAAAGCGCAATTCTCCGCCCGGCCGCAGGATGCGGGCGATGCGCTTGAGGCTGTCGTCCTGGATGAAGCGCCGTTTCCAATGCCGGCGTTTCGGCCAAGGATCGGGATAGAGCAGATCGAGGCGCGCCAGCGAGGCGGCCGGAAGCCAGTCGATGAGTTGCAGGGCGTCCCCGAAATGCAGGCGGATATTCGTAAGCCGCCGCGCGTCGATCGCCACTAGCACCTTGGCGAGAGCGTTGACGAAAGCGTCGCTGCCGATGAAGCCCGTGCGTGGATAGGCGCTTGCTTCCGCAATCATGTGCTCGCCGCCGCCGAAGCCGATTTCCAGCCGGATGTCCTCGGTCCCTTCCGGAAAAAGCGAACGCAGATCGGCGGGAGGATGGACTTGCGTCTCGATCGCCAAGCGGGGCAGCAGCGCATCGAACAGGGCCTGTTGGCGCGGCCGCAACGGGCGGCCCTTGCGCCGGCCGAAAAAGGCGCGGGGGCTTTGAGCCGCGGGATCGCGGCTTCGCTGCGAGTCGTTCATCTCGTGTCCCGGACGCGGTGCGGCGCGGTAGCGG
>JBBDNZ010000150.1:3201-7241 GCA_040877285.1 Xanthobacteraceae bacterium
CAAAGCCGGGACCCATACTAGTTCAGAAATTGGTGCTGACCCGGGATACGTTGTCGAAGTTCTTATCCCACCGCGCCGCGCAATTCCTTCACCAGATCGGTCTTTTCCCAGGAGAAGCCGCCGTCCTTTTCCGGCGCGCGGCCGAAGTGGCCGTAAGCCGCGGTACGCCGGTAGATCGGCCGGTTCAGTTTGAGCGTGCGCCGGATGTTTGTGGGAGTGAGCCGGAACATCTCCGGTAAAATTTTTTCGAGCTTGCGCTCGTCAACCGTGCCGGTGCCGTGGGTATCGACCAGAAGCGACATGGGATCGGCCACGCCGATGGCATAGGCAATCTGAATAGTGCAGCGCTCGGCGAGCTTGGCAGCCACCACGTTCTTGGCAAGGTAGCGCGTGGCATAGGCGGCGGAGCGATCGACCTTGGTCGGGTCCTTGCCGGAAAAGGCACCGCCGCCATGCGGGGCATAGCCGCCGTAGGTATCGACGATGATTTTGCGGCCGGTCAGTCCGCAATCGCCATCGGGGCCGCCGACCACAAAGTTGCCGGTCGGGTTGACCAGGAAGTCGGACGGCTTTTTCGGCATCCAGCCGTCGGGCAGCGCCGAGGCCACCGCGTCGGCGATCAGCTCTTTCACCATGCCCGGGGTGTATTTCTTGCCGTTGCGGCTGACCGGCTTGTGCTGGGTGGAAACGACGACCTTGGTGCAGCCGACCGGCTTGCCGTCCACGTATCGCACGGTGACCTGGCTCTTCGCATCCGGCTCCAAGTCGAAGAGCTGGCCCGAGCGGCGGCGCTCAGCCAGCACCTTGAGAATCTTGTGAGCGAAGTAGATGGGGGCGGGCATGAACGATCCCCTCTCATAGACTTCGCTCTCCGTGCAGGCGAAGCCGAACATCATGCCCTGATCGCCGGCCCCTTCCTGCTCGCCGTCCTTTCGCTTCTTGGCGTTGACGCCCATGGCGATGTCCGGCGACTGGCCGTGCAGCAGCACCTCGATGTCGGCGCCACGGTAGGAAAAACCGCCCTGGTCGTAGCCGATGTCGCGCACCACGTCGCGGGCGATTTGCGCGATCATCTCCCGATTGATGATCGTCTGCTGGCCGTATTTATGGAATAGCGGCGGCTGCCCGCGCCCCTCGCCGGCAATGACGATCTTGTTGGTGGTGGCCAGTATTTCGCAGCCGAGCCGGGTATTCACCAGACTGTCGTCGGCAATGCCGAGCTTGACGTCGTTTTCGATGAAAGCGTCGAGAATGGCATCCGAAATCTGGTCGCAAACCTTGTCGGGATGGCCTTCGGAGACGGATTCACTGGTGAACAAGTAATTCTTGCGTAACACGAAAATCCCCCAGAACGCCGCTTTGCGGCCGTGGCTGATCGACGGGGGGTGTTTGTTACAGTGTCCTCGGAGGGGGTCAAGATGGGAGAGGACGCCATGCGCTCCGCCGCTCTTTCAACCGCCCGCCGGTCAGCGATCGTCCTCGCCAGAGATCTGCGCCACCAGATCGACGATCCGCCGCCGCAGCTTGGGGTCTTTGATCCGCATGAAAGCCTTGGTCAAAGCAAGTCCATCCGAAGTCGCCAAGAAGTCCGAAACGTAAGCCGGCGACGGCGCCTCGCTCATGCCGCCCGATCCGCCGGGCGGGTCCGGCGCGCCTTCGAAAAAGAACGAGACCGGCACTTGAAGAGAATGGGCGATCTGTTGCAGACGGCTTGCGCCGATGCGGTTCGTGCCCTTCTCGTATTTTTGCACCTGCTGGAAGGTGAGATCGAGCGCATCGCCGAGCTTCTCCTGACTCATCCCGAGCATCATTCGGCGCATACGGACCCGGCTGCCAACGTGTTTGTCAGTTGGATTTGGAGACTTCTTGGTCATCGAAACTTTCTTTCCCTTTACACAACCTATCGCTTGCAAAAACGCCGGCGTCAATCCGGTGGTTGCCGCCGATCGGCGAATATCATTAAGAAAACTATGAAAAATTGCGCTCGATTCACAAGATCAATCGGCGTTTCCGGCATTCATCAATTCGAATGATGCAACAAGTCGCAGGTCGTCAAAGAAAAACGGCGCGACAATCTAAGCAAAAATTGGCGGATAGACGGGCATCTTCTCAAGCGCGCTCTCCGAGCTGCTTATGCCCGCATGCGCCGCCGCAAAACAAGCAGGAATGCTGCCGCAAGCACGAGGCCGACGGCGCTGTCGCCGCTGCGGACATAAACCGTCGGTTCGATCGGCTGCGGCAGCGGCGAGTCCAAGATCCCTTCGCTGCCGAGCGGAAGGGACCTGACGATACGGCCGAGCGGGTCTATCACCGCGGAAATGCCGGTATTGGCCGCGCGCACCAGCGGCAAGCCTTCTTCGATCATGCGGATGCGCGCCTGCCGAAGGTGCTGATACGGGCCCGTGCTGATGCCGAACCAGCCGTCATTGGTGAGGTTGACCACCCAGCCCGGCCGCTCGCCGCGCGGCACGGCTCCACCCGGAAAAATGATCTCGTAACACACCAGCGGCAGGAAGCGCGGCGCACCGGGAATCGCAAAGGTGCGGTGTCGATCGCCGGCATGAAATCCACCGATGATTCTGGTGAGCTGCCGCAAGCCCAAGCTTTCCAAAAATTCCTGTAACGGCAGGAATTCGCCAAAGGGGACGAGGTGCACTTTGTCGTAGATCGAAAGAATCGAGCCGTCGTGGTCGATCACATAGACGGAATTATAAGCCCGCCGGTCCGACTGCGCTGGGCGCACGGCGCCGGTGATCAGCACCGTGCCTTGCGGCAACAGCTCCGCGATCTGGGCAAGCGCGTCGGGCTCCAGCGCGAGGAAGAAAGGAAAGGCCGATTCCGGCCAGATCAAATGAGTGACGTCGCGAATGCCCGTGGACTGCGGCCCGCTGGCGCGGTCCGATAGCGCGAGATAGCGATTCATCACCTGCTGCTTGGCGGAATAGTTGAACTTCTGGTCCTGCGGCACATTCGGCTGCATGATGCGCAGGCGGACGCCGCTGACGAAGCTGGTCGGCGTCGTCAACAGCCGCACCGATCCGTAAATGCCCAAGGCGCAGAGTATGACAAGGCTGCACGCGAGCGGTAGCCACGGCCGCTCGGTGTCCGTACGATCGTCGGCAAGCGTGGCGGGGCTGGCGAAGATGGCGACGGCGAGGAAGGTGAGCCCCCACAAGCCGACGAGCGAGGCGCTTTGCGCCAGCACCAGCGGTCCGGTCAAGGCATAGCCGAAGGCGTTCCAGGGAAACCCGGAAAACAGATGGCCGCGCAGCCATTCGGCGATGGTCAGCGCAACCGCAAGCGCCAGGATGCGCGTGGGGCCTCGCGTCCATATGGCGCGCGCGAGCGCCGTCCCGAACGCAGTAAAGAGCGCAAGCCCCGCCGGCAGCGCCAGCACGGCGATGGGCAGCAGCCAGCCGAAGGTCTGCGCATCGACGAGGAAGGCATAACCCACCCAGTAGAGTCCGGCCAAAAAATAGCCAAGGCCGAAACACCAGCCGGTCGCCGCCGCCGCCAATATGCCGCCCCAGCGGCCGGCCGGCGCACCGTCGATCAGCCAGGTCAGGACGGGAAAGGTGAAAAACAGCACCGGCCAGAGATCGATCGGCGCCAGCGCCAGCACCGAAGCGGCCCCGGCCGCAAACGCGATGGCGGCTCGTTGCCATCCCCATGCGAGCACGATCGAATGGGCCAGGCGCTTGAAGGTCACGGCCGGCGCGTGTTCTTGGCGGAAGCGGCTTCGGAAGGCCCCGCCGGTCCCTCGGCGGAGGCCGGCTCTTCGGCGGAGGTCGAAGGCGCATTCGGCAGATTAGGTAGGTCCTGGCGCCGCTTGGCCTCGCGGCTGCGTTCGGCACGGCGGCTTTTGCGCCGGTAAATTTTGACCTTCTTGATCCGCCGCGGGTCGGAGTCCAGCACCTCTATCTCGAACAGGCCGGGACCGAGCACGAGCTCGCCGCGTACCGGTACGCGCCCGACTTTCGTCACCAGATAGCCGCCGAGCGTATCCACGTCCTCGGCGGCGTCGCCGACGTCGAAGTCCG
>JBBDNZ010000150.1:7251-15829 GCA_040877285.1 Xanthobacteraceae bacterium
GTCGTCGAGCGACCAGGACCGCTGCGCGTAGGTCAGGAACGCGTCGCCGACGTCGAAGTCCGCGCCGACGACCGAGGTCACATCGTCCAGGCCGGCGCGCGCGTCGGCGAGGAAGGAGCCGTCGGGCTGCGGCACCACCGAGGGTGTTTCATCCTCGTCATGCTCGTCGGCGATGTCGCCCACGATCAGCTCGACGATGTCCTCCATGGAAACGAGCCCGTCGGTGCCGCCGTATTCGTCGATCACCAGCGCGAGGTGAATGCGTGTCGCCTGCATCTTCGCCAATAGATCGATCGCCGGCATCGATGGCGGAACAAAGAGAATGGTGCGGACGATCTTGGTCGAGGACAGCGGAAGAGAAAGATCGATGGCCTTGAGATCGAGGCCGGCCGGCAGCGGCTTCTTGCGCTTGGCATTGGCTTCCGGGCTGACCGCGGCGTGCGCGGTCATGAACGCGATGAGGTCGCGGATATGCACCATGCCCGCGGGATCGTCGAGCGTATCGTTATAGACGACGAGCCGCGAATGCGCCGCCTTCTCGAAAACCTTCACCAATTCTCCCAGCGAGATATCCTGCTGCACGGCGACGATGTCGGTGCGCGGCAGCATGACATCCTCGATGCGCCGCTCGCGCAGACCGAGGATATTCTTGAGCATGGTGCGCTCTTTGGGCGAGAAACCGCTTTCGTCCGGCGCGCCGCCGGCCAGCAAGACCTCAAGATCGGCGCGGATGGTGCCGGGCTTCCAGCCAAACAGCGTGCGCAACATTCGTCCCAGCCAGCTTTCGCCGTTCTCGCGCGCAACCGTGCTCGGGCGCGGGACGGGCACGGGGAGATTTCGTATCTCGCCCTCGCTTGCGGCAGGTTCGCTGGGTTTGGATGAATCGCTGTCAGGCATGTCGGTCGGTTACGTCCGTATCGCGTGCAGAATAGGGATCGGGGATGTGGAGCCGCGCGAGAATCTCGCACTCGATCCGCTCCATTGCCTCCGCCTCTTCCTCCACTTCATGGTCGTAGCCGTGCAGGTGCAGAAAGCCATGCACGGCGAGGTGGGCCAGATGATGCAGGAACGGCGTGTCCTGCGCGGCGGCATCTCTGGCGGTGGTCTCATAGGCGATCACGATATCGCCGAGCAGAGCCGTCGGGCCGCTTTGGCCGTGCTTCTTCGCGGGGAAGGAGAGGACGTCGGTGGGCTTGTCGCTGCCGCGCCAGACGCGGTTAAGCGCACGAATTCGCGAATCATCGGTCAGCACGATAGCAAGCTCCGTATCCTTTGTTGCCACACTGGCCGCAGCCTCGGCAATGGCGCGGCGCAGCATGGCGTCGATGTCAAGCTGCTTCTCCCACAGCGGCGATTCCCGCACGATGTCGATTGATGGCGCTTGCTCAAAGCACTCGCGGGGCGACGCGCTCATTCCTTTGCCTCGCGCTTGTCCGCCGCCGGCTGCGGCGCCTTATCGTAGGCCTCGACAATGCGCGTCACCAATTCGTGGCGGATGACGTCCGCACTGGTGAAGGCGACGTGAGCAATTCCCTCGACGCCCTTTAGGAGCCGCACCGCTTCCGCAAGACCGGAAGCCTGCCCCGGCGGTAAATCGACCTGGCTCGGGTCGCCGTTGACGACCATGCGGCTGTTCTCGCCCAACCTCGTCAGAAACATTTTCATCTGCATCGAAGTAGTGTTCTGCGCTTCGTCGAGAATCACCGCCGCATTGGTCAGCGTGCGCCCGCGCATGAAGGCGAGCGGGGCGATTTCGATCTCGCCGGATTCCAGTGCGCGCTCGACGATGCGCGGGTCCATCAGGTCATACAGCGCGTCGTAGATCGGCCGCAGATAAGGATCGACCTTTTCGCGCATGTCGCCGGGCAGAAAACCGAGCCGCTCGCCCGCTTCCACCGCCGGGCGAGAAAGAATGATGCGGTCCACCTCCTTACGCTCGAAAAGCTGCACCGCGTGCGCGACCGCGAGCCAGGTCTTGCCGGTGCCCGCGGGGCCGGTGCTTAAGACCAGCGCATGGCGGCGCAGCGCGCGGATATAGGCGTCTTGCGCGGCGGTGCGCGCGCGCACCGGGCGTTTGCGCAGGTTCAGCTCCTCGAAACTTGGCCGCTCGGAAGCGGAATCGAAATCGAACAGCGAGCCCTGAGCGATAGCGAGCCGGATCGCGCCCTCCACGTCGCCCGAAGTCAGTTCGTGGCCGCGCTTGAGCTGCTCATAGAGGCCCTCCAGCACCCGGCGCGCCTGCTCGCAAGCATCGCGCGGGCCCTCGATGGTGACGTGGTTGCCGCGCGAGTCGGCGGCGACGCCGAGCCGCCGCTCCACCAGCGCGAGATTCTGTCCATATTGGCCGAACAGCGCCGAGGCGAGACGGTTGTCTTCGAAGGCAAGGACGATTTGCGTCGGCGCGCTTGCTTCGGCGGTGCCGGGAAGAATCGATCCGTCGTCGGGTCTGAATGTGTGCAACCGTTCAGGCTCCTGCCGCAACCAGCGCCGGCCGGGATGCAAAGGACGAGCCGGTGTCTCCTGCGAGGTTGCCGAATAGACTATGCGAATCGAGGTCCGTAATCACGACGCGGCGAAGCTCTCCAATCAAAGCCGTCGATGCTGTGACGTGCACCGGTTGCAAATATGGGGAGCGCCCGACCACTTGCCCAGGATGGCGTCCGGGCTTCTCAAACAGGACTTCGACATTTCGGCCGACCAGAGCCCGATTGAAAACCGCTTGCCGGCGGTCGATCGCCACTTGCAGGCGGGACAGCCGTTCCGTTTTCACCGTGTCGGGCAACTGATCGGGCATCTCCGCGGCTGGCGTTCCCGGGCGCGGCGAATAGTTGAAGGAATAGGCGGCGGCATAGCCGACTTCCTCCACCAGCGCGAGCGTTGCGGCGAAGTCATCCTCGGTTTCGCCGGGGAAGCCGACAATGAAATCCGAGGAAAAGGCCATCCCGGGCTGCGCGGCGCGCAACCGTTCGAGGACGCCGAGATAATCCGCCCGCGTGTGCCGCCGGTTCATGGCGGCAAGGATTTTATCCGAGCCCGATTGCACCGGCAGATGCAAGAACGGCATCAGGCTCGGCAAATCGCGATGCGCCGCGATCAGGCTGTCATCGACGTCGCGCGGATGGCTCGTGGTGTAGCGCAGACGCGCGAGGCCCGGTACGTCCGCGGCCCGGTGCAGCAGCTTGCCCAGCGTCCAGGCGCGCCCGTCGGGCCCTTCGCCGTGATAGGCGTTGACGTTCTGCCCGATCAGCGTGATCTCGCGCACGCCGGCATCCGCCAGCCGTTCGACCTCGGCCACAACCTTTGTCACCGGCCGCGATACTTCCGCGCCGCGCGTATAAGGCACCACGCAGAAAGTGCAGAATTTATCGCAGCCCTCCTGCACTGTGACGAAGGCGGACACACCGCGCGCGCGGGTGGCGTCGCGGCTCGGCGCGGCGACGAAGTCGAATTTATCGTCCACCGTAAATTCCGTATCGACGACCTTGTCGCCGGCTTCCGCGCGCGCGAGAAAATCCGGCAGCCGATGATAATTCTGCGGCCCGAAGACGAGATCGACCGTCGGCGCGCGGCGCACGATTTCCTCGCCTTCGGCCTGTGCGACGCAGCCGGCGACCGCGACCAGGACACGCCGGCCTGCTTCCGCGGCGGCTTCCTTCATTTTTCGGATGCGGCCGAGGTCGGAATAGACCTTCTCCGCCGCTTTCTCGCGGATGTGGCAGGTGTTGAGAATGACGAAGTCGGCGTCGTCGGGCTGCGCGGTCTCGACGAATCCGTGCGGCGCCAGGGTGTCCGCCATACGATGGGAATCGTAGACGTTCATCTGGCAGCCGTAAGACTTGATGTGAAGCTTGCGAGGTCCGCTCATGCCGCTCGGGTCGTTTCGATCCGCGGGATCCCCGGGGTGCCTGCCCTTAAGTTACTGAATACGTTAATAGTTCTGGCCTCGTCCGAAGGCGCCCGGGCTGCCGGTTTCTCTTAGCCGGTTTTCACGGAAAATGGAATGCTCATGCCGCCGGGGGCATGCGCTCGCGCAACGCCTCCGCGGTGAGACCCCGCACCGCATTTTCCAGCGATTTTACCAGCGTCTTGCGTTCCATCGTGGCGTCATAGGCGACGGGGTCTCCCCACGAAACGACGGCATCGACGGCGCCGCGGCGGATGAAATTCCGCAGGTGCGGCACGAAGTCGAGATCGCCGTACCAGGCGACGAGCGGACGGCGTCGGCGCCCCATCGGCAGTCCCTGCGAGCGCGTGTAGCAGATCGACAGCGGCTGAACCAAAATCCGTTGCGTCGGCGCGGTCTGCGCCAGAGCGTCGCGCGCGGCCCCCAGAAGCGCGGAACGGAACGGCAGCACCCGGTTGCCGTCGCTCGATGTGCCTTCCGCGAAAAGCACCACCGGCGTGCCCTCGTTCAGCCGCTGCACGATCTCGGCGACCGCCGCGGCGGTTTGATGACGGCGCGCGCGGTCCACGAAAATCGTGCGCTGCGCCCTCGCCGCGCTCCCGATCAGCGGCCAGCCGGCGACCTCGCGCTTGGCGACGAAAGCCACGGGCGCCAGGGAACTAATCACGACGATATCCGCCCAGGAGACGTGATTGGCGACGATGAGTGCCGGATGATCGCGCGCCGGCTCTCCCACAACGCGAACGCGGATTCCAAGAAGACCGCGCAGCAGCCGGTAATAGGCGACGATCAGGCGCGGCGCACCGGGCAGCCGCAAGCGTTCCAGCGCCCACAGCATCCCGATCAGCGCCGGGGTCATGGTGAGAAAAGCGCCGGCGACGATCAAAACGCGCGGCATCAGCGGGAAGTCTTGTCGTCGTCGAGCGGCAGGGCGTAGAGCTCGAGCCGATGATCGACCAGGCGATAGCCGAGCTTGCGCGCGACTTCCGCCTGCAACCGCTCGATCTCCTCCGACCGGAATTCGATCACCTTGCCGGTGCGCAGGTTGATGAGATGGTCGTGGTGCGATTCCGGCATCTGCTCGTAGCGGGCGCGGCCTTCGCGAAAGTCATGCCGCTCGATGATGCCGGCATCCTCGAACAGCTTCACCGTGCGATAGACGGTGGAGATGGAGATGCGGTCGTCGATCTTGACGCAACGCCGGTACAGTTCCTCGACGTCGGGATGGTCCTCCGCGGCGCTGAGCACGCGCGCGATGATGCGGCGCTGCTCCGTCATGCGCATTCCCTTGGTGGCGCATTGGGCCTCTATGTCGGTCTGCTTTTGCACCGTACCGAGCCTCTCGATCGATCCCCCGGGGCATATTATGGACGGGGTTGGAATGCGTCCATTCCTTCGTTTAGGCAAGATCACGGCGCAGCACCAGCGCCGTCGAGGCGCGGCCGGCCGCATCGCGATAGTAGCCGACGCGCCGCGCCACTTCGCCGAATCCCGCGCTCGCGTAGAGCCGACCGGCCGGCACGTTGTTCTCGTCAACTTCGAGAAACACCGTGCGCGCGCCAAGCCCGGCCAGCCGGCGCAAATGCAGATGCAACAGGGCGCCAGCCAGCCCGCGCCCGCGCGAGGCTGCCGCGACCGCCATCGACAGAATTTCCGCTTCGCCGCCGGCCATGCGCGAGATGATGAAGCCGATCAATGTGCGCCCGAGCATGGCCCGGTGCGCCGCCACGGCACGGTCGGCCAACAGGCGCTCGAATTCACCGTCGCTCCAGCCCTGCCGGAATGAAGCCGCATGCAGCGCGGCCAGAGCAGGCGCGTCCCGCAACGTCGCCTCGGACAGCGCCGGTTTCCCGCCGCGGCCGAACAGGCGCTTGAGCATTCCCGTCATCGGCGCGGCAGCCGCGAGGCGTCCTGCGGCTGTGCATCGGGCGCGCGCAGATAGAGCGGTTTGGGCTCCGCGCGGCCCGCTTCCGCGGCCGCGCCGAGCCGCGCGACCCAATCGATGTCGGGTGCGGGCCGGGCTTCGACGAGAGCCGGAGCGGGCTGGCCCGGCGGCCAGGCGGCGGCGATCGCCTCCGCCGCCGAGCCGGCAATCCGCACGGCGCTATGCGCTGCCGCGCGCGCTGCCTCGCGAATGGGCGCAATGCGCGGCGAAACCAGCGTGCGCCCGCCGGTGCCGAAGACCTGCAGATAAACCTGCTCGTGTCTGGCATCGATGGCGACCGCGACCGGAACCGAATCGTCCTGCGCGATATACGGCGCCGCATAAGCGGCGAGCGTCGAGAGACCCACCGCGGGCTTGGCCGCCGCCAGCGCCAGACCGCGCGCGGCGGCAATTCCCACCCGCAATCCGGTGAAGCTGCCCGGGCCGGTGGTGACGGCGATCCGGTCAAGCTCGACGAATTCAAGACGCGCCTGATCCATCACCCGGGCGATCAGCGGCATCAGGGCTTCGGCATGGCCGCGCACCATGGGAATGGATTCGCGGGCAATGAGCGCCGCGCGCTCGGTATCGAGAACGGCGGCGGCGCAAGCGGCAAGCGCGGTATCGATGGCGAGGACACGCATGGGCGTTGGTTGCCGTCACCTGCGGAAAGCAGACGATCCAGTAAACGCCTGGCCGCGAAATGTCACGCGGCAGAGGCCCAGCAGGACGGGACGCCGCAATGTGCGCTTTAAGTCGGCCGGACTTCGACCACTTCGGGGACGAAATGCCGCAACAGGTTCTGGATGCCGTGCTTCAGGGTCGCCGTGGACGAGGGGCATCCCGAGCACGATCCCTTCATGTCGAGATAGACGATGCCGTCCTTGTAGCCGCGGAAGGTGATATCGCCGCCGTCGTTGGCGACGGCCGGCCGCACGCGGGTCTCGATCAGTTCCTTGATGGTGGCGACGGTTTCGGAGTCGGCGGCATCGAAGAACTCAGCTTCCTGCGCGGCGCCGGCCTTTCCTTCTTGCTTGAGGAGCGGCTCGCCGGACATGAAATGCTCCATGATGGCGCCGAGAACCGCGGGCTTGAGTTGCGGCCATTCGCCCGCGTTCTTGCTCACGGTGATAAAATCGGATCCGAAGAACACGCCGCTGACGCCGGGAATTTCAAACAGGCGCTCCGCCAGCGCGGACTTCGCCGCGCTTTCCTTGTCCGGCATGTCGAGAGTGCCGGCACCGAGCACGCTGCGCCCGGGCAGGAATTTCAGCGTCGCCGGATTGGGCGTAGTTTCCGTCTGAATGAACATGGCTCGATCCTCGCTCGCGCGGGTTCAAGGCCCGCCGACAATGGAAGTATAGCCTAAATGGGCGTCTTCCGCGCGCCGTTCAAGCGCCTTGTTCCCGCCGGAAAACGGCAGCAAACGTCAGGACATAGCGTCAAGGTCTTCGTCGGCCAGATGGCCGGGGACCAGCGCGATGGGGATGGGGAAGGTTCCCGCGGTCTTGCCTAGACTGCTGACCAGCGGACCCGGCCCTTCCTTGCCGGTTCCGGCTGCAAGCACGAGGATGGCAATGTCCTCGTCCTCGTCGATCAACTTGAGAATTTCCTGCGATCTGTCGCCTTCCCGGATGACGCGCTCCGGCGTGATGCCGGCGATGCCGTTGGCGCGCGCTCCGGCGCGGTCGAGCGCCGCATTCGCCTCTTCGTGCGCCTCCGCGCGCATGATATCGGCGACGCCCAGCCATTGCTGATTGCGGTCCCCTGGATCGATCACGCGCAGCAGGACCACGGTCCCGCCGATACGCACCGCGCGCCGGCTGGCGAAATAGATCGCGCGGTCGCACTCCTCCGTGTCGTCCACGACGACCAGAAATTTCGGCTTGTGTCCCGCCTCGTAACTGCGGCGCTTTCGGCTCATCGGTTCTCCCTCGACGGCGCAAAGCCGTCAGTCGTTCGAACGGCCCTCCGAATGGTACGCGCGATCTTTAGCGGACGTTGCCGAAGAGACAGGACGAAAGCAAATTCGCGCAATGCTGCCACGGCCTCCGTATTCGTCACAAGCCGCCAAGACGCCGGATACCAGCCAAGTGTTCGCGGTGGGTTAGCGGTGGACAAAGCCGACGATGTCCTTGACTGACTTCATGGTTTCTCCGGCGAGGGCCTGTGCGCGCGCAGCCCCATCCGCCAGCACGGAATCGATATAGGCCGCGTCCTGCGTCAGCCGCTTCATCTCGGCGCCGAGGGGACCGAGCTTGGCGACCGCGAGATCGACCAGGGCCGACTTGAATGTCGAAAACTGTCCGCCGCCGAACTCTTTAAGGACTTGCGCCTTGGTCGCGCCGTTTAGCGCGGCGTAAATGCCGACCAGATTATCCGCCTCCGGGCGCGGCTCCAGACCTTTTTCCTCACTCGGCAACGGTTCGGGATCCGTTTTTGCTTTTCGAATTTTCTGCGCGATGGCGTCGGCGTCGTCGGTCAGATTAATGCGCGAATAATCGGAAGCGTCCGACTTCGACATCTTCTTCGTGCCGTCGCGCAGCGACATCACCCGCGTCGCCGGCCCCTGAATCAGCGGCTCGGGCAAGGGAAAGAACTGATCGCCAAAGCCGCGCGCGCGAATCGATTTTGCAAAATCGTTGTTGAACTTTTGCGCGATGTCCCGTGACAGCTCCAGATGCTGCTTCTGATCCTCGCCCACCGGCACGTGAGTGGCGCGATAGACCAGAATGTCGGCGGCCATCAGC
>JBBDNZ010000151.1:0-15638 GCA_040877285.1 Xanthobacteraceae bacterium
TACTCGCGTGCCGCCACGCTGCACGATTTTCTGTGCGCGCGGATCGCCGGCGGCGGGCGGGCGCAAGCTCTGGAGAGGAAGGCCGCCGACGCGATCTTTCTCGAAGCGATGCGGGCGAGCGGGGTGAACCGCGCCGTGCGCAGCGCGATGTGGGCGGCGGTGCGGCTCTACGGCAGCTTCAAGGTTCTTACAAAAGGAGACTGAAATGCAGCGCATCATATCGACCATCGTCCGCACCAAGGCCGGCGGGATCAAGACCTCCAACCGCGAGACGATCGCCGACGACGACGATCACACCGGCTTGAACAAGGCTATCGAGGCGCTGAAGAAGGATGGCGCGACGATGGTGCTGATCTTGGGCGCCGACGACAGCGTGCTGCGGCACTGGACCAGGCCGGACGCGGCCTGGGGGGGATGAGCTACCAAGTCACCCCTGTCAGAGGTGGCGGGGGCCGCAGCGCGTCAACGCTGCGAACCGCGGGCCAATCCTGGCAGACAGACCCGCGCGACGAAGAAGACCGTTCTCGCCGCCCCGCCACGCTGCACAGGGCTCCTGCACAGTGCGGCCAGGGTGAAGCGAGTCGGAGTGCCATGAGTAGATGCAAAACGGAGTTGCCTACAGATCTGTGGAGCCGGTGAAGCCCGCGGCCGGATACATCGGCGGAAAGAAGCAGCTGGCGAAGAAGATCATCGCATGCATCGAGCGAATTCCGCACGAGACCTATGCCGAGCCATTCGTGGGCATGGGCGGCGTGTTCCTGCGCCGCCGCTTCGCACCGAAGGGCGAGGTGATCAACGACCGGGCGGGCGACGTGGCGACGTTCTTCCGCGTCCTGCAGCGGCACTACGTGCCGTTCATGGATATGCTGCGCTGGCAGTTCACCGGGCGGCACGAGTTCGAGCGGCTAAAGGCTTGCAACCCGGCGACGCTGACAGACCTGGAGCGGGCGGTGCGCTTCCTCTATCTCCAGCGCACCGCCTTCGGCGGCAAGGTTGCCGGCCGGAACTTCGGCGTCGATGTGCTCGGCGGCCGCTTCAACATCACCAAGCTGGAGCCGATCCTCGATGCTCTGCACGAGCGCCTGGCCGGCGTCACGATCGAATGCCTGCCGTGGGCGGAGTTCCTGGCCCGGTACGACCGGCCGGCCACGCTTTTTTACCTGGACCCGCCTTATTGGGGCAGCGAAGGCGACTACGGCGCGGACCTCTTTTCGCGGGACGAATACGCGGCTCTGGCCGAGGCTTTAATCCGCCTTCAAGGGCGGTTCATTCTGTCGATCAACGACGTGCCGGAGGTCCGGCGCATCTTTGGCAGATTCCGGCTCACGCCGGTGCGGCTGAGCTACACGATCGCGGGCCACGCCAGGCGCCCGGCCAGGGAGCTCCTGATTACCCCACGAAAGGTGTCGAAAAGGACTCATTTTCGATCCTAAAACACCACGAAGGGGGGGGTGACATTCGAAGTTGCGCGCGGCGCCATTCGAAGTTGCGCGCTACATTTTTGCCGGGGGAAGGGACCGGGGGAAGGGAAATGAAGGCGCACCCGGCGCCTTTCAAAAAACACGGGCGATGACGCTTGGCTGTTTGAAATTTGAATCGGGAAAGCGATGAAAGATGCTAAGAAGCGGCATCATTGCAACCGGACAGGCGTGACATGTCGAAACAGGCGATGCGCGAGGAAACCGAGCGGCTGATCAAGGAAGCCCTGGAGCGAAAGGGCGTCACCATCAAGCAGGGCGACACCCGGATCGATGCCATCTGCGGCAAGTGCGGCGCGCCCAATCGCGTCAAGGCGGCGATGGGACAGCGCCGCGTGCCGTTCGCCTGCAAGGAATGCGGACAAAAGCAAAAGACGCTGTGAGCGCGCCGGCGAAAAAATAAACCCGCGCCGCCCGGCTCGGTTCAATTGACGGCCGCTTTCGTTTCTCCCTACCTTGTCCGGTTTTCCTCAGGGGGTGGCGTCCATGCGTGCATGGTTGAAGGTTATGGCGTGCCTGCTGTGGGCCGCCGTCGCGGGCCTTGGCGTCAATGCCGCGAACGCGCAGTCGGGCCTGGCCGGGTTTTGGGGCAACACGCAAACGCACTGCCCGATGATCGCGCTGAAGATCTATAGCGACGGCGAAGTGTGGGGATGGTTTACTCCCGCGCAAGGGAAAGACCTCGATCCGGAATTTCCCGACGTCGACGGAACGATTACCCACTCCGGCAGCAGGGTGCAGATGAGCTTGCAGGACATCGTGGGCGAGGGCCGCGTATCCATCGGCGGCACGGTCTCGGGAAAGCGGATGGACACTCAAGTCGTGTTGTCGGACCGCACCGGCAGCTTTACCAAGTCATGCCTGTTCGAGCTTCAGTAGTCCGCTCGTCGATACGCCCGACCACGCCGTGCTCGGCTATCTCCGATCGCCCAATTGACGGCCGCTTTCGTTTATCCCTACCTTGTCCGGTTTTCCTTAGGGGGCGTCCATGCGCGTGCGATTTCCGGCTGTTGCTTGCCTAGTTGCCTTGTTTGCCGCCGGCGTCGGCTTTTTCGAAAAAGCCGCCATCGCCCAAAATGGCGCCACGGGGCTCTGGATCATCACCCTCGACAGCGATGCCGCCTGCCCGCTCTTTGCCGTTGAAATTCTGGCCAACGGCGACGGCGCGGCGTGGACCAACAGCGCCGACCCCGATCCGGACCTTCCAGACCTGGAGGGAAAGGTCAAAGTCAGCGGCAACCAAGTCGAAGCGGCCATGACGGCCTACGGGGACGCGGGAAATTTGCGGATGTCGCTGCGCGGCACGGTTTCCCCCGGCCGGCTCAACGCGCAAGTCACCGTGACCGACGGAACCGACACGGTCTCGGGCGCTTGCGCGTTCGACGACAAATAATCGGCGTGCTAGAGTTTCGTCCGCAATCCCGTGAGGTGACCATGCCGCCCATCAATACGAACCTGCTCTATGCGATTATTGCCGTGCTCGCCGTTGCCACGGTCGTGTTCGGCTATCAGCTCTATCAGGAGCGCAAGGAGCCGCAGGGCTTCCAGCTCAACATCGGCCCCGGCGGCGCTTCGATCGAGAAGAAATAAGGCGCGCGCAAAAGGCCCTGCTAATCCGCGGCGTCGCGCGTCTCGCCGGCCCGCTCGGCCAGCCAGCGCGCGGTGGTATCGGCCGCGCCTTGCGTGAGCGCCAGCGCAAGCCCAAGCTCGCGCGCCAGCCTGGCCGCGTGCTGGACGTCCTTGCGGAACAGGCCGCCCGCCATTTGCGGGGCGACCCGCCCGCCTTCGATGCGGACGATTTTTTCCCATTCCTCGATCGCGGAACTTTTCTCCAGCGATTGCACCATCTCGATAAAGCGGCGCGCGTCGATCCCGGCGGCCGCAACCAGCGTGAGAGCCTCGACCCACATCACCCTCTCGATCACGTTGGTGAGATTCTTGGCGAGCTTGGCGGCGTTGCCCGCGCCCAAGGGGCCGAAATGCCACACCGCGCGGCCCAGCGCTTCGAGATGGGGACGCACCTGCGCCACCACGTCGTCGCTGCCGCCGACCAGGAAGGTCGCCTTGCCGGCCCGCACCAGGCGCGGAATCGAGGTGACGGGGGCGTCGATCACGCGCACGCCCTGCCCGGCCGCGGTTTCGGCCACCCGTTGCGTGGTCGCCGGCAAAATCGTGCTGTGCAGGATCACCGTCGCGCCCGGTCCGGCGCCGGCCAGCACGCCGCCGCGTCCCAGCGTCGCTTCGAAGACTTTGTCATCGTTGTGGACGAAGACATGCACGATCTTGGCGCCGCGCGCGGCTTCGGCCGCGGACGCGACGGTTTCCGCGCCGCCTGCCCGCGCCGCTTGCATGGCGGTGTCCATGATGTCGAAAGCGCGCACCCGCTTCCCCGCCCCGATCAGGCGGACGAGCAAGGCCTCGCCCATCTTGCCGACGCCGACCAGACCGACCGGATCGTTCATGCTTGCGGTTCCCGCCATACGATGCCTGGTGGATTGTCCGGCCCGGCCCCGTACCGGCGGTAAGGTTAGCAAAGTCGCCGCCCGAGGTGAAGCAGCGCGCAGATATGCGCCCGCCGCGCGTTGACCTGAATCAATGCCGGAACGGCGCCGTCTGTTGATGTGCGAACAGAGGCGAATAAGGAGAATGCACATGTTTCGGACATTCGGAGCGGCGGCCCTGCTCACGGTCGCTTTGACCATGCCGGCGCAACAGGCGGCAGCGCAGGATACGCTTGGCGGCGCGCTGATCGGCGGCGTGCTCGGCGCGATCATCGGCGGAGCCGCCGACGACGGCCGCGGCGCGGCGATCGGCGCCGTCATCGGCGCAACCGCGGGCGCCATCATCGCCTCGCAAGGAGAGCGGCGCTCCAGCGGTTATTACTGGTGGCGCAGCGGCTGCTATATCCAGCGGCGGGACGGTTCGTGGATTCGCGTTTCAACGCAATACTGCGGCCAACCGGCGATCTTCATGCCGCGGGTTTCGGCCGATGCCATCGCTTATTGCGCAAGCCGATACCGGTCCTACGATCCGGTGAGCATGACCTATCTCGGCTATGATGGCCGGCGGCATCCGTGCCCGTAATGGAGAAATCCTCCAAAGGTGCGCCGGAAAAAACTTCTACACGCTCCTGCCCGATGCAGCGCAGCAGCTGACGCCGCGAAGGGTTTAATCCAGCCCTAAGAGGCCCAACAGGCCCGCGGGCTCCTGAGCGTCCGTGTGACGCTGCTGGACATCCGCGCGGCGCTCCGGACGTGGCGGCGCTTCCTGCATGGCGCCGAACTCATAGCCGCCGTCCGGACGCCGATAGACCGGCACGCGCCGGCCGTCCGGCGCGATGTGATCGTAAACATGCACAAGCTGATCGCCGGCCCGATCGTTGGCCGCTTGTGCGGATCTCGGATTACGATTGTGCTGCTCGGCCGCGCTTGCCTCGGCGCGGGCCGCGGCCGCCACCTTGGCCGCCGTGGCGGCCTTCGCCTGCGCCGCCGTCTTGGCCTCCGCGCGCGCCAAGGCTTCCGCCTGCGCCTCGCGCGCGGCCTTGGCCTCGATGCAGACGCGCCGCGCCGTCGGCCGGTCGCCGCAGAGAATGGCAAGCTGCGCCGCCGACGGCTCGTCGCCGTTTTCATCCGTAGCCGTCGCGGTGGATTCAAGCGGATTGCGCACCGGCGCTTGCAATGTCACCGGCGCGGCCACGAGGAAGCGCGGCGGCACCGTGGTGTGCTGCGGCGCCTCCGGCAGCGCCAGCAGAATTCCGCCAAACAAAGCGCTGGCCGCGAGCACCACCCCGATCCCGGTGAGGCTGCGGCGCTGCGGCTCCAGCTGACTATGGCGCCTCTGGGGGAGCGGCTTTTCGAACGACGGAAACAGGGAGCGCAGCAAAGACATCGATTTCCTCAGATCAAGCTCGGGCTAAGCCTTGGGAAAACACACACCCCGCAGACGGCATTCCGCCCACGGATCGTCATGTTAGCCACACGAATCAAACGTCCATGTTGAGCATTATCAAGGCAGGCGCCTGTCTTGCCTACCCGGCTGGTGAGCAATTGATGTCGCATCTAGTTACATTTCGACGAGAGGTATTCCGATAGCCTACTTCCCGACAGGGCAGGATGAAATAGCGCACTTATCCCCAAGCCAGCGACGCGCGCGCTTGCGTGTGATCCGCAAAGTACGTCTGACAATTCTCGCGGTCTGTGATTATAATCCTGCTTACGTTGTCACCGATGGAGTCCCGACCATCTTCGACATGGTATCGTGGCGTGCTTGAGACACGGCGCGAAAAGGCTCATCTTCGCCTTCTTGTCATCGCAAAGGGCCGACTTCCATGCCGATTTCCATGTATTCCGTGACCGTCCCGGTCTTCATTCAGCATCTGAACGCGCTTTCCGGCATTTTGGACAAAGCGGCCGCTCATGCGGAGGCCAAGAAGGTCGATCCTTCGGTGTTGCTGGGCATGCGCCTTTACCCGGACATGTATTCGATGGGGCGCCAGGTACAGGAGGCGACCCGGCATGCCGCCCGAGTCACCAGCGCGCTCGCCTCGGTCGATGCCCCCGACCTGCCCAATACGGAAACCACCATTCCCGAGTTGAAGGCCCGCATCGCCAAGACGGTGGCCTTTCTCCAGGGCCTGAAGCCGGCGCAGATCGACGGAAGCGACGGCAAGGAAATCAAGCTCAAATTTTCCAGCGGCGAACGCACCTACACCGGATTATCGCTGTTGCTCGGCCACTCGCTGCCGAACTTTTATTTTCACTGCACCACGGCCTACGACATTTTGCGTCATGCCGGGGTCGAGCTTGTGAAGCGGGATTTTATCGGCACGCCGGCCAAGGCCTGAATTGGCGAATTGGCGTCATGCCGAGCTATCGCCGTAGGTTCGGATTCCGGCACGCCACAAAGGCGCCAATAAGGTTAATCATGGCCCTCGGAATGCAGGGGGCCGGTAAGACTCGCAGTGCAGTCATCTTCGTGCCAAAATAGATGTCGATCAGTTTTAATATTCCCCGGTGCCGATTTGGCGGAAGCTGGGACGTGCTCCGCGCCTGTGCGGAATGGAGGCAAACAATGCGTGTCGGGAGTTATCTCCTAGCAATATCGGTTTCTTTGGCGGTCGCCGGCGTCGCTCAGGCGCAGCGAATCTTGGGCCCAATGCCGTCGTCCGGACCGACCGCGCCGGCAATGCAACCGGCTGAAGCGCCGCCCGCGGCGGTTTCTGCACCCGCGGCAGCCCCCGCGCTGGCAGCGGCTCCCGCGCCCGCGGCGGTCCCCAGCACCTGCGTCAATCCCAATGCGCTCGGCGTCTCCCGCGTGGTCGAAATCGACACCGCCGGCGGGCCGGGCTTCGGCTTCGAGCACTTCAAAGCCTATGACTTCCTGCGTCCCGGCGAGGTGGTTCTGACCTTCGACGACGGTCCCTGGCCGGGCAACACCGCGGCCGTGCTCAAGGCGCTGGATGAGCAATGCGTGAAGGCTTTGTTCTTCCCGATCGGCAAGCACGCGATGTGGCATCCGGAAATTCTCAAGCAGGTGGCCGCGGCGGGACATACCATCGGCACGCATACCTGGTCGCATCAGGACTTGTCTAAATTGACCGAGGAACAAGCCAAGGAGGAGATCGAGAAGGGCTTTAGCGCGGTGCGCACCGCGCTCGGGCAGCCGCCCGCTTCGTTCTTCCGTTTCCCGGCCCTTCGTCATCCTCCCGAACTTGTCGCTTACCTTGGCACGCGCAATGTCGGTATTTTCTCGACCGACATGGATTCCTTCGACTTCAAGATGCGCAAGCCGGATCAGGTCGTAAAATCCGTGATGGCCAGGCTGAAGAAACACGGTAAAGGCATCGTGCTGATGCACGACTTCCAGAAACCGACCGCATCCGCGGTGCCGGAGCTTTTGGCCGAGTTGAAGGCCGCCGGTTACAAGATCGTGCAGATCAAGGCCAAGGACCCGGCACAGACGCTGCCGGAATTCGACGAAGCCATCCTGAAGGAGTTCGGCACCGGCAACGTCACGGCCCGGCCAATGTCGAGCGTGATCCGCACCGTCACCGAGTGACGGTGCGCCGCAATCGGCGCCGTAACCAAAGCGGCCTGAACTCAATATTCAAATATGGCAGCGCCAGGGTATCTTCCCTGGCGCTGTGCTTTTCATAGGAAGGGATGGCCGTGCCGCGCCCCGACCGCATTGAAGGCTATGCCATCGTCTCCGCCGACGGCATGCTCGCGGACGCAACCGGCGTCATGCCGCCTGAATTGAAGATCGAGGCCGATCAGCGCTTCTTCTATGGTGCGCTCGAGCGCGTCGATGCGGTCGTCCACGGCCGCAATTCCCATGAGGGCGGACCGAAGGCGGCAAGCCGGACGCGGCTGATCGTAACGCGCCAGGTTCCCGGCATCGCGCCGGATCCCGGCCATCCCAAGTCGGTTCTTTGGAACCCCGCCGGCGCCACTTTCGAGCAGGCATGGGATACGCTGGGCCTCCCAGGCGGCGTGCTGGCCGTCATCGGCGGTACTCAGATATTCGGGATGTTTCTCGATATCGGCTATGACGCCTTTCATCTGAGCCGCGCAAGCCGCGTCCGGCTGCCCGGCGGGCGCCCGGTTTTCCCCCAAGTCCCCGCTTCGACGCCGGAAGAAGTGCTTCGCCGCTATGGGCTTAGCCCCGGCCCCGTGCGCGTGCTCGACGCGGAAAAAGACGTGACCTTGGTCACTTGGAAGCGCCAATGATCTCCGGCGGCAGATTTAAGGGTGACGGACCGGAAAGAATCGCATACGAATATTCTATGACATTGCTCACGCGGCCCACGGTTACGGGGCCACCGTGATGGGTTCCTCCCGCGTGGCGTATCAAACTTAGGGCGGCCTTTCGGCCGCCCTTTTCCTTATTGGATTGGCCTTTTGAAGCTGCAGCGTGCCCGGGCGGCGGGCGTCAGGCTTAATCGTTGGACCGCGTTGGCCGCCAGGATCCAAGCACGGCAAAGGTCAGCAACCCGCCCATGATGGATAGATTCTTCATGGCGTGAATCAGGTTTGTCTGCAGCGCGTCGCCCGCCATGCTCCAGAAATTATGGGCGTAGAAAATGGTCAGCAACGTAAAGAGCGCCAACACGGCGGCCGCGCCGCGCGTTGCAATGTTGAAGGCGATCAGCAGGCCGCCGACCAGTTCGATCGTGCCGACGAGAATGGCCAGGAGCTGCGGCACGGTCAGGCCGATCGTCTCCTGAAGCTGTGTCGCAAAGCCTGACAGCGCATCGGGCACCGTGACATAACCCGAGATCATTGCCGTCGTGCCGGGAAGATCCAGAAGTTTTCTGGCGCCGGAAAAAATAAAGATCAGCACGAGCAGGACGCGGCCAACGGCAAACAGAATATGCATGGATGCTTTCCTTTCGCCGGCCCCCCGCCGGCTCAGTCCGAAACAAGCCTCGTCTCAACGGCCGGGCCGCCCGGAAACGTCGCATCGCAGACCTAAGTCTCCCTAGCCGGCGAAGAAACCCCGCCGATTTAGCCTACCGGAATGCCTTACGCTACAGGGGAAACTTAGGCAGTTCTGCACCTTGTTGCTTTTACAGAGCTTATTTCGCACACATGGCAGAGAAGGCCAAGGCGCCAGTCGTGTGGATGCGTCGCGGTAGTTAATGCCGCAAGCCCGCTCATGCCCTGGAAATGTCTGGTCAATCGTCCTCGTATTGTGCCAGCACCCAGGGTTCCTTGCGCGCCGCCGCCGCCCATTCGGTCCACGCCGGCAGCGCCATGACCGCGTCCATATAGGCGCGAGCGGCGGGGCCGACATCGATGCAATAGGTATGAAAGCGCGAGACGACCGGCGCATACATCGCGTCCGCCGCGCCGAAGGAACCGAACAGGAACGGCCCCGCCTTGCCATAGCGCGCGCGGCATTCGCTCCACATGGTGTCGATCCGCGCCACATCGGCTTCGACTTCCGGCGTGAGCTCGCGCGGCTTAGGCGCGCGCCAGATGTTCATCGGACAATGGCGGCGCAGCGGCACAAAGCCCGCGTGCATTTCCGCAGCCAACGCGCGCGCGTGCGCCCGCGCCGCCGCGTCGGCGGGCCATAGCCCGGCTTGCGGAAATTTTTCGGCCAGATATTCGACGATCGCCAGCGATTCCCAGATGTGCCGGTCTGCGTCGATGAGCACCGGCACCTTGCCGGCGGGCGAATATTTCAAGATCTGCTCTTTGGATCCGGATTCGTATAGAGGAATCACCGTTTCTTCGAACAAAATTCCGGCGACTTGCATCGCCAGCCAGGGACGCATGGACCAGGAGGAATAGTTTTTGTTGCCGATGATGAGCCGCAGCGCCACGACCTTCATTCTCCCTTCGCGCGAAAACCGCCGGCGAAAAGATAGAGCTCGGCCGAATCCGAGCGGCTCGCGGCCGGCTTGATATGCTTGACCGTGGCAAAATTCCGCTTCAGTTCCGCCAGAAGCGCGGCTTCGGTTCCGCCTTGAATCACCTTGGCGACGAACACGCCGCCCGGCTTGAGCACGGCGCGGGCGAAATCGGCGGCCGCCTCAAGCAAGGCCATGATCCTGAGATGATCGGTCCGCCGGTGGCCGGTGGTATTCGGTGCCATGTCGGAAAGGACCACGTCGGCGGGGCCGCCAAGCAACGCGCGCAATTCCTCCGGCGCGCGCGGATCGAGAAAATCGAGATGCAAGAATTCGACACCGGGGATCGCCTCCACCGCAAGGAGGTCGATAGCCACCACGCGGCCCTTGCCCTCACCCGCGCCCACGCGCTTGGCCGCGACCTGGCTCCAGCCGCCGGGCGCGGCGCCAAGATCGACCACCTTGGCTCCCGGCTTGAGGAAGCGATGCTTGTCGTCGATCTCCACGAGCTTGTAAGCCGCCCGCGAGCGATAGCCCTCGCGCTTGGCGCGCGCGACGTAAGGGTCGTTGAGCTGCCGTTCGAGCCAGACCTTCGACGACAGCGAGCGGCTGCGCGCGCGCTTGAGCCGCACCTTCAGCGCGCGGCCCCGGCCGCGACCGCTGGGCGGCGTCACGAGACTGCTTCCTCCGCCGCGGCCCAGACGCCGTCGGCCCGCATCATCTGCACCAGCATGCCTTCGCGCAGACCGCGGTCGGCCACGCGCACGCGCCGGCAGGGAAAAGCGCGGCGGATCGCTTCGAGAATCGCGCAGCCGGCGAGCACCAGATCCGCCCGCTCGACGCCGATGCAGGGATGGGCGACGCGATCTTCGTAGGCCATGTCAAGCAGCCGCTCGATCGCGGCGGAAATCTGCTCGTCATATATCCAGCTGCCGTCAACGCGGCGGCGTTCGTAGCGTTTCAGATTCAGATGAATGCCGGCGATCGTCGTAACCGTTCCAGAAGTACCAAGCAAATGGACGCGCTCAAGTCCGCGCATGTGGTATTCGGCGGCGAAGCCGGCGATGAAGCTTGCAACTTCCGACACCATGACTTCGTAAAGCTCGCGGGTGACCTTCACTCCGCCGTGGCGCTCGGCCAGCGTGACGACGCCGACGGGAATGGAAATCCAGCCCAAGATATCCGGCGGTGGCGACCCGCCCCGGCTCGGACCGGCGGGACCAAGCCGCACCAACTCGGAAGAACCGCCGCCGATATCGAACAGCACCACCCCCTCGGCGTGCGGATCGAGCAGCGGCGTGCAGCCGCTTGCGGCAAGCGTAGCCTCCGTTTCGTGATCGACGATCTCCAGATCGAGACCGACCTCCTCCGCGATACGGGCGCGGAAATCGGCTCCGTTCGCCGCCGTTCGGCACGCTTCCGTTGCGATCAGCCGCGCCCGCGTCACCGCGCGGTAGCGCATTTTGTCGCGGCAGACGGCGAGCGCCTCTATGGCGCGGGCGACCGCCGCGTCGCTGAGACGGCCCGAGGACGACATGCCTTCGCCGAGGCGGATGATGCGGGAAAAAGCGTCGATGACGCGAAAGCCCTCTGCGGTGGGACGCGCCACCAGAAGCCGGCAATTGTTGGTTCCCAGATCGAGCGCGGCATAGGTTGCGTCCGTGCGACGCCCGCTCCCGCCCCCCGCCTGTTGCCGCGAAAAGCCATAGGGTGGCCGCCGGCCCCGCCCGCGCCGCCGCAGCGCCGGTTCGCGGGCACGGTCGAGGCCACCGGTTTCCCGGGCCCCGTCGTCCATCAAAAACCTTCCTCCGCACCGAAGTCCGCCCAGGACTCGACGGCGCGGTGATGTTGATACAGTCCGCGCAAGTGTAGCAGCCGCGGGCCTGCGCGCAACCCAGCGGAGTTGCGCAATCGTTGCACAAGCTTTGGGCAGAAGAACGGCGGTGCGGAAATGGCTGCGGTAGCGGGGCCTGGGGCCGTCAGCAGCTCTTTGGCACGAGTGATCGCCGGGAGCGCAGCAACTCGTTCATCTTTTGCAGCGCTATATTGCGCTCGCCGGCATCATGAAAACAGCTCGGCCGCTCCTGCAGATGACGCACGATCCCTTCGATGCTCCCTAAATGCCGCATCAAGGCTTTGCACAATGCGGCGTCTTTCATCGGCAATCTCGCCGCGTCTATTTGATCTGCGCGCTTCAAGGCTGCCGCCCACGTCGTGTCCAGCTCTCGCGACCGCCGCTCGCTCTCTTGCGTGCAGTGACTGGCAAAAGACATCGACGTCAAAATAAAGAATGCCAGAGCAGTCGCGCCGAAAAAGGCCAGGCAATTTGTCGCCGCGCGCATCTTCATCTCCCGAATAAGATCTGCGGCTGAACTTATACGCCGCGAATAGGCCGGTTGGCCAGCGAACCGGCGTTCCGACAGGAAGCGGTAGACGGACCGGATAGTTTTTCCTATATCGCCTTGGCGGGGCTCGGGTCTTCGGCCCGCGCCCGCCGGCATATGCCAAATTCGCCCATAAAGTATTGATAAATAAAGCTTTTTGGGGGATAGTTCAACGGTAGAACAGCGGACTCTGACTCCGTTAATCTAGGTTCGAATCCTAGTCCCCCAGCCATATCGGCGCGCGGGCCCGATCGAGACCACCGGTTGCCCGGGCCTCGTCGTCCATCTTAAACGACTTCCTCCGCGCCGAAGCCGCCATGGCTCGACGGCGCGGTGATATCGATGAAATCGGCGTCAGTGTAACAGGGCATTGCAGCCGCGCAACCGGAGCCCGGGCGGCCTGCAGCAGGCATCCACGTCCCGCCGTGGCTTTAATCCCGGATATTTTGCAGAAACAGCTCCGTCGGGACCTCTTTGCCCATACCCCGTTGCTTGGCGAGTTCGTAGACCTTCGCGCCTAAGGTCACGAAGGGTAAACCTTGGGTTCCCGAGGAACCGCCGGATGCGCTGATCTCGTCGGCGCGGTTCCTTCCATTCGCCTTGCCGGCGATCATCGCATTGAGAGCGACAAGCCGGGGGCCGCCATTTTTTTCCTTTGTGCCTTCCGGCCAGCGCGGAATTTGCTGCAGCACCGCCGGATCGCCGGCGGCATAGGTGAGAAAATTACCTTCCCCGCGTTTGAACGGTGTTCCGAAGATCGGCTTTCTCGGCTCATCACCACCTGCCGCAACGTCGATCCGCGGAAAGACATCATCGCTCCACTCGCCTTTCGCCTTTACGCAAGTGAGGTGCGCGCCCTTGTCAATCCAACTTCCTTGCAGCACCGGGGTAATCGAATCCGTGCAGGCCGCTACGATATCCGATCCCGCCACGGCATCCTGCGGGCGTGTGACCGGAGTGACCTCGATGCCAAGTTCGGCTTCTATCTCGCGCGCAGCCTGGTCGCGGTGACTCTTGGTGGGACTGTAGATCTTGATGCGCTTCAGGTCCCTGACGCAGGCGAAGGCGGATGAATGCGATCGCGCCATCCAGCCCGATCCTAGCATCCCCAGTGTCGAGCTTCCTTCCTTGGAAAGATATTTGGCGCCCAATGCCGCGATCGCACCGACGCGCATATGGGTCAGATAGCCGTCATTGATGATCGCGAGCGGCTCGCCATTGCGTGCACTGAACAGCAGGATCAAGCCGCAGAACGTTCCCGGCGCAATGCAATACTTCTCTTCGGTGATGCCTGAGTCATGCTTGCTCCAATAAATTATATCGGACTTAAGCCTGATGGCGTGATAGCCCTTCCTGGCATTTACCGCCTCCATCGTACCCCACCGGAAGATATGATCGGGCGCGTCCGTTGTCGCCGAAATGTCGATCCGCGGTCTGTTGACCAGATTTCCTTCGGCCAGATCGAGATAGGCTTCTTCAAGAGATGTGAGGCAATCTCTCATATTCAAAAGTTCTTTCACCTCATCATTATTTATAAAAAGCATTACCCCCCCGTTGCATTGACGTGCCGTCTCACCCCTGCGGATATCAACGCCGCAAAAGCTCTTTCATTTTTCGCCGCACCCCTTCGCCGGTATCCGTCGCCCAATCCCAGCCATAGGAGTCGAAGTACTTCACTCCTGGCTTTGGAATTATTTTCGCTGGCAAAAAGGATTCGTCCACATCGGTGCGCAAAGTCGCAGAGGACACGCTGCGCGAATAGATTTCGAGCGGCTCCTTCGACGCGATCCAGTTGATGAAGATCAGAGCGGCGTTTGGATGCGGCGCTTTGTTGATCAATGTCACGACAAAGGGACTTCCCGAGAGAATTCCAGGAAGCCCTGTCAAACCGGGCACCTCCTTTATGTGGAATCCTTCCTTCCTCAGATCCTCGGCATCCTCGTCCTGGACGCTCAGGGATATCGGATAGGTGCCGCGGGCAAGCCAATCGGCAAGTTGCCGTCGGTTGCGGCTGATCATTGGATTTTGATCCAGATAGAGTTTTTTGACGAACTCCTCGCCGAAATAAGTGTAGAGAATTGCCGCTGTGTTGGCGCCGCGCCCTGCCGCCGCCGGATCATCGGTAGAGATCTTTCCACGCCATTTCGGATTCAGCAGGTCGTCAGGCGTTTTCATCTCGTCCGGCTTGACCTGATCCGTATTAATATGGAAGACGCCGCTGACGCTACTGAAAAGCCTCAATACATATTTCTTCTCCGGGTCAATAAACCACGGCTCTCCGGTTTTCCATTTCGCCGGATCGACGACGTCGGGGCGGATCAGCATCGGCTTGACCGGGTCGAGCATTTTTTCCGGATACAAGATCGACGTCGTGGACCTGAGACCCGGGAGCAGGATATCGATCGAATGGATCCCGGCTTCTCTTTCGGTTCTGAGTCGCGAACCAATTTCGCTCGACCGCCCGGTGATGAAGTCGACCGTAATGCCGAATTGAGAGGTGAATTTCGGGATGATTTCCTTGCGCATCACCGGATCGGGCGAGCCGGCGATGACGATCTTGCCTTCTTTTTTCGCCGCGGCGAGGGCTTGATCCCATTTCGCCTGCCAATCGGACGATTGCGCCGTGGCGGCGGAAGCGAATGTCGCCGTTAGAAATAATGCAACCAGTGTTCTCATCGCCAACTCCCCTCGGTCGCGGCCAATGCGGACGAAGCATGTGACGATGACGCTCTTGCTTCCCGCCTCACCCCATTCTCTAGCAAAATCATACGCTCGCCATCCGAGGCTTGCAAATCACTCGGCGCGATTGGTGGCATCGTCAGCCAGCTGCGCCCGCCATTTGCGGCAACTCTCATCGCAGCGATTGCAACCACGTGTCACGGACCGCGAATCCTTCGAGCGGCCGGACAAAAAGTGAACGTTGAGTGGCCTGAAAGGGCGGAAAGCACGGAACTCCAAACGAGAACTCGCCCGTTTTCGCGGCTTGATAAACAAGGTTCGTTTTGCTCTAACAGCGGTCACGCCGCCCATGTGCCGAGCCTCGGCGGCGCAGCCCAAGGCCTCTCTACCAAGGCAAAGTCGCAACGGTTTTGGGGAATAGTTCAACGGTAGAACAGCGGACTCTGACTCCGTTAATCTAGGTTCGAATCCTAGTCCCCCAGCCATATCGGCGCGCGGCGGTGCGCTGTGAGATACTCCCGCGACCGGTGAAACCACGAGCGCTCTGAAAATTCTCCCACACCGGCCCCGTGAAGGCAGTTCCGACACATTGGTCACGACTCGCCATATCTTGTCCGTAGTTGCGCCTATCCCTTCGCGCGCGGGTCAAGGCCGCGTTCTAATCTACAATGCAGTTTGGAACAGCTCGTGAAACCTGACTCCATCGATATTACGAAGGTGGCGATCTTCCTGGACATCGAT
>JBBDNZ010000152.1:0-2770 GCA_040877285.1 Xanthobacteraceae bacterium
CCATTGGGGCCGACCGTTGCGATATCTACACCGACGTGGACGGCGTCTATACCACCGACCCGCGGATGGTGCCGCGCGCGCACCGGCTCGATAAGATCGCGTTCGAAGAAATGCTGGAGCTGGCTTCGCTCGGCGCCAAGGTGCTCCAGGTGCGCGCGGTGGAGCTTGGCGCCATGCGCCAGGTGCGTATTTTCGTGCGCTCGAGCTTCGACAAGCCCGAGGATATCGACCCCCGCGCGGATCCGCCGGGAACTCTGATTTGTGTCGAGGAGGAGATCGTGGAACAGCACGTCGTTACCGGCATCGCCTTTACCAAGGACGAGGCGCAGATTTCGGTCCGCCGGGTGCAGGACAAGCCCGGCGTCGCCGCCGCGATCTTCGGTCCCTTGGCCGAGGCCAATATCAATGTCGACATGATCGTGCAGAACGTTTCGGAGGACGGCGCCACCACCGACCTGACCTTTACCGTCCCGGAAGCCGACTATGCGCGCGCAGTCGATGTGCTGACCAAGGCGAAAAAGGACATCGGCTATCAGAAGCTCGACGGGGCAACCGACGTCGCCAAGGTCTCGGTGATCGGCTTCGGCATGCGCAGCCATGCCGGCGTCGCGGCGCAAGCCTTCCGCGCGCTGGCCGAGCGCAACATCAATATCCGGGCCATCACCACCTCGGAGATCAAGTTCTCGCTGCTGATCGACGCCGCCTATACCGAACTGGCCGTGCGCACCCTGCACGCGCTTTACGGGCTGGATAAAGCCTAGCCCCCGCCTCCCCCACCCGAGGGAGAGGACACGACGGAGCGACAAACGCCACAAGCCACCTGCCCCCGACCCGCCTGCCACGCGGGAAGAAGGGGTTTGGCTTGCGGTTTGCATCCCCAATTCGCTATGACCTTAACGAAGATCCCGCGATTTGCCGGATTTCGCGGGTTTCTCCTCTTCAGTTCGTGCCGCGGCCAAGGGGCCGTGGGGAGATCGGGTTAAAGGACCTTCACGCCATGCGGGGCGCGCTCGGTGGTCCGCGCGTATTGTTGCGCCGGCTTCGCGAGGTAATGGCGGAGCCGGTCAGCGCGCAGGAACGCCTGGACAAGATCGTGGTGCTGATCGCCGCCAACATGGTGGCGGAGGTCTGCTCCGTCTATGTGCTGCGCGTGGACAACACGCTTGAGCTCTACGCCACCGAGGGCTTGAACCGCAAAGCCGTCCACTTGACGGTGCTGCGCGCCGACGAAGGCCTGGTCGGCCTGGTGGCGCGCGAAGCCGCGCCGGTCAATCTCTCGGAAGCGCACAAGCACCCCGCCTTTTCCTACCGGCCGGAGACGGGCGAGGAAATCTATCATTCCTTCCTCGGCGTGCCGATCCTGCGCGCAGGCAACACACTTGGCGTGCTGGTGGTGCAGAACCGGGCGCGGCGCACCTATTCCGAGGAGGAAGAGGAGGCGCTGCAAACGACGGCGATGGTACTCGCCGAGATGATCGCCTCGGGCGAGCTGTCGGTGCTCGCCAAGCCCGGCGCCGAACCGGCGGCGCATCATGCGCTGCGGATTTCCGGCAGCGTGCTGGCCGAAGGCGTGGCGCTTGGTCATGTCGTGCTGCACGAGCCGCGCGTGGTCGTCACCAACTTCATCGCCGACGATCCTCAGAAGGAGCTCAAGCGGCTTGAGGAAGCCATCGCCGCCGTGCGCACCGATCTCGACCTCATGCTGGAGCGCGGCGACGTCGCCGACGGCGGCGAGCACCGTGACGTGCTCGAAGCGTATCGCATGTTCGCCTATGACCACGGCTGGATGCGCCGGATGCGCGAGGCGGTCATGACCGGGCTCACCGCCGAGGCCGCGGTGGAGCGCGTGCAGTCTGATACGCGCGCGCGCATGCTGCGGAAGACCGACCCCTATCTGCGCGACCGCCTGCACGATCTGGACGATCTGGCCAATCGGCTGATGCGGCAGCTCATGGGGCGCGACCACGCCCCCACGCGCGAACAATTGCCGGAAAACGCCATTATCGTCGCCCGCTCGATGGGCCCCGCGGCCCTGCTCGACTACGACCGCAAGCGGTTGCGCGGCCTGGTGCTGGAGGAAGGCGGGCCGACCTCGCATGTGTCGATCGTGGCTCGCGCGCTCGGCATCGCCGCCGTCGGCGAGATCGCCAACGCCGCCGGCCTGGTCGATGCCGGCGATGCCATCATCGTGGACGGCGTCAGCGGCGAGGTGCATGTGCGGCCCTCCGCCGAGTTGGAAAACGCCTATGCGGAGCGCGTGCGTCTGCGCGCGCGCAAACAGGCGCAATACCACGCCTTGCGCGACAAGCCGTGCGTGACCAAGGATGGCCAACCGGTGACGCTGATGCTCAATGCGGGCCTCATGCTGGATTTGCCGCATATCGAGGAAACCGGCGCTGCGGGCATCGGCCTTTTCCGCACCGAGCTGCAATTCATGGTCTCGCCCGCCTTTCCGCGCACCAGCGAGCAGCTCTCGCTCTATCGAGCGGTACTGGACGCCGCGGGCAAGCGGCCGGTAACTTTTCGCACCCTCGACATCGGCGGCGACAAGGTGTTGCCCTATATGCGCTCCTTCGAGGAGGAAAATCCCGCGCTCGGCTGGCGCGCCATCCGCCTCGGCCTCGACCGGCCGGGTTTGCTGCGTATCCAGATTCGCGCGCTGCTCAAAGCCGCGGGCGGCCGCGAGTTGAGAATCATGTTCCCCATGATCGCGACGGTGGAGGAATTCGACCAAGCCAAGAGTCTGGTGGAGCGCGAGCTCACTCACCTG
>JBBDNZ010000153.1:0-15369 GCA_040877285.1 Xanthobacteraceae bacterium
GACGCGCTGCCGCGGCTGGCACGCGCCTCGATCGATGACGTAATGGCGGCGGTCGGCCGCGGCGAGATGAAGGCTTCCGACGTCGCCCGCGCCATGTACCCGGACTACAAGGAAGAGCGCGCGGCGGCGAAGGCCGTCAAGCCCAAATCGGAAAGCGGCTGGTTCGGCCTCAAACGAGCGAAATCACTCAAGTTTAAGGTTCCCGGGACGGGCAGCAAGGACGCCCCATTGCCGATTCGCGGCATCAACAGCGACCTGCCGGTACATTTTGCTCCAAACGGCGGCGCGGTGCCGGGCGACCGTATTGTCGGCATTCTGACGCCCGGCCAGGGCATCACCATCTACCCCATCCAGTCGCCCGCATTGAAGGACTTCCAGGACATCCCCGAGCGCTGGCTCGACGTGCAGTGGGATATCGAGGAGGCAAGCGCCCAGCGCTTCCCGGCGCGGCTCACCGTGCAGTCGGTCAACGAACCGGGCACGCTGGCGCAGATCACGCGGATCATCGCCGAGCATGACGGTAATATCGACAATATCAACATGACGCGCCGCTCGCCCGATTTCACCGAACTGACCATCGACCTCGAGGTTTATAACCTCAAGCACCTGACTTCCATTATCGCGCAGTTGCGGTCAAAGCCGGTCGTCGCCAGGGTCGCGCGGGTGAACGGTTGAGCGAAGGCTGTAGGCGCCTAGGACGACACGGGGCAATGGCGTGACCGCGGCACCTTACCTGCGTCTCGGAGTCAACGTCGATCACGTCGCCACCATCCGCAACGCGCGCGGCGGGTGGCATCCCGATCCACTGCGCGCGGCAAAGCTTGCCATCGCGGCGGGCGCCGACGGCATCACCGCGCATCTGCGCGAAGACCGCCGCCATATCCGCGACGAGGACATTGCGCGGCTTAAGGCGGAAATCTCCAAGCCGCTGAATTTCGAAATGGCGGCGACGCGGGAAATGGTCGCCATTGCGCTGAAGACCAAGCCGCATGCCGCCTGCCTGGTGCCGGAAAAGCGCAGCGAGCGTACGACCGAAGGCGGACTTGATGTCGCCGGCCAGCACAATATCCTGGCGCCGGCGGTGGCTAGGCTGAGCGAGGGCGGCATCCGCGTGTCCTTGTTCATCGCGCCGGAGCCGCATCAGATCGAGGCGGCCGCGCGCCTCAAAGCGCCGGTGGTGGAAATCCATGTTGGTCCGTGGTGCGAGGCGCTGGCGCAACGGCAGCAGGCGGCGGCGGAAGCCGAGTGGCAACGCATTCGCGAAGGGGTGCGCCGGGCCAAAAATCTCGGCCTGGAGGTTCACGCCGGACACGGACTCGATTACGCCAGTGCGGAAACGATCGCCGCCTTGCCGGAAATCGTCGAGCTCAATATCGGGCACTTCCTCATCGGAGAGGCGGTGTTCGACGGCTTGGCCGATGCGGTGAAGCTGATGCGCGACGCCATGAACCGCGGACGGGCGAGGGCGGGGCGGTCATGATTCTCGGTATCGGCTCCGACGTCATCGACATTCGCCGCATCGAGAAGACCATCGAGCGGCACGGCGAGCGGTTTCTGGCGCGCATCTTCACCGAGACCGAGCGCGTCAAGGCGGAACGCCGCGCCAACCGCATCGACACCTATGCCAAGCGCTTCGCGGCGAAAGAGGCCTGCGCCAAGGCGCTCGGCACCGGGCTACGCGTCGGCGTGTTCTGGCGCGACATGGGCGTCGTCAACCTGCCGTCGGGAAAGCCGACCATGAAGCTCACGGGCGGCGCGCTAAAACGCCTGAAGGCGATCACGCCAGCCGGCTATCAAGTGCAGATCGATCTGACTATTTCCGACGAATATCCGATGGCGCAGGCGCTGGTGATCATTTCGTCGGCGCGCACGTCAAAATAACGATAGTTTCCGGCGCGGCCATGAATCTCCATAACGATATGAAATCACAAGGAAAAAGCCTGCTGTCGGGGGCGGGCGAGGCGTTTCGTTGCGCCCCCTGGTGGCAACGGCTACAAGGTCGCGGGCTTTCCAATCGAAGGACGAAAGGCGGATGAGCGTGTCGACCGCAAAACGCAAAGAAGGCGGATTCGCCGAAACCGTGCGCGTGATCTTTCACGCCCTGATCATCGCGCTGGTGATCCGCACCTTTCTGTTCCAACCCTTCAACATCCCCTCCGGCTCTATGAAAGACACGCTGCTGGTGGGGGATTATCTGTTCGTCTCCAAATACAGTTACGGCTACAGCCGCTTCTCTTTCCCTTTTTCGCCGCCGCTGTTCGACGGACGCGTTTGGGCGTCGCCGCCGGAGCGGGGCGACGTGGCGGTGTTCCGCCTGCCGAAGGAAGATTCCACCGATTACATCAAGCGCGTGATCGGCTTCCCCGGCGACCGTATCGAGGTGAAGCAGGGCGTGCTGCACATCAACGGTGAACCCGTAAAGCGCGAGCGCGCGAACGATTTTGTCGATACGGACGAATTTGGCATAACGACGCGGGTCAATCGCTGGCGCGAGACGCTGCCGAACGGCGTGAGCTACGACACGCTCGACTTGGTGGAAAACAGTTTCGGCGACAATACGCAGGTCTATGAGGTGCCGCCCGGCCATTATTTCATGATGGGCGATAACCGCGACAATTCCACCGACAGCCGCTTTCCCCAGGTCGGCTACGTGCCATTCGAGAACATCATCGGGAAAGCCCAGATCGTTTTCTTCTCCATCGGCGAGGGAGAGCACGCCTGGCAGGTTTGGCGCTGGCCCTGGGCGGTGCGTTGGAGCCGGCTGTTCACGCTGGTCAGATGAGGCGCAAGAAGAAGAGCAAGATCAAAACGCCGGACCTTTCCGGCGTTCCCGCCGGCCTCGACTCCAAGGATACCCCCGCGGCGGCGACGGCACAGCCCGCACGATCCAAGCGCCGTCCGAAGCGCGCCGGCGCGGTGGAGGACCGCATCGGCTATCGCTTCAAGGATGCCGAGCTCCTGGACTGCGCGCTCACGCATATCTCCGCGCTGACCGGCGCGCGCAACAGGGCCGCCAGCTACCAGCGTTTGGAATTTCTCGGCGACCACGTGCTCGGCCTTGTCGTCTCCGACATGCTCTACCGCGCCTTCCCCAAGGCGAACGAGGGCGCGCTTTCGCGCCGGCTGGCCGATCTTGTGCGGCAGGAAACCTGCGCGGACATCGCGCGCCAGCTTGAGCTTGGCGCGGCGATCCGGCTCGGGCCGTCGGAAGCGAGCGGGGGCGGGCGCACGCGCACGGCCATTCTCGCCGATGTTTGCGAGTCGCTGATCGGCGCGGTCTTTCTTGACGGCGGCTATGCGGCTGCCGCCGCCCTGGTCGAACGGCTTTGGGATGAGCGCATGCGCACACCGTCGCGCCCGCCGCGCGATCCCAAAACCATATTGCAGGAATGGGCGCAGGGCCGCGGTCTGCCGACGCCGGCCTATCGCGAGGTGGAGCGCACGGGCCCGCATCACAGTCCGCAATTTCGCGTGACGGTCGAACTGCCGAAACTGATGCCCGCCGAGGGCATAGGCCGCACCAAGCGCGCGGCGGAGCAAGCCGCGGCCGCCGTCATGCTGGAGCGCGAAGGGGTGCGGCTGGACCGTGGCGAAGACTGAAATGAAGACGCGCCGGCGCTCGGGGGCGCAATCCAAGCGAAGCTTAAGGGACGCGGTGCCGCCATCCTCCAAGGCTCCGTTGCGCGTCGCGTCTCAAGATGACGGCCACTATTGCGGCTTTGTTGCGCTGATTGGTGCGCCGAACGCCGGCAAATCCACCCTGCTCAATGCGCTGGTCGGCTCCAAGGTCTCGATCGTCTCGCATAAGGTGCAGACCACGCGTTCTCTGGTACGCGGGATAGCGGTCGAGGGCGACGCGCAACTGATCTTTGTGGACACGCCCGGCATTTTCCGGCCCAAGCGCCGGCTCGACCGCGCTATGGTGACCGGCGCCTGGGGCGGGGCGCATGACGCCGATCTGGTCGCGGTGCTGATCGATGCGCGCAAGGGCCTCGACGAGGAGGCCGAAGCGATTCTTGCGCGCCTTGCCGAGCTGAAACATCCGAAAATCCTGCTGCTCAACAAAATCGACGTGGTTGACCGGAAAAATTTACTGGCGCTGGCCAAGACCGCGAACGAGTGCGTTCCCTTCGACGCCACCTTCATGATCTCGGCGCTGACCGGCGACGGCGTGAGCGACGTGAGGAAATGGCTCGCCCGGCACGTGCCTGCGGGTCCTTGGCTCTATCCGCCCGATCAGATTTCCGACGCGCCTTTGCGGCAGCTCGCGGCCGAGATCACGCGCGAGAAAATTTTTCAGCGGCTACACCAGGAATTGCCCTATCAATCGACGGTGGAGACCGAAAGCTGGAAGAAGCTGAGAAACGGTTCGGTGCGAATCGAGCAGACCATTTACGTGGAGCGCGAAAGCCAGCGCAAAATCGTGCTTGGCAAGGGCGGCGCGACCATTAAGGCCATCGGCGCGGAGGCGCGCAAGGAGATCGCCGAAATCGCCGAAGCGCCGGTGCATCTGTTCCTGTTTGTGAAGGTGCGCGCGGGCTGGGAGGACGACCCCGAGCGCTATCGCGGCATGGGACTGGAATTTCCGAAGGATTAGCCGCAGCAACAAAGACGTGGATGGCCGGGACAAGCCCGGCCATGACGATGCCCATTTATTGCTATGAATAGGCGCTGGCGACTCGGAGTGAAATGTCACGAATGCAATGGACCGATGAAGGCATCGTGCTGGGCGTCAAGCGGCACGGGGAGACAAGCGCCATCCTCGAGCTGATGACGCGCGCGCGCGGCCGCCATCTCGGCTTGGTCCGCGGCGGCGCGGGAACGCGGCTACGGCCTATTTTGCAGCCCGGTAATTCGGTGACCGCCACCTGGCGCGCCCGGCTCGATGAGCATCTCGGCTATTACATGGTCGAAGGCCAAAGACTGCGCGCGGCGAGTTTCCTGGGCGCCTCGCACGCGGTCTACGGCGTTACCCATGTGGCGGCGCTGACGCGGCTTCTTCCCGAGCGCGACCCGCATCCCGCGGTCTATTCCACGCTGGAGGAAATTTTAGACCGGCTCGATGACGTACGCTGCGTCGGCGCGCTGGTGGCGCGCTTCGAGCTGGCGCTGCTTGCGGAATTGGGCTTCGGCCTCGATCTGGGGCAATGCGCGGCGACCGGCGGCACCGCCGATCTCGCCTATGTGTCGCCGAAGTCGGGACGCGCGGTTTCGCGCGAAGCGGGAGCGCCGTGGCGCGACAGGCTGATGCCTCTGCCGGCGTTCTTTGCCGGCGCGAGCGGAGACGAGCCGTCGCCGCAGGACATGGCCGCGGGTTTTGAGATTACCGGCCACTTTCTCAGCCGGCATATTTTCGAGCCGCGCGGACTCGCGCCGCCGGCTGCGCGGCGGCACTTCATCGCCGCCGTGCTGCGCGCCCTGCCGAGCGCGGCCTGACGCGGCGCGCCAAGCCGCCGCGAATCCCGGTCAGAATCGGAAGTAGAAGCCTATGCTCGGACGCCGATAGGCGTACGGATAGCGATAATGCGGACGGTACCCGTAGTAATAGGGACGGGACGCGTAGTAGCGGGGACGATATCCGTAATAATAGGGATAGCCGTAGTAACGATGCCGCACACGGGCTCGGTGGGAGTCGCATTTCCGCCGCCAATGGCCATGACGCCAGACGCGGTAGCAGTAGCGTCGGACCTGTTGCACCGCGGCAGTTTGTTCGATTGCGATGCGGGCACCTGCCGGCGCCGCCAGGGTGATGGCCTCGGCACGGCTGACCAAAAGCGCGCCGCCCGACAGGATTATGGCCGCGGCCGTCGCAACAAGAATTTTGCGCATGTCGCCCTCCTGGCTAAGGTCGCCACTTGGGTCTTACCTTCAGTGAGGTAGTGGAAACCTCAGTTCGGTCAATTTTATGTCCGCCTTCCTGAACCTGAGCGAAGGGCGCCGTTCATCCCTTGTTCAGCCAGCGCGCCCGCGCTACCGATCCGCCTATGGGCAAGCGATTGATTCCCCCCGAACGCGACGACGTGCAGGAAGTCGCGCTGCGCGAGGCTCTGGAAGAGCGCTATCTCGCCTATGCGCTGTCCACCATCATGCACCGGGCGCTGCCCGACGCCCGCGACGGGCTCAAGCCGGTGCACCGGCGGCTGCTTTTCGCCATGCGGCAATTACGTCTCGATCCCGGCTCGGCCTTCAAGAAATGTGCGCGCGTAGTCGGCGACGTGATCGGCAAATTCCATCCGCACGGCGACCAAGCGGTCTATGACGCATTGGTGCGGTTGGCGCAGGATTTCGCCCAGCGTTACCCGCTGGTCGACGGGCAGGGCAATTTCGGCAATATCGACGGCGATAACCCGGCCGCCATGCGCTACACCGAGGCGCGGCTCACCGATGTCGCGCGCCTGCTCATCGACGGCATCGACGAGAATGCCGTCGATTTTCGGCCCACCTACGACGGCGGCGACGACGAGCCGGTGGTGCTGCCGGCGGCCTTTCCCAATCTGTTGGCCAACGGCTCGCAGGGCATTGCGGTGGGCATGGCAACGGCCATCCCGCCGCACAATGCCGCGGAGCTGTGCGACGCCGCGTTGCATCTCATCGACAATCCCAATGCGCGCAGCCGCACGCTGCTCAAATATCTGCCCGGCCCCGATCTTCCCACCGGCGGGGTGATCGTCGATCCGCGCGAGGCTATCGCAGAAGCTTACATAAGCGGCCGCGGCTCTTTCCGCGTGCGCGCGAAGTGGCGCCAGGAAGATGGCGGGCGCGGCACCTACCTTGTCGTCATCACCGAGATTCCCTGGCTGGTGCAGAAGTCCCGCCTGGTGGAGAAAATCGCCGAACTGCTCAACGCCAAGAAGCTGCCGCTGGTCGCCGACGTGCGCGATGAATCGGCGGAGGATGTGCGGCTCGTCATCGAACCGCGCGCGCGCACGGTCGATCCCGCCCTGCTGATGGAGAGCCTGTTCAAGCTGACCGAGCTGGAAAGCCGCGTTCCGCTCAACATGAACGTGCTGTCCAAGGGCCGCGTGCCGAAAGTGATGGGGCTGGCGGAAGTCCTGCGCGAATGGCTCGACCACCGCCGCGACGTGCTGCTGCGGCGCTCGCGCCACCGGCTTGCGGCCATCGATCACCGGCTGGAGGTTTTGGGCGGTTATCTCATCGCCTATCTGAATCTCGACAAGGTCATCAAGATCATTCGCAAGGAGGACGAGCCGAAGCCCGTCCTGATGAAGGCGTTCAAGCTGTCCGACGTGCAGGCGGAAGCCATCCTCAACATGCGCCTGCGCAACCTGCGCAAGCTCGAGGAAATGGAAATCCGCGGCGAGGACAAGGCGCTGCGCGGCGAGAAGAAAGCGTTGCAGGCGCTGCTCGGCTCGGAGAAGGAGCAATGGAAGACCATCGCCGGGGAGATCAAGGACGTGCGCACGGCCTATGGGCCGAAGACGGCGCTCGGCAAGCGGCGCACGCAATTCGCCGAGGCGCCGGAGCACGACGAAGCGGCGATCGAGGAAGCGCTGGTGGAGCGCGAGCCGGTCACCGTGGTCGTGTCCGAGAAGGGCTGGATCCGGGCGCTGCGCGGCCACGTCTCCGACCTTTCCGGCGTGGCGTTCAAAACCGACGACCGGCTGAAATTTGCCTTTCCCGCGGAGACCACGTCGAAGTGCCTGATCTTTGCGACCAATGGCCGCTTCTACACCATCGAGGCGTCGAAGCTGCCGGGCGGGCGCGGTCATGGCGAGCCGGTCCGGCTTTTCATCGACCTGGAGCAAGAAGCCGACGTTGTCGCCGTGCTCCCATTTCAGGGCGGGCGGAAATTTCTGGTCGCCGCTCATGACGGCCGCGGTTTCGTCGTGCCGGAGGACGACACCCTCGCCAATACGCGCAAGGGCAAACAGGTGCTCAACGTCAAGGCGCCGAACGAGGCGCGGACGATGGCGCCGATTGAGGGCGAACTCGCCGCCAGCTTGGGCGAAAACCGCAAGATGGTGATCTTCCCGCTGGAACAGGTTCCGGAAATGACGCGCGGTCGCGGCGTGCGGCTCCAGCGCTACAAAGACGGCGGGCTATCGGACGTCAAAACCTTCAAGGCGGCGGAAGGGCTGACCTGGGTGGATTCGGCGGGGCGCAGCTTCACGCTGTCGCTGAAGGAATTGTCCGACTGGCGCGGCAACCGCGCCGACGCCGGGCGCCTGGCGCCGAAGGGATTTCCCAAGAGCAACAAGTTCGGACGTTCCGGCTAAACCTTGACGAGCATAGCGGTGACGTACATCACGCCAATGCCAAGACCGAGGCCGGCCAATACGCCCGGCGATAGCCACGCACCTTCCCTCGCGCCGGCGCGGCGCATCAGATAGGCGCCTACTTCGACGATCACCTGGAGAATGGCCCCCGCGCCGATAGCGAGCGCCAGCGCCGCCCAATGCGGCGCGTAGCTCAGGCTGCCAAGCCAAATGCCGAAGATCGCGGGCGCGCCCGCGAGCAGCGCAAGCCCGGCGAAGGCCGGGTACGACGGTCGGGCGTCCACGAGAGGGGCTACAATGCCGATGCCCTCGGTTACGTTATGCAGGGTAAAACCGAGGACCAGAAAGGTTCCCAATCCCGCGATACCCGCGGTGAAGGCCGCGCCGATCGCCAGGCCTTCGCCGAAATTGTGCAAGCCGATGCCAAGCGCGATGTAGGTCGCGAGCGCCAGACCGGTTGGCGTCCCGTGACGGCGGCCGACGGCGAAAAGAAGCAGGAATGCCGCAGCCGCAACCAGCAGCACCATGGTCGTGCCTTGGAAAGACTCCGCGGTCTGCCCGGCGAATTCCAGGGCTTCCTCCAAAGTGTCGATGAACAGAAAGACCAGCAGGCCGATGGTCAGCGCGAGCACGAAATTCATGCTGCTGCTGCCGACGTGGCGCAGAGCGGGATAGAACAGCATGCCGATCACCACCGGCACGATGCCGACAAAAATTCCGAGCAGCGCTTGCGGACCAAGCTGGCCGATCTGCGCCTGCGGAGTCGGCACGGCAACGTCGATGGTCTTGACGAAGGGAACGCCCGTGCGGGTCAACACTTTGACGTCGTGCTTCTCGCCCAGCACCCAGGGGTAGGGAATGTGCAGCCACGCCGACGACAGGGGATCGATCTCGCCGGCCGGTTCCTGCCTGAACGTCCAATAGGCGTCGTCCACCAGGACCTGGGCAATGGCGATGGGCCCGGAGCCTCCCGCGCGGACCTTCACATGAATCCCGTCACCGTCGAGCACAGTGCGCTCGAAAGTAAGCTTCTCCACCGGAGGAGCGCCGGTGTTGAAGGCCGATAGCCAGTCGCTGGTGACGAGCCAAGCTGCCGCCAGAACAAGCGCCAGCAACGGAACGGCGAACCACAGCAGGTCGGTGGCGCGCGACGACGCGCGCGGAGCAGCAGCCGGAGTTCCGGTGTCGATGGGCTGGCGGGTGCTCTCGTTCATGACGTGGCCTCCACGACATCGAACATGGCCATCCAGCCGAGCTCGGCGAACTCGGACTGATGCGCATGAAACATGTACATTCCGATTTCGTGCTCCTTGAAGGTGAATTCCAGAATGCCGCGCTGCGCCTGGCACTGCATGACGGTGTCCACCGTCTTGAGCGTGGGCGTGAGCGTCGTGCCGTGATCGTAGTAGTCAAAGAAGTTCGCATGTAGATGGAACGAGTTGATCGGGTCGAACTCCGTCACATTGACAAGATAGATGCGGACCGGCTTGCCGCGCGCGATCTGGATCGGGTGTTTCATATAATGATGACCGACGGTATTAACGGCGTAGACCTCATTCTCGCCGTCCATGTCGGTGTCGAAGGCGTTCATCACCATCACGAACTCTTGCCACTGTTTGTTCTCCGGCGTGCCGAGCAGGCGCGAGCGGGCGACCGCGGCTTGTTCAGGATGCCGAGCCGGATCGGGATCGATGATGAAGGCGCCGTACATGCCCTTGTGGATGTGACGCTTCAGCGGGAGGAAGTGGCAGTGATAGAGATGGCAGCCAAACGGGAAGGCATCGAACTCGTAGACAAATTCGCCGCCGGGCAGGGCCTCACCGGCGCCCGGCACGCCGTCCATGCGCGCCGAATGGATGCCATGAAAATGCATGGTGTGCGGGTGCGAACTCTCGTTGCGAAAGACGATGCGCAGGCGCTCGCCTTCGGTCGCGCGCAAAGTGGGGCCGGGGACGCGGCCGTTATAGGTCCAGGCCGGAAAGAAGACGCCCGGCACGATTTCGATCTCTTTATCCTGTGCGGCGATCTCAAAAGTGCGCAAGACGCGGCCGCCGGGGAGCCGTGAAACCGTGCCGGTTTCCCAATCGGTCAGCATTTTGGATGGGTCGAAACCATTGTGCGCGCTATCGACATCGCCGACCGCGATCATGTTGCCGTGCGCATGGGGATGCGACGCGGCGGCGTTGCCCATCGCATGGGTGGAATGCGCGTAAGGGTCACCTTGCGCACGCGCCGGCTGGTTCTTCAGCAGCGCGGCAAAGCTCGCACCGGCGGCTGCGAGCACGCCGCCCGAAAGCAGGCCCCGCCGGCTCATTTTTTGCCGAATCCAGTCGCGCATCGCGTCGCTCCCTTATCGAATTTGCTATTGCAAATCATTCTCAAAATCGCAGCAACGCCTTCTGCTGTCAATAAAATTGCGAATCTTTCTGTTTGGATCGGCGGCTTGATTGCATCTGGATTGAGCGAAGTGCTTGAAACCGCAATTTAATCGGCCTGATCGAATCCCGTCTCGATCCGCCGCCAGCCTTCGGGCAGCAGCCGCTCTTGCGGCAGGAAGCGGCCCTTGTAGTCCATCTTCTTCGAATTTCGGACCCAATAGCCGAGATAGACATAGTCGAGCCCCATGCGCCGGGCGTGGGCGATGTGATCGAGAATCATAAATGTGCCGAGCGAGCGGGCATCCTCATCCGGCTCGTAAAAAGAATAGACCATCGATAGCCCATCGCTCAGCACATCGACCAGCGTCACCGCCAAGAGCGGACCGGCGCCTCGCCCGGTGATGCCGCTGTCCGGTCCGCGCCGCCGGTATTCGACCAGCCGCGTCTGCACATGGCTATCTTCCACCATCATGGCGTAGTCGAGCAGCGTCATATCCGCCATGCCGCCGTTGCGATGGCGGGAATCGAGATAACCGCGAAACACCGAATATTGCTCGGAGGTTGGCATCGGGTGCCGCATGTCGCTGACGATATCGGCGTTGCGGCGCATGATCCGGCGCATGTTGCGCGTCGGCTTAAATTCGGCCGCGATCACCCGCACCGACACGCAGGCGCGGCAGGCGTCGCACGCAGGGCGATAGGCGATGGATTGACTGCGGCGGAAGCCGCCGTGGGTGAGCAGGTCGTTCAGTTCTCCCGCCCGCTCGCCGACGAGATGGGTAAAAACCTTCCGTTCATCCTTGCCCGGCAGATAGGGGCAGGGAGAAGGCGCGGTCAGGTAGAACTGCGGCGTATCGCGTGAATGTCTGGTCAACGGGCCAATTCTTTCTTGCCGGATAACTCTCGATTCTTCCAAGCATCGCGCGTCATTCGGGTTCCGTCAAAGGCCCCGCGCGGCTAGCTTCCGGACTGGTTACCCGGAAAGGGCCCCATGCCGGGCGGACGGTTAATGACCACGGTGCCAACGAGAATATCGTGCAAGAGCCGCCGCCGCTCGTTGAAGAAGCCCACAAGCAGGATGAAAGGAGTCAGCAGCGAAACCGTGAGCCAGAACACGATGGCATGCACGACGCCGAGCAGAAAATAGCACGGCGCGCCGTACCAGGTGCGCATCTGCAAATCCATGACCCGCATGCCGATGGTGGCGGAATATTCACTGCCGAGCGTGGCGCCGTAATAAACCAGCGCCCAGATCACGGCGGCCGGCCACCACAGCCAGAACAGTATCCAGCCGAGGCCGAAGGTGATAAATCCGAGCACCAAAATGAAAAGCGCCGCCAGCGCGACCGGCACGGCGATGACCACGACATCGATCGCGAAGGCAACGACGCGCTTCGCCAGCACGCCCTCGAAAAGCTCGGGGTTATTGACGGGGTCATAGGCGTGCGGCCTCACCTCCGAAGACGCACCGAAGCCGCCGGGACCGGTGTTGGACATGAATCTCACCTCTTTCCCTGAAGGCGAAAGATGGCGGCCAACGCGCCGCCATGCAAGGGGCAACAACCGGCGCGCAGGTGTTATACTGATACTTTAGGGAGATCGGGGTGGGCGTGACACTTTCCGATATTAAGGCGGCGCGGAAGGTCATCGCCGGGCAGGTGCTGCGCACGCCCATGCTGCCGGCGCCCAAGCTTTCCGCGCTGACCGGGGCGTCGGTCTTCGTCAAATACGAGAATTTGCAGGTCACCAACTCGTTCAAGGAACGCGGCGCGCTCAACAAGCTTTCGTCGCTTTCCGCCGGCGAGCGCGCACACGGCGTCATCACCATGTCGGCCGGAAATCACGCCCAGGCGGTGGCCTATCACGCGGCTCGGCTCAATATTGCCGCCACCATCGTCATGCCGGTGACGACGCCGTATGTGAAAGTCGCCGCGACGGAATCTTACGGCGCTGAGGTGGTGCTGGAAGGAGAAGGCATCTCCGAGGCGCATGCGCGGGCGGTGGAGTTGGCTAAAGCGCGCAACCTCACCTGGGTGCATCCTTACGACGATCCGCGCGTGATCGCCGGGCAGGGGACGATTGCCCTGGAAATGCTCGATGAAGAACCCGGCCTCGATGTGCTGGTAATCCCGATCGGCGGCGGCGGACTGATCGCCGGCAACGCTATCGCTGCGCGCGGGATAAATCCGAAGATCGACATCGTCGGGGTAGAGGCGGCGCTCTATCCGTCCATGTGGAACGCGCTACGCGGCGGGAATCGTCCGGTCGGCGGCTCGACGCTGGCGGACGGCATCGCGGTGAAAACCGCCGGCGAACTGACGCTGCCGGTGGTGCGCGAGCTGGTGTCCGATATCATGTTGGTCGACGAGGTGTATCTCGAACGGGCGGTGAATGGCTATCTCACCTTGCAGAAGACTGTAGCGGAAGGGGCGGGCGCCGCCGGTTTGGCGGCGATGTTGGCGGTGCCGGACAAATTCCGCGGCAGGAAGGTGGGCTTAATCCTTTGCGGGGGCAACATCGACCCGCGCATTCTCGCCTCCATTATCGTGCGCGAACTGGAGCGCGACCAGCGCATTGTCTCCTTTCGCCTCGCCATCCCCGACCGCCCCGGCGTGCTGGGGCTGATCGCCACCAAGCTCGGTGCGCTCGGCGCGAATATTCTCGAGGTCGATCACAAGCGACTATTCCTCGATGTACCCGCCAAGGGCGCCAGGCTTGATGTCACTGTCGAAGCACGGGGCCGGGCGCATGCGGAGGAAATTTTTGCGGCGCTTGCCGCAGACGGCTATCAGCCGGTCCACATCGAAGCCGGCGACGCGATGGAGTAGGCGCCGCGCGCTTTAAGATGCAGTGCGCTCCCTGATCGCGCGCCACACGCGCTCGGGCGTGAGCGGCATTTCCAGATGCCGGATGCCTAAGCCCGACAAGGCGTCCACCACCGCATTGGCCACTGCCGGCATGGCACCGACGCTGCCGGCTTCGCCCGCGCCCTTTACGCCGAGCGGATTGGTCTTGGTCGGCACCGGATTGCTCTTGACCTCGATGGCGCTCAGATCGGACGCGCGCGGCATGGCGTAGTCCATGAACGAGCCGCTGATCAGTTGGCCGCTCTCGTCGAAATGAATGTTCTCCATGAGGATTTGGCCCGCGCCCTGGGCGACGCCGCCGGCGATCTGGCCCTTGAGGAGGAGCGGATTCATCACCGTGCCGACGTCATCGACCACGCTGTAGCGCACGATGTCGACGGTGCCGGTCTCCGGATCGACTTCGACCTCGCAGACATGGCAGCCGTTCGGATAGTTGGCGACATCGACGCGGAAGACGGCGGTGGCGACAAGGCCGGCCTCGAAATCCTTGGGCAAGGTTTTTGGTTCCGAGGCCTCTACGGCCAGCTCCTTCATGGTCATGGTCTGGTTGGTCTTGGTGTTGGAAAAGATGCCGTCGGCGAATTTAACGTCCGCGACGTCTACCTTGAAAAGATGCGCCGCGATTTTCGCGGCCTTTTCCAGGATGCGCTCGGCGGCCATATTGAAGGCCGAGCCGCCGATGGTGGCTGAGCGCGAGCCGCCGGTGCCGGCGCCGAAAAAAACTTTGTCGGTGTCGCCCTGCACGTAATGGACCTCGTCCGGATGCAGCCCGAGCTTGTCGCAGACGAGCTGTTTGAAGATCGTTTCGTGACCCTGGCCTTGGGTCACGGACCCCGAGAACAAAGTCGCCGTGCCGCCGCGGTCGAAACGGATTTCCGCGCCTTCGACGCCGGCGCCGGCAGCGCGCTCGATGGTGTTGGAAAGTCCCAGCCCACGCAACTTGCCGCGCTTGCGCGATTCCGCGCGGCGCTTGTCGAAGCCGGCTGCGTCGGCCAGCTTCAGCGCCATATCCATGTTCTTTTCGAACTCGCCACTGTCATAGGTGAAAGTGAGCCCGGTCTTAAACGGCATGGCCTCGGGGGGAATGGTGTTGCGCCGTCGCAGTTCCGCCGGATCGATCTTCAACTCGTCGGCAGCGGCATCGATCATCCGTTCGAGCACGTAAGCCGCTTCGGGGCGGCCGTTGCCGCGATAGGGTCGCGTCGGATTGGTGTTGGTGAAGACCGCCGTCACGTCGGCGTGGATGGCCGGCGTCTTATAGACGCCGGCAAGCGTGCCCAGGTTACCGGGGAAGGCGTCGGCGGACGATTGCAGATAGGCGCCGATATTGGCGATGGTTTTCACGCGCAATCCAAGAAACGTGCCGTTCTTGTCGAGCGCCAGCTCGGCATCGGTGACGTTGTCGCGGCCCTGCGCGTCGCTCAGAAAGGCCTCCGAGCGCGTGCTGACCCATTTTACCGGCTGCCCGAGGATTTTCGACGCCAGCAGGGTGAGCGCCACCTCCGGGAAGATCGCCGATTTCATGCCGAAGCTGCCGCCGATATCGCCGGCGATCACGCGCACCTTGCTTTCGGGAACCCGCAGAACCTCCTCGGCCAGCTCGGAGCGATAGACGTGCGCCCGCTGCAACGTCGTGTAGGAGGTGTAGTGATCCTCGGCCGGATTGTAGTCGCCGATGCAGGCGCGCGGCTCCATCGGGGCGGCGGTGACACGATTGATGACGAAGTGCTGCGTGACGACATGGTCGGCCTTGGCGAAAGCGGCGTCGGTCTTCTCCTTGTCGCCGACGCGGAAGACGAAGCAGATGTTGTTTTCGCAATCGTCCCACACCCGCGGCTTGCCGGGCAGCGATGCGTCCGCCGTGCCGACGATCGCCGGCAACGGCTC
>JBBDNZ010000154.1:0-15333 GCA_040877285.1 Xanthobacteraceae bacterium
TCCATGTCAGCGAATCCGCCGCGCTCTTGTCCCCCGCCAGCAGAGCTCGGCCGACCTCGTCGGAAAAAGCCTTGGTCTCCGCCGGCAGCAGGTCGCGGCCGATCCACGACCAGACCGGCTCCAGCGCCGCGCGCGCGATGCGCACCGGGTGCTTGTGCTCAAAACCGTCGTCAACGATGAAGGGTTCCAGCGCGATGAAGAACTGGCGGGCCGGATTGCCGACGCGCGGCGGCACATGGCCCGAGGCGCGTATCGCCTGCCGCAATTCCTTGAGCACGAGATCGCTGCCGGGAACCTCGTCGCCGCGCAGCAGACCGCGCTCGAGCTCCATGATCAATAGAGCCCGCGCCTCCGGCTTCAGATCGCCGAGAAATCCCCGTAACCGTTCGATGGGCAGCTCCCCGCCGGCCATCACCGCACCGCTTGTATTTGAGGCACCGGCTTAACTCATACTTATCCGGCCTTAAGAAGTCGTAAGTGGTGGACTTTCAAATGGTTAAAGCGGAGCCGCGGCGGCCCTAACCCCGCTTGGAAAGCGCATTGCGATGGCGCGGATCGGCTTTCGGAAAAGCGCGCGCGCAAACGAAAAAGGGCCCGGTTCCGATATGATCGGAACCGGGCTCTGCTATTTGCGCCGCACGCGGCGGCGAGACGGATATCTTAACCCTGCGGCGTCCAGGTGCCGTCCGGATTGCGGCAAGCCGTGCCGCGCGCCACCTGCGGCTGGCCGTCGATATAGATCGTGTGCGTATATTGCCGGCACTGCACCCCGCTCGCCACATAGGCCGGTCCGGGTACGACCGAGCCGTAACGTCCGCTGTCGGGATTGCGCCAGGCGACGGCGGCCCCGGAAGGACCGGTTTCCAGCGCCTGCATCTGCGCGGCATAGGCTTGGCGTTTATCCTCTTCGTCGAGCGCCGCGCCGATACGGTTTCCGATCAAGCCGCCGATGGCCGCGCCAGCCACGCCGGCGGCAATGCGTTCGCCGGTGCCGCCGCCGATCTGCGAGCCGATCAGCCCGCCGGCGAGCGCGCCGACCAGCGTGCCGGTATTCTCCCTTGGGCCCGTGCCCGTGGCAGGGTCGCCGGCGCAGGCCGCCAGGGTCAGTCCGGCAAATGCGGTCATCGCAATGATTTTACGCGAAGACATAAGCTACCCCCGATTCGATCAATTCATTCTATCCGTTCATTCTATCCGTCGCCCAGCCGGGCCGCGAGGCCATTAGCTAGATGCAGGGAATGGGGCGAAACTCTGGCCGAAACGCCGGAAAAATCGTCGTATGGCAGGGGTCCGCGGCCAATCGCCCGCCAAAAGTGAATATTTTACCCCGCCGGCAGCACCAATTCGGCGCGCAATCCCCCGATCGGCGCCGAGCCCAATTTCAGCGCCCCGCCATAGAGAGCGGCGAGTTCCACCACGATCGAAAGGCCCAACCCGGAACCCGGCTTGCTTTCATCGAGACGCGCCCCGCGCCGCGCCACCTGCTCGCGCTCGGACGGAGAAAGGCCGCGGCCGTCGTCGTCAACGATGATGTGCAGCATCGGCGGGCCGAAACCGCGGCCGGCGCGGTCGCACTTGACTTCGACCGCGACGCGCGACGTCGCCCATTTGCAGGCATTGTCGAGAAGATTGCCGGCCATCTCCTCCAGATCCTGCCGTTCGCCGAGAAACTTCGCGTGCTCCGGCGCCTCGACGGCGATGGCGATCCGCTTGTCGCGGTGAATCTTCTCCATCGAGCGCGCCAGCGCGGTCACCACCGGAGTAACCTCCGTCAAGGTCGCGATGGTGGTCACGCGCGCGGCCAGGCGGGCGCGCTCGAGATGGCGGGCCACTTGATCGCGCATGATGTCGGCCTGTTCGCGCACCTTGGCGGCCAGCGGATCGTCGCCGCGGGAGGCCGCTTCGTTGACCATGACCGAAAGCGGCGTCTTCAGCGCATGCGCCAGGTTGCCCACATGCGTGCGCGCGCGATCGACGATTTGCCGGTTGGCGTCGAGCAGCGCGTTGGTCTCGCGCGCGAGCGGAGCGATCTCTTCGGGAAAAGTTCCTTCCAGCCGCTCCGCCGCGCCGGAGCGGATGGTGGTAAGGCTCTCGGAAATGCGCTTGAGCGGCGCCAGGCCGAAGCGCACCTGGAACACGGTGGTGAGAATGAGCACGACCGCCAGCGCCCCGAAAGTGATGGCGAGCGCCTGATAGAAGGCGTCGGTCTCCTCATCGATCTCGGTGGCGTCGCCCGCCACCAACACCAAAAAGCGCCCCTCCTCGCCAAGGTCGATCGTGCGCTCGATCGACCGGAGCGTCTGCCCCTCCGGCCCCTGCGCATAGCCTTGCCGCGTCTCGGCAATATCGGCGCCGGTGGGCTGCGTAAGCTGCGGCAGCCGGCGGTCCCCCAGCGAGTGGGACGCGCGCACGTCCGTCTTCTTTCCATCGATGCGGGTCACCTGCCAGTACCAGCCGGACAGCGGCAGTTCGAACAGCGGCTCGCCTAGCGACTGGGGAAATTTGTCGGCGGGAATATCGGGAGAAGCGACGTCGGCCACCAGCGAGCGCAGATAGACTCCGAGCCGGTGGTCGAAGGAGCGCTCGACGGCTTGGCGGTAGAGGGAGGAGAGCAAGATCGCCGTGGCGAACAGGATGGCCACAGTCCAGACGGTCGCGGAAAGGAAGAGGCGAAGCGCGAGTGAGTTGGCGCGCATGGCGCGTCAACGCGCATCGGTCGGAGGCTGGAGGAGATAGCCAAGCCCGCGCACGGTCTGGATGACGTCGACGCCGAGCTTCTTGCGGATGCGGCCGACGAAGACTTCGATGGTGTTGGAGTCGCGGTCGAAGTCCTGGTCGTAAAGATGTTCGACCAGTTCGGTGCGCGAGACCACGCGGCCGGTGTGGTGCATCAGGTAGGCGAGCAGGCGGTATTCGTGCGAGGTGAGCTTGACCGGATTGCCGTCCACCGCCACGCGCCCGGTGCGGGTGTCGAGCCGCACCGGCCCGCAAGTGAATTCGCTCTTGGCGTGGCCCGCCGAGCGCCGCAAAAGCGCGCGCACCCGCGCCAGCACTTCTTCCAGATGGAAGGGCTTGGCCACGTAATCGTCGGCGCCGGCGTCGAAACCCTGGACCTTGTCGCTCCAGCGGTCGCGCGCGGTCAGAATCAGCACCGGCACCATGCGGCCGGCGCGCCGCCAGGCCTCCAGCACCGAAATGCCGTCCATTTTCGGCAGGCCGATGTCGAGGATGATGGCGTCGTAGGGCTCCGACTCGCCGAGGTAATGGCCTTCCTCGCCGTCGTAGGCGCGATCGACCACATAGCCCGCTTCGGCCAGCGCCGTGGCGAGCTGCCGGTTGAGGTCGGGATCGTCTTCAACAACAAGAAGCCGCAATGCGGTGCTCCGGTTGGCATCCGGCCGGCGGCTTTCGCTGCGCCACCGCCGTTACGCCTCACTTTGCCATTCCGGGCGGCCGAAGTCAGCAGATAGCTTCACCTTCTTCCGGCGATCGCCCTCACCACCTCCCCGACCAGCGAGGGCACCGCCCCGCCGGTCAGCGCCGCCTGTTTCTCGCGGGTGCGGCCGGAGACATAGACCCCGAGCACGCCGAAACGGGCCGCTATGTAAGTAATAATGAGCCCCGAGGTGTCGGCGAGCCCGTTGATGGCTTCGGCGTTCCCGTTCCAGAGGGCATGACCCAGAACCGCCGCGAAACCCGGACATTCGAACAGCGTCAGTTCCAGCGCGTAAAGCGGCCGCCACCAGCGTTGCAGCGGGTCGTCGCTGGCGGCTTCCGCGCGCATGGTCCGGCCCACCTCCACCACCTGCGCCTTGCCGGCTTCCGCCAGGGCGGCGAGCCACTGGGCTTCGGCCTCCCGCGCCGCGGCGGCAACTTGCATGGCTGCCGTTGCATCGGCCTGCGCGCGCGCCAGCGCCTCGCTCACCGCTGCCGGCGTGGCCGCCGAAGCGCCGAGCGCGTCGGCCAAGATCTTTCCCGCCGCTCCGCCCAGCGGACCGCCCAGCGCGGCGCCGAGAATGGGTGCGCCCAGCCCGATCGCCGATTTGGCAACGTCGCCCCAATCCATGCGTTTCTCCTTCACGCCCAGTCGGCGTCGAGCTTTTTGCATTTGCGAACGAGCAGCACGAGCGCGAGCAGCGCCACGGCGGCGCCAAAGCCGATGCCGATCCATCCGGCAATCATTTCCCCTCCCCCTTGTGCGGAGGGGTCGGGGGTTAAGGGCTGCTGCGTTTCGGTTTTTGTCGCGCTCGCAGTCGCCAGCGTCCCGCCCGCGGCGGCCGCGGCAATTTCACCTTGGCTTTTGCGCGCCACCTGCTGCGGCGGCACCAGCGGGCGCGGCACATCTTGCGCCATCGGCTCGATCCCGGCGCGCGTCGCGCCGGCAATGCGCAGCGCCGCGTCCGGCTTGCCTTCGAACAGCGCCGCTTCGCAGGCCCGCCGCCGCGTCAGCCCGCGCAGCTCGACCAGCTTGCCATTCACCCGCGCCTTGTTCCAGCGCATGAGCCGCGCGGCGGTTTCCGCCGCGTCGCCCCGGCGGGCATAGGTCCAGACGGAAGAATTCGCCGGCCCGCCGGTATTGAACGCCCACGACACCAGCGCGTCGAACCTGTGCTGCGCCGTGACCTGCGGCGCCAGCTTCGCCACATGACGTTCGAATTTTCCCATGTCGGCGGTCAGCGCGTTGTCGCAATCCCGCTGCGACCATACGATTCCGGGCGCAATGCGCGGCGGCACGCCGCCCAGATTGGTGTGGCCGTAGCCGATGGTCAGCACATGCGCCGGGCAATAATAGGTCGTAAAGAAGCCGGGCCGCCCGGGGACGGGCTTCAGGCAGCCCTCGAAGGCTTTGACGATTGCGAGGCCGACGTCGCGGCTGATGTGCTGCGGCATGTTCAGGTCGCCTTGCCGTTACGGATGCTCGGTAAATCGATCGCGGGAATCGACGTGCGGCCGCGCGGCGGTGCGGCAATCGCCGCTCACGCCAAGGTGACGGTATGCGCCGTGCCTCCGGCGTCGTTGTTATTGCCGGCGAGAGCGGTGACTGTCGGAGTTTCAGCAGATGGCTGAACGGCGACGGTCGCGCCGACCCAACGTTTCGAGCTACCGATCGTAAACGTGCCGGGGTTCTCGCTCGCTGCGGTGAGCGCGCGTCGTGCCGTGCCGAGGCCGCAGCCGTTGCCGGTCGAGGTCTTGTCGTCGCGCCCGTCGGTGTAGCTCGACGGATAGGCGGTAACGGCGACGCCTCCATCCTGCGTATAAGAACAAGCCGAGAGCCAGAGATTGGCCGCCGAGCCCCAAGACGGGGCGAGGTTGGGTGGGTCGGGATTGTTCGAACCGGAACCGCCGTTGACGACGGCGCCTTCGGCGCTCAGGCCTGCGCCGATACGATAACACTGGTGCGCGCTTTTCACCGATCCGGAGGTCGTCAGTTCGATGGACGCGCCTTCCGTGCCGTCCGTCACTCGGTAGCGCGCTTCCAAGCCCACGTTTGTGTTAAATGTCGGCGAAAAGAGCTGCGTCCAGCCCGTGGGCCATGTGACGGTGGTGCTGCTCGCGGCATAGGCGAAGAAGACGATCAATATGTGCTGCGTTGCCGCCGCCGCCGCGGGAGCGCCTTTACCGCCCAGCGCCGTGACCCCAAGCCCACCCAAGAGCATGGAGATGTGCATGGCGGCGTCGGGGACATGGAAGCGCGGATCGCACGCGCGTTTGGCGCTTGCGCCATTCGCGCTGCTGTGTGGCCGGATAATTTCCGGTCTATTTGGAAGAATAATCGCCGGCTTGGGCGGCGGATAGAACCCGTCGATCATGCGTCTGCTCCGGCGTTGACCGTGGCGAACAGCGTGGCGCGGATCAGCCGCGCGCCCACGTCGAGCGTATCGTTGGCATGACCGCCCAGGCGGGCGACGCGGACATGGATGGTGTCGCCGGCCGCCCAGGAGCCGGCCGGCGTAATGCCGGTCAGCTTGATCTTGCGCCGCGTGCCCGCAGAGCCGGTATCGTCGGCGGCGACGGCGGTGCCGAAGGCGCTGTCGATGGTATCGCCGTCGCCTTGCGCCTGCATCTCCGCTTGCCAGCGGCAGACATGGGCCGTGGCGCTGGGGCCTTCCTCCCATTCGATTTCGCAGTCGAAGGTGGCGCTTTCGTCCAGGCTTTCCGGCGCGCGAAAGGAGAATTCGACATACTTCGTGGCGGCGTTCGGAAAGTCGATATGCTCGTAATTCAGCTTGTTGGTGGAGCTTTCCGCCTGCGCAATCGCGTCGGCGCCGCTCGTGGTCGGCCGCAGGACGGCGCGCGCATCCCAACAGCCGATGAGATGGTAACCTGCCCGGATCGCCTCCGACAGCTTGGCCGCCGGAATGCCGCCGGCCGTTGCGCCGTCATGCAGCACGACACGCTTGTTGGTCGTGTCGATTGTCAGCTCGCCCGCGAGACCGGTGAACGAGCTATGTTCCGCCGAAGTGCCTCGTCGTCGCTGAATAGCTTTTGCCATCAGACGATGCTCCCATAATCGTTGGTGATGCCGGCGGCGCCGGTGACGAGGCCGTAGTCGTCGGTGGCGCCGTGAAATTCCTGAAATTCGAGATCGTCGGCATCGAGCGTGCCGCCCGGGTCGCTGACGCATTGCCACAGGCTGTCCGCGTGACTGCCTTGCATCACGTAGAACAGGCTTCCCGCGATGGCGTCGAAGCTGGCGAAGTCCGCGTGGCGAGACGCAGCGCCCGAGGCAGGGACAAGGCGTGGACCGTTCTCCGCCGCGTCGGACTGTCCGGTCAGCAGCACGACGTCGCCCGCCGCCAGCACCACGCCGTCCTGCGTGTCGCCCGCCTCCAGGTCGCTCGCCAGATTGACGTTCGTGGCGACGGCGACGGCGCATTTGAGGATTCCACTTCCCCCGCCCCCTCCACCGCCGCCGGCAGTATTGGGCAGCGTGACCGCTCCGGTGTCCTTATCGATCACGATGGCATCGAGCCAGCTCGCCCCATCCGGCGAGACCTTGAAATGGAAGTCGTCGTCGCCGGTAAGCCCGATTTCCGCGCGCCCGGAAAAATTGTCCTGGAACAGGAAGGACAGCGTATTCGCCGCGCCCTCCTTGCTCAGCTTGTAGCGCAGGTTCCCGTCGCCGCCCTCGGCAATGGTCCGCGCCACCCACAGCGTATTGTTGAGCTTGGCGCTGAAGGGGTTGGTCGCGTCCGCCGTCGTGCCGATGCCGAGCAGCGTGAGATTTTGCCACGCCGTCAAAGTCGATAGGGCATCGACCCAGGCGCTGCCGTTCCAGGTCAAGAGCGCGCCTTCGTCGATCACGTAAGCCAGCCAGCCCACGCCGGGCACGCTGAATTGCCAGGCTCCATCCTGCCAGGCCGCGACATGGCTCGCGTGTCCGGCCCAATCGCCGGTCGGACTTGCCGCCACGATCCAGCGCTGGCCTTCGCTCGGGCTGCCGGGCGGCGCGGCCAGATCGCGGTCGAGCACGGCCAGATGCACGACGCGGTCGAGCACGCGCAGCGCCTCGTTATGCGTCACGTGCTTTTGCGCCTGCGCCGCCTCGATATAAGGCAGGCCGAGATTGACGGTATCGGTCATGGTCGCTCACAGATTTAAGGATAAGAGAAAGCCGCCGCGCCGCTCACATCAGGAAAGGAAACGCCGCAGCCGCGGGAAATCCGCGTCCGACCGTCGCGGAAACCTGCGCGACGCTGACGCTCAAGCTCGATTGCGGTTGGCCGAAATCGGCAATTTCGTCGGCATTGGAATAGAGCGCCGTGGGCGCGTCGGCCTCGAGCGTGCGCAGCACGCTCTGACCAGAGAGAATATCGACGGCATAAGCCTCGCGTTCTTCGCCGAGCGGCACGTCGCCCGCCGTCCAGGAATCGCCCTCGCGCCGCGTGCGCCGTATCCAGGAAATCAGCACGCCGTCCGCCGTGCGCTGCGCGCGCAGATGCACCGGCGAGAGCGGGCGCAAGGCGGTCGCCTGCGGCGTCGCCTCCAGCGCCACCGTCGAAGGATCGCCGTGGTCGCGCCCGGCCGCGATGATACGCAGTTGCACCGGCCGCAACAGCGCGTCGAGCCCGCGCGCGATGGCGACCACATGCTCGTCGAGCATCACGAAAGCCGCGCCCGCCGGCAGCGGATCGGCCATCGCCCATTCGCTGCCGCCCTGCCCGCGCAGGAAGCGGGACAATTCGTAGGTCAGCTCGCCGACCAGTTCGGCATTGGCGAATTGCAGCACCTCCCAGGCGCCGTCCGGCCGTTGCACCGCCGCCGCGTTGCCGCCGCCGAGCAGCACGGAATCCGATACCGAGGCCAGCGCGCCGCCGAAAAGCCGCACCTGCACGCGGCTTGCGTCGTCGAACCGGCTGCTCGGGCCGATGCTCATGTCGTCCAGCGTTTCGCCGACGATGGCGGGTGCCAGCGCCAGCGCCGCGCGCTCGTAGGTCAGCCCGTCGGCGGAGCGCCAGATTGCCACCGGCCCCGGCCACGGATCGGCGAACACCGCCACGCGCGTGAGCACCGGCGGGTCTTCGGCGTCGAGCGCGGGAAGATCGAGCACCAGCGCATGCGCCGGCGCGAGCGAAGCCGGCAGCTCCGGCGCGAGCCAGCGCGGCGCCGACAGTGGCAGATCGAACACTTCCGGATCGATCGAGCGCGCTTTGACGCGCCGGCTCTCGGTATCGACCACTTCGCGGATTTCCAGCAGCCGCCGCCGGCCGCCCGCGGTCAGGCCGATGACGTCGCCCGGCGTCAGCGCAAGAAGGCTCGGCGGCAAGGCGAATTCGGCGCTCTCGCGTCCGGCCCAATGATCCTGCAACCAGATTTCCGCCCGCCGTTCCGCGGCCGCGTCATTGGTCACCACCGCGAGATCGGCGTGGCTGGTGCGGCTGGACGCGCCAACCAGGCGTCGGGACATCACCGCCGCGCGCCGGTAGTCGCTGCCGCCATCGGTGAAGCCGAGCGACACCTCGCGCGGCAGTTCGGTCTCCTGCGCGCGCACGAGACGAAATGGCGCGCCGTTTGGCGGCAGCACCAAGTCGTCCTCGACAATTTCCTCCACCGGCTCGCCGCCGCGCGGACGGAAACGCAGCTTGTCTTCTTCTTCCACGGCGTCGAAGGCGTAAGCCAGCGCCAGCGGCTCGATGGCGGCGCGCGGCGTCATCGGCCGGTCGAGCAGATAGCCGTCCGCTCCGCTGCCCAGCGCCGCGCAGTCGAAGCCGGCGATTTCCGCTTCGCTCAAGAGCGCCGTCACCAGCCCGTCGAGCGGCGCCGAGCCGAGCCGTCCGGTCAGCCAATGCCCGGTGGCCCAGTTCACCCCGTCGCTCCAGGCTTCGATGGCGGCCGGAAACACCGGATAGGGCCGCGCGTCCCAGGTCCACAGATAGATCGCCGAGGCATCGACCATGCGCCCGCCATAGACGCCCGATATCGGATTGAGTTCTTCGGTCGCGCCGAGATCGGGATCGAAGGCGGTGAGCACGGTCTCGAGATGGCGGCGCTGGATCAGGTCGTCGCGCCGGCCGTTGGAGAAATAGGGAAGACCGGCTTCCGAGGATTTCGGATCGGGGAAAATGCTCGGCTGATTGGCGCCCTTGTCCACGGCCGGGCAGCCCAGCTCGGTGAGCCAGATCGGCTTGCCCTGCGCCGTCCAAGCGGTCGGCGACGGCAATTCCGCGCCGCCCACGCGCTCGTAATGCGGATTCGACCACCAGTTCCAAATGTCCTTGGCGCGAAACACCCACGGCTTGCCGAGGCCATCGGTGATCGGCGAGCGCGTCTGCGCCGCGCGCGCGGCGGCGTCCGCGTAATACCAGTCGTAGGCTTCGCCGCCCGTCATGTTGCCCGCAAGATAGTCCTTGTCGTAGATCGAGCTTGCAATCGCGCGGTCGAGATGGCTCGAGCCGTCGCGCCAGTCGGAGAGCGGCGCGTAATTGTCGATGCCCACCGCGTCGATGTCGGCGCAAGCCCACAATGCATCGAGTGGAAAGCGCAACTCGTTGGCCGCCGCGTCCACCACATGCGAGCCGTATTCCGTCCAGTCGGCGGCATAGGTCACCAGCGTCGGCGCGCCGGCAATCGCCTTCACCTCGCCGGCAAGTTGCACGAGTTGATCGACCGCCGGATAGACGCCGGACGCCGAGCGCACGCGGGTCAGCGCCTTGAGTTCCGAGCCGAGGACGAAGGCATCGACGCCGCCGGCAGCAGCGGCGAGGCTGGCGTAATGCAGCACCATGCGCCGGTAGCTCCAGTCGTTCGGCCCATTGCCGCCGAAAAAACTGTCGATCTGGTCGCCTGCCGCCGCGCTGCCGTCCGGCGAACCCGGCTGCCCCGGCGCCGGATCGCAGGTGATGCGCCCGCGCCAGGGATAGACCGGCTGCGAGGCCGCGCCGGTCCAGGGATCGGGCAGGCTGTTGCCCGCGGCGATGTCCATCACGATAAAAGGATAAAGCGTGACCTTCAGCCCGCGCGCCTTCAACTCGGCGATCAGATGCGACACGCTGTCGTCCGACGGCGTGCCGCCGAAAGCGGGCCGTTCCTCGACCGTCGAAACAAGATAGGCGTTGCCGCGCGTCACGCCGGCCACCGACCAGGTGCCGCCATGCGTGGTTTTGACGTCGTTGTCCACGCCCGGCTGCAGCGTGCATTGGCCCGCGCGCAGATCGGAGCCGAACCAGGCGACCACGACCGCCACCCGCTCCAGATTAGGGCAGACCGATTGCAATTCGTCGAGCGAGGCCAGCACGTCAGAATCGGCATAGGCGACGTGCCGGTTTTCCGGCGCCGATTTTCCCTTCCCGAGCGTGCGCACCACCGTTGCCGGCTCGTAGCCGAATTCCGTCGTGCCCGGAATGAGCGTCACCGCGCGCGCCGCCTGTTCCAGCGCGCCGACCGGCTTGACCGCTTCAAACGAGAGCTGCGGAATGCGGTTGCCGAATTTTTCGACCGGCATGCGCTCGAACACCACATAGGAAAGCCCGCGATAGGCCGGCGCGTTATCGGCGCCCTCCTTGGCCACGATCAGCGGATCCGGCTGCTGCTCCTCGGTGCCGCGATAGATGCGGTAATTGAACTTCGACAGATCGAGTGGCTTGCCGTCGGCCCACACGCGCTGCACTTGTCCGATCGGCCCTTCGCTGAGCCCGATCGCGAGATTGGCGAAATAGCTGTAGGTCGTGGTCGTCGTGGTCGCCGGCGCCGCCCCGCCGCCTCCGCCGCCGCCCTTGCCGCCGCCTGCGCCGCCCGTGGTCTGCGTGCGCGTGGTCACCACTTCTTGCAATTTGGTCGCCCAGATCACCTGCCCCGACAGCCGTGCGCGGCCATAGACCCGTGGGATCGGCGCGCCCTCCGTCGAGGCCATGACCTCGAGGTCGGACATGCGCGGGCCTTCGAGCTGGCGCTCGCGCTTTTCGCCGAACAGCGCCTGGTCGATGAGGTTGCCGCCGATCGCGCCGACGAGCCGCCCGGCGATGGCGCCGACCGGGCCGAACACGGCGCCGCCGGCCGCCGCGCCGGCGGTGGAAAGGAGAAGGGCTGCCATCAGTCGGTAATCCCGGGAAAGCGAAAAGCATAAGCCAGCCTTCGCCGCCACCACGGCGTGATCGCCACTTCGGCGACGGCAGCGCCGTCATGCGCATGCACCATCAGATCGGGCGCGGTGACGATGGCGGCATGTTTCGCCGTCATTCCCGCGCGCCAGCGGAACAGCAGCACGTCGCCGGGTTCAAAGCCGGCCACGTCTATAGAGACGAGATGCCGCAGCGCCGCTTCCGCCAAAGGCTCGCCGCGCGCGGCTTCCGCCCAGTCGGGCGCATAAGGCGGCGGCGCTTCCGGCTCCGCGCCCATCGTCGCACGCCACACCCCGCGCACCAGGCCCAGGCAGTCGCAGCCGACTCCTTTAAGCGAGCCCTGGTGGCGATAGGGCGTGCCGATCCAGGATCGCGCTTCGGCGGTGATGAGAGAGCGGGTGACGGTCATGGAAAATTTCCTGTCATTCCGGAAAACGCCATCGGCGTGCCCCGGAACGACGTTCAGGACTGCAAACTGCCGCCGTCATGCCCCGGCTCGCCCGAGACGGGATAGCGCACGACAAAGTCGTTGCCGGGGATGTGCGGAAAGCCGCGGAAGTTCACCGAATTGGCGAAGCGGTCGCGGCAGGTGGAGAATTTCTTGTCGCAGCCCGCCGTGACGGTAAAAGCGTCGCCGGGCGAAAGCGCCTGCGCCATCGCCTGCCACAGCTCGACGGTCACCGTGCCGCCGTCCGCGCTGTGGCGCTTGACTTCCATCGCCAGTCCATCGTTGGCGCCCGAGGTCCAGGCAAGACGTCCGGCGGTGAACCAGCCGTCGTCGAAACTTTCCAGCCCCGATGCCGTAAACGCCGATGTTCCCGTAAGCGTTGCAATCGCGCCGGTTCCACGCAAGGCCGCATTATTGAGATCGACCGTGCAGCGCGCGTCGCCGAGATCGGCCGAACAGGCCGCGGTATAGAGACGCCCCCTTTGTTCGGCGAGCCGGTCGGCCAGCCCCCTTACTTCCGCGACAAAAGCAGCGCCCTCGCGCCGCACTTCGCCCAGCGTGCCCTTGCTCAGCAGCAGCCGCAGCGCCGCGTCCGTCCAATCGACCAGCCAGACCTCGACCGCCGCGGCGTCGTAAAGGCCGGCGGCGAGATCGTCCTCGGTCAAAGCCTCGTCGTTCAGCGCACCGGCGATTTCCGACGCGGTCACCGCCAGCCCGCTTTGCGCGGTGGCCTCCGACGCGCTCAAGCCCGTTCCGGCGCGGCAGGTCACGCCGTCGAGCAAAATATCCTCGTCATGATCGGTAAAACCCTGCTTTTGCCCGTCTGCCCTCGTCACCACCCAGCAGCGGCATAGTGTCGTGACGCCGGAGTCGAGCTTGGCTTGCAGGGCGGATGGGATGGCTCTCACGGCTTGATCTCCACCAGCGGAATTTTAGGAATTATCCCCGCGGCGAAAGCCGACAGGTCCACTTCCAGATAATCGGTATCGAAGCGCACCGGCACGTCGAACAGAAAGCCCGCCGTCACCGCTTCGCCCATCGCCGGAATAAATCCGGGCAGAAACGCCACCGCGCCGGTCGCCGTGTCGCAGGTGAAAGCAGTTCCCTCCTCCGCTTCCAAGCCCGCCACCGCCACGCGCGCGCTGCCCGGCACCGGCTTGCTCACCGGCCGCTGATAGGGCGCGTAGATCGAGCCGTAGGTCTTCACCAGTTGAAAGGTGTCGGTGACGCCGTCGCCGGTGCCGATCACCTGGTCGGTCGGCGAAAGTGTCACGCCCGGCGCGGCGGAGGATTGATCCAGCCGGTCGCGCCAGCGAAAGCCGTGCAGCCGCCCGCGCCGCTCCTCGAAGAACGCGACCACGTTGGACAAAGCGTCCAGCGTCTTGACGCCATAGCCCGCGTCATAGCGGCGGCGCGAATGCGCCCAGCGCGTGTTGCGCTCCTCGCGCCCGGAGCCGAGCGCGACGATCTCGGTGCGCCGTTCCGGCCCGCCCGCGCTGCGCAGCGCGATGTCGAGCGGAAACAGCTCTTCGTGGAATGCGGCGGTCATAATTGTCCTTTGTGTCCCGGGCGCAGGGCGTCACTTCGCTTCGCCCATGCCGCGCTGCAGAACCGGGACACGAGTTTATTTCACAAACTTCTTTGCCCGCGCGCCACCGCGCGGGCGATCTGGCCGGTGATATAGGCTTCCGAGCGGCGGAAACTTTCCGCGTCGGGCGTGGCGATGTGAATGGCTATGTTCGGTCCCGCGGCGGCGGAGCCCGCACTGACCCCGAGCTTGCCGTCGGCGCCGCGCGACAACGGCAAGATCGCTTCCGGCCCCGCCTCGCCGGCGAGACCGACGCCGCCCGAGGACAAGGGAAAATAAGTCGGCGTGCCGACCACGCCGCCCGCGGCAAAAGGCTTGATCGCGCCCAAGGCGGCGGCGAGCGGCGGCACGTTGCGCGCGCCGCCGCCGAAAATTCCGCCGAAGATGTTGTCGAATACTCCCTGGATCCCGCCCGCGATCTTGCCGGTCACCGGACGTATCGCGGCCTGCAAGGCCATGTTCGACAGCCGCAGCGCCACCGATTTGAGCACATCGTCGAATTTCTTGCCGTTCGCCACCGCGCCGGTGAAAGCCTGCGCAATCGTCTGCGCGTAGCGTTGCGTGCTGCGCTCCAGCCCTTGCGTGCGTCTGTCCAGCTCGTCGAAGGTATTGAGCAGCTGGCCTGTATCGCGCTCGATCTTGTCGGGCTCGTTCAACATTGCCGTTCTCCAGCACCCAGCGGGCTAATCGGGAAATCTCTTCATCAAATCCGTGAGCGCGCCGCGCTCCATCGGCTGCGGCAAAGGTCCGCGCACCGCCTCGATGGCGCAGGCCAGTTCCCGCGGCGTCATGCGCCAGAAGGCGTCCGGCGAAAGCCGCAAGACGCCGAGCCCAAAACCGATCGCCTCTTTCCACGGAAACGGCGCGCGCGTCATGCGCCGGCCTCTGCCGCCACGCCGAAGGTCGCGGCGATCAGCTCGGCCGCCACGCGCGCATAGCCCGGCGCGCCGCCGCCGATTTCCATGCGCGCCACGTCGTCGTCCGTCACCGTCTCGCCCGCCCCGCGCAGGCCCGCGCCAATGATGCGGATGAGATCGCGCGCCTTCAGCCGTCCGGCCTCGAAGCGTTCCGCCAGCGCGACAAGGTCGTCGGCGCCGAAAGCGGCTTCCAGCTCGGCCAGCGCGCCCAGCGTCAGCACCAGCCGCCGCCGCGCGCCGCCGATCTCGGCTTCGATCTCGCCGCGGTGACGGTTGGGCATGGCTCGGTTCCGGGTGACCACGTGCTCCCTCTCCCCGTGGGGGAGAGGGTTGGGGTGAGGGGGTTCGGGACTACGAGAGTTTGTAACCCCTCACCCGGCGCGCCATAAGCGCGTTTACGCGCGTCTTCGACGCGCTATGGTGCGCCACCCTCTCCCTATGGGAGAGGGAAAGAGCTAAACCGCCGCAAAGCTCAGCGCGCCCGCCGACTCCAGCGCCAGTTCGTAGGTCACCTCGCCGTTGTGCTCGCCGGCAAAATCGAGGCTGGTGATCTGGAACGCCCCTTCGATCGTGCCGAAGTCGGGAATGACGATCTGATAATTTTTCACCGCGCCGTCGAAGAAGGCCTGGCGGACCAGCGCGTCTGTGCCGGCGTCCTTGAACAATCCCCTGCCCGCCACCGACGCGCGCTTGACGCCGGCGCCTTCCAACAGCTCGCGCCATTGGTCCGCCGATTCCGCATGCGTGATGTCCACAGTCTCGGCGTTGAACGCGATCCGGCGCGAGCGCAACCCCGCCACGGTGGTAAATCCCGCCCCGTCC
>JBBDNZ010000155.1:0-15268 GCA_040877285.1 Xanthobacteraceae bacterium
AAGATTCGCGAGCAGGCTCAGAAGCAGTTCGAGACCGTGAAAACGGCGGCCGACGAGCTTCTCGCCACGCTCGACGACACTCAGAAGGCCCAGGCCCAGGAGATTCTTCCGGGGCTCGCGTCCGGTCCCGGCACGATGCATGGGCCGCGCATGGGCGGCCTGCAGCAGCGGCACTGACATCGGCGCGCTTTTCGCTTCGATGGTCGCAAATCCGATACCTGACCTCTGGGTGCTACCGGCACCCAGAGGTATCGCGGCCCTGCCGCACTCCAATAACCCATTTTTTATGGAGGCCGTCCCATGTCCATCAAGACAACACTGACGCGACGCCAGGCGCTGCTCTTATCGGGGGCAGGCGCAGCCGGCCTGACGCTCGGCACCCTGCCGGAATGGGCACGTGGCGCCCCCTCATCGGCGTTGCCCCTCCCGATCCCGACCCTGATCGAGGCGCGTGACGGCGAACCCGTGACGCTCGCGCTGCAAAAGGGCCTGCACCGTTTCGGCGCCGGCGCCGCCGTCCCCTCGACCGGCATCTCGGCGAGCTATCTCGGGCCGGTCGTGCGCGTGCGCAGCGGAGACACCATCCCGTTCCGGGTGGAAAATCGGCTCGACGAGGAGACGACACTGCACTGGCACGGAATGCTGATCCCATCCGACGTGGACGGAGGCCCGCACAACACGATCAGGCCGGGTGGAGTCTGGACTCCCGAATTGAAAATCAATCAGCCGGCGGCGACACACTGGTTCCATCCGCATCCCCATGGGAATACCGCGAAGCAGGTCTACGGTGGGCTTGCCGGAATGATGTTCGTCAGCGACGGCGGCGATCGCGACCGCGGCCTGCCCATGACCTACGGCGTCGACGACCTTCCGCTCGTGCTGCAGGACAAGCGTTTCGGCCGCAACGGCGAACTCGTCTATGCGCCCAATATGATGGACTTGATGCATGGGTTTCAGGGCGACACGCTCGTGGTCAACGGCGCAATCGCGCCCGTGGCCAAAGTTCCCGCGGGCTTCGTGCGGCTGCGTCTCCTGAACGCCGCCAACGCCCGCAATTTCGATCTCCGCTTTTCGGATCGGCGGCCGTTCTACGTCGTCGGCAGCGATGCGGGACTGCTTCCGGAGCCGGTGGAAGTGCGGAACCTCGTGATCGCGCCGGCTGAACGCTACGAAGTTCTGGTCAACTTTGCCGATGGGCAGGCGGTGGAATTGGTAACGGCGCCCGATACCCATCACGGAACGGGCCCCGGCATGATGATGTCGATGGGGCCTGCGCGCCGCCCCGGCGGGACGGAGACTTTCTTGCGTTTCAATCCCGATCCCGGACTGAAGGCAGCGGTCATGCGGTTGCCGCGACAGTTGGCCACGGTGGCCGCGCCGGATATCAAGTCAGCCGTCGAGTGGAGAACCTTTGTGCTCGATCCGATGATGGGAATGGGACCGGGCATGATGGCGATGGGCACGTCAAGCGGTGTCGCAAGCGGCGCCGGTCACGACCACGCCGCCGCGGCGCAGATGATGGCAATCAACGGCCGTTCGTTCTCGATGAACCGGGTTGACGTGACAACCAGGCTTGGAACATCCGAGATTTGGGAGATCGTCTCCACCGCGATGGCGCATCCGTTCCACATGCACGGCGTGAGCTTCCGTATCCTGAGCAACAACGGCCGGCCGCCAAGCCCAGCGCAGTCCGGCTGGAAGGACGTCGTCCTGGTGGAAGATCGCGCGGAGATCCTGGTGCGCTTCGACAATCCCGCGTCAGCCAGGATGCCGTTCATGTATCACTGCCATATCCTGGAGCATGAGGATCATGGGATGATGGGGCAGTTCGCGGTGGTGTGAACCGGCCCCGCCTGCTGCACCGGTCAAAGTCGTGCCGTAACGAACATGCCGATCAACGCAAGGCAAAAGGAGAATGCAGATGAGTCGGTTGGTGGTCTTGGCCGCGGTTGCACTCGCGGTCGCAATCGCTGTAGCGCCGCACATGTTATCGGCGCAGACGCCGCAGCCTTATGCGGGGCTGGAGACGCGGCCGATCAAGGCCCTCTCTGGCCAGCAGATTGCCGATCTGAAGGCAGGTCGCGGCATGGGGCTAGCGCTCGCGGCCGAGCTCAACGGCTATCCGGGCCCTACCCATGTCCTCGAGCTCGCAGATTCTTTGGCATTGACCGAGGCGCAGCGGGCCAAGATGCAGGCGCTGTTTGAGTCGATGAAGGCCGAGACGGTTCCGCTCGGCGAGAAGCTGATCGCGCAGGAGACCGACTTGGACAAGCGGTTCGCCGACAAGACCATCACCGAGGCCAATCTTGCGGCTGCGACGCAGGCGATCGGCGCAACACAGGCGGCGCTAAGAGCGGCCCACCTCAAATATCATCTCGCCACGACCAAGGTGCTGACGCTGCCGCAGACCGCGCGCTATGCCGAGCTGCGCGGCTATGCGGGCGATGCACAGCCCCGGCACCAGCCGGGCAGTCATCAGCATTGAGGCTGGCGACGAAAGCTGTTCGCTATCGCCGCCAGCCGCCTACTCATCCGCGATCTCGTATTGCGATGTCGCGGCTAGGATCAGGCGTTCGTGATGAGGCGTCGCTTTTCCTCGAACTCCGCTGTGTCGATCTCGCCGCGAGCGAAACGCTGCTGCAGGATCTCTAGGGGGTTCGCTGTTGCGGCGTTGGCTTCATGCTTGTGCGAGGAACCGCACTTGCCACGACGCTGGGCACGGTGGCTGCCGTTCTTGCCGCAGCATTTGCCTTTGGTTTCGGGTTGAGTTTGAGATTCTTGCATAACTTTCTCCAGTGATGCCGGACATGGTCCGGTTAGATGTTGCACTTGATGTCAGGAATGCCGTCGGGTTCCGCCGGAATTGATGATGGCTCGAGCCATGAACTTCGTCGATTTGCGAAAAGGTTCTTTTGATGTCTGCCCATTGGGACATCCCGAACTGACCAATACCTAGGGCGGACATGTCACAAAAGTTTTTCAACGGAGCCGAATTTCGTGACAAAGTATGTCGAGCGTTGGTCGATCTATATTCGTCGTAATTCAGCTAATGCTTTCAATCGACGGGCACCTGACTACCGATGTCAATCATCTCTGCAACTGGCACATCGCTGCATTTGGACAGGCAGCGAATAACCGCTTCGTCCTTTTGCGCGTTAAGCCGCCGCTGCTTCGTCAGCCTCATCGCGGCGTGAACGCCGGCGGCGCCGGGTCGGGCAACGCGGCGGCGCCAAGGCGCACAGATCGTCCAGCAGCCGCGACCAGCTCTGGCCGCGCGTGAGCGCCCGGTCCAGTTCGGCCATGGTGCGGGCGAGACCGGGATCGTCATCCTCGACCCAGACTCTCATCAACTGCGCGAAGATCAGCGCGAGGCCCTGCGCGCATAGGGCACCCTTCGGACCGGAAACCTTGATGCCGGCCGCACTGAGCATCCAGCGCATGGAGCGCACGGTCAGCGCGTTGAGCGCCAGGGCCAGCCCCGGATTGCAGAGGGCCGAGCGCGTCAACGAGCGCACGGCGGCCTTGTGCGGCCCATCGCATGATTTGGACGGGCGTGGTCGCGGGTTACTCCGTACAGCAGGAATTCGTGCCGGTTCCGCTGGAACGCTTGGCCTGGATGGGCGGGCAGGGCATCGAGCCGTAGGAACAGAAGACGCAGCAATCGCCCGGCTTGGGCCGCAACACCGCGCCGCAGCCCTCGCATTGATAAAAGACCCGGCAGGCGTCGGTCGGCATGGTTTCCGTTTTCGCCGTCGCGCAATGCGGGCAGGTGATGATGGATTCCAGGATCATGGCCTTGCCTAGAAGGTGTATCAGGATCGAGGCTCCCGGTCAGCGGCGGGTGTATCTTAACGCAAACGATCCTGCCGCCGCTGCAGCAGCGGGAATTCCCAGGGAGGATGACTATGATGCCCATCGTTTCCGTCCCGCCCGTCAGCCGCCGCTCGTTGCTTCTTTGCGGCGCCTGCTTGGGCGGCGCGCTTGCGCTGGGCGGAAAGGCGCGCGCCGGCGCCCTATCGCGAATGGCTCGACACTGTGCTGCTGGACCCGCGTGCGCGCGCGGAAATCGCCTTTGTCGCCGACAATCCCGGCGACTGGATGTTCCACTGCCACATCCTCGAGCACCAAGCGGGCGGGATGCTGGGCACCATTCGCGTGCTATAGTTGGGCAGGCACGGAGGACGACATGCTTAACCGCAGACAGGCGATCGCAATAACTCTCGCGATGACGGCGTACAATTCCCGGGCAGGCGCCGATCAGAAAATACAGGCGACGCTATTCAAAAATCCGGATTGCGGCTGCTGCGAAGGTTACGCCGATTATCTTCGCGAGAATGGATTTGAGGTGAAGACGGTGGCGACCCACGAGCTCTCGCTGATCAAGAAGCAATATGAGGTACCGGAGATTTTGGCGGGCTGCCATACGACCTTGATCGACAAATACGTTGTTGAAGGGCATGTGCCGGTCAATCCGATCAAAAAGCTCCTGAGCGAGCGCCCCGGCATTAAGGGAATTTCATTGCCCGGCATGCCCGACGGATCGCCCGGAATGACCGGACAGAAGACGGAGCCGTTCACGATCTATGAAATCGACGATCCGCCGAGGGTCTACGCGCAGGAGTGAGGCAAACCGTCGGGCTGAGGCGGCAATCCGCAAGGTCTGCTAGTTTGGCTTCTGTCGGATTGCGAAAGACATGCCGTGAGCCTGACTCTTTCATTTCTTGGCGGCGCCGGAACGGTCACCGGCTCCAAATATATTGTCGAAAACGGGCGGCATCGAATCCTCGTCGATTGCGGTCTGTTTCAGGGCTTCAAAGCGCTTCGGCTGAAGAACTGGGCGCCGCTTCCTGTCGAACCGCGCAGCATCGAGGCCGTTGTTCTCACGCATGCTCATATTGATCACTCCGGCTATCTGCCGTTGCTGGTCAAGCACGGCTTTGCAGGCTCTAACCTGTGTTCGCAGGCTACCGCCGATTTATGCGGGATTCTTCTTCCTGACGCCGGATATCTGCAGGAGAAGGACGCCGAATACGCAAACCGCCACGGTTTTTCAAAGCACAAACCCGCCTTGCCGCTTTTCACGCAGGTCGACGCCGAACTGACGCTCAAGCAGCTTAGGCCAATTCCGTTTGACCAGGACACCCCGTGTCCCGGCGGCAGCACGATCCGGCTTCGGCGGGCCGGCCACATTCTCGGCGCTGCGACGGTTCAACTCGACTGGGCCGGTATCACGATTGTTTTTTCCGGCGATCTTGGCCGTTACGACGACGCGACCATGGTCGATCCGGTGCCAGTCGAACGCGCCGATTACCTTTTGGTCGAATCGACCTATGGCGACCGCCGGCACGAAAAGCGCGACCCGGAAGAGGCGTTGGCGGACATCGTGAGCGCGACCGTCGCGCGTGGCGGAACCGTGATCATTCCGGCTTTTGCGGTGGGGCGGGCACAGAGTCTGCTTTTTCATTTTGAACAGCTCAAATCCAACGGAAAACTCAAGAACGTTCCAATTTTTCTCGATAGTCCGATGGCCGAAGACGCAAGCGAAATCTTCTGTAAGAATATCGACGATCACCGGCTTCCGGAGACCGCCTGCCGCCGCACCTGTGCCGTTGCCCGCTATGTCCGCAGCGTCGATGAATCGAAAGCGCTGACAGTCAATCCCATGCCCAAGGTGATCATCTCGGCGAGCAGCATGGCGACCGGCGGACGTGTGCTTCACCATCTCAAGCACTATGCTCCCGATGCAAGGAATACGATTCTGTTTGCCGGATTCCAGGCCGGCGGCACGCGCGGCGCCGCCATGGTGGCGGGAGCGCAAGCCGTCAAGATCCACGGCGCATACGTGCCGGTCCGGGCCCAGGTTGGCAACCTGGAAATGCTCTCCGCGCATGCCGATGCGGATGAAATCCTCCGCTGGTTGCGCGGTTTCATGGCGCCGCCGCGGACGGCCTTCATTGTCCACGGCGAGCCGGCTGCATCCGATGCTCTGCGCCACCGCATCGAAGAGGAGCTTGGCTGGCCGTGCTTGGCGCCGGATCATGGACAAAGGGTCGATCTGACATGAACGAGAACGCCTCGCCGCCGGCATCCAAGGGAGCGGCCGCAAACAGCGTTCGCGTCCGCCGGCTCGGACTCGATACGCAATACGAAGCCGTCGTTTTCATGCACAAAGAGTGCGAGGTATGCCGTTCGGAAGGATTCAGCGCGCATACGCGGGTGCTGTTGTGTCACGGCGAACGGCAAGTGATCGCCACGCTCTATCAGGTCATTGGCGACCTCGTCGCACACGATGAAGCCGCGCTGTCGGAAGCCGCCTGGCGGCGGCTCGGCTTGCGAGACGGCGATCGCGTCGTGGTCAGGCATCCAGCACCCCTCGACTCCTTAAGCCATGTGCGCAGCCGCATCTATGGGCATGAACTCGGCGAGGCGTCTTTCTCCGCGATTATCGAAGACGTCGTGGCCGGCAAATATTCGGACATCCATTTGTCGTCCTTTCTGACGGCCTGCGCGACGCGCGCACTCGATCGCAGTGAAATCCTGGCGCTGACCCATGCGATGGTGGAGGTCGGCGAGCGGCTGCACTGGCCCGCCGGCATGATCATGGACAAACACAGCATTGGCGGTCTGCCCGGCAATCGTACGACGCCCATCGTGGTATCGATCGCGGCGGCGCTTGGACTGAAGATGCCGAAAACGTCGTCACGGGCGATCACGTCGCCTGCCGGCACCGCGGATACCATGGAAACTATGGCGCCGGTCGATCTCAACGCCGCGGCCATCCGGCGCGTGGTCGAGCGCGAAGGCGGATGCATCGTGTGGGGCGGCGGTGCCGTCAAGCTGAGCCCGGCGGATGACATCCTCATCCGGGTCGAGCGGGCGCTCGACCTCGACAGCGAAGGGCAGATGATCGCCTCCGTTCTGTCGAAAAAAATCGCGGCGGGGTCCACCCACGTGGTGATCGATATGCCCGTCGGTCCGACGGCCAAAGTGCGAAGCTCCGACGTCGCGCAAGCTCTTTCTTTGGGGTTTACGAGCATCGCCGAGGCGTTCGGGCTGGCCGTCAAAATCGTGCCGACCGATGGGATCCAGCCGGTGGGACGCGGAATTGGCCCGGCGCTCGAAGCCCGTGACGTGCTGTCCGTCCTGCGCTGCGAAACCGATGCCCCGCAGGATCTGCGCGAACGGGCCATTGCGCTCGCCGCCGCCTTGCTCGAAGTCGCCGACATGGCTCCGCCCGGCCGGGGAGAAGCCGCGGCCGCGCAGGCGCTCGATAGCGGTCGCGCCTGGGCGAAATTTCAACGCATATGCGAGGCGCAAGGAGGCATGCGCGTGCCGCCGACATCGCGCCAGCGGCGGCCGCTTCCGGCGGCGCGGGCGGGACGCTTGCATTCCATCGACAATCGAAAAATCGCGCGGCTGGCCAAGCTCGCCGGCGCCCCCGACGACAAAGCGGCCGGCGTCGACCTGCATGTGACGGTCGGAGATTCTATCGTAGCCGGACAGCCGTTATGCACCGTTCATGCCGAATCGCCCGGCGAGCTTGCCTATGCCTTCGCTTATGCCGCGGACAATCCCGACATTATCGTCATCAATGAATCATGAGCGCGCCGCTGATCATCGCCATGCCAGGCAACGAGGCGATGGCGGCTTCGCTCGCCCGGTATCTGGACGCCGAACCCGGCCAGCTTGAACTGCGTACGTTTCCCGACGGCGAATCCTATTTGCGTTTTCACACCGACGTCTCGCACCGCGATCTTGCGATCCTCTGCACCCTCGATCGTCCCAACGAAAAGATTTTGCCGCTGCTCTTTTCCGCGCTCACCGCGCGCGAACTCGGCGCCGCACGGATCGGTCTCATCGCTCCCTACCTTGCTTACATGCGGCAGGACCGGCGTTTTAGACCGGGCGAGGCGGTGACGTCGCGTGAATTCGCAAGGCTTCTTTCCGGCGCGTTCGATTGGCTGGTCACGGTGGATCCGCATCTTCATCGCTATGGCTCGCTCGCGGAAATCTATTCGATCCCGGCTTGCGCCGTGCATGCGGCGCCTTTGCTCTCGCGGTGGATCAAGGCAAACGTTGCAAATCCTTTTCTCATCGGCCCCGACCGCGAGAGCGAGCAGTGGATATCCGCGGTAGCAAAAGACGCCGGCTCGCCTTATGCCGTGCTCGAAAAGATTCGTCGCGGGGATCGCGACGTGGAGATTTCGGTCAAAAATCTCGGCGATCTTGCCGGGCGCACGCCGGTGCTTGTCGATGACATTATTTCAAGCGGACGGACCATGATCGAAGCGGTCCGCTTGCTTGCCAAGCAGACGGCGGCCGCGCCGGTTTGCGTCGCCATCCACGGCATATTTGCCGACAAATCCGACCGGCTGCTTGCCCGCGTCGGCGCGCGCGTCGTTACATCGAATAGCATCCCTCACGCAACGAACGCCATTGACGTGACCCAGGCCGTAGCGCAGGAAATTCGCCGATTTCAGGCCCCTTGCGATTAAAGCCCGCCTCGTGCTCGCATGGCGCTATGCTCGGCGACGCTAGGGCGGCGGGCGGAAGGCTTGGAAGGACAGCTAACTACCTATGTTGACTACTGAAATTTTTATCGTTCTCGTGCTCATCGTCATCAATGGCCTTTTTGCCCTGTCGGAACTGGCGGTGGTGTCCTCGCGCCCCGGACGGCTGCAGCTGCTGGTCGAGCGCAGGGTCAACGGGTCGCGGGGGGCGCTTGCCCCAGCCGACAACGACGCTTGCTGCGAGGCTCGCCGCCGAACCCGGACGTTTTCTCTCGACCGTTCAGATCGGCATCACGCTCGTCGGCATCGTGGCCGGCGCCTTTTCCGGCGCCACGCTTGCCGCCCGTCTCGTTAACAGGCTGATGGAGCAGGGCGTTTCCGAGGGCATCGCCGAACCGGTCGGCTATGGCCTGGTGGTCACACTCATCACCTATCTCTCTCTCATCATCGGCGAGCTCGTGCCCAAACAAATCGCCTTGCGTAACCCCGAAAAAGTGGCCTGCCTGGTCGCGCCCGCCATGACGGTGATTTCGCGCATCGCATCCCCGCTGATCACGCTCTTGGATTATTCCGGCAAGGCGGTGCTGGCGCTACTCGGCCAGCGTGGCGTCGCCGCCAGCCGCGTGACCGACGAGGAGATCAGGACGCTGGTGGCGGAGGCCGAGAGCGCCGGCGTGCTGGAGCCGGAGGAGCGCGCCATGATCAGCGCGGTGATGCGGCTTGCCGACCGGCCGGTTCGCGCGATGATGACGCCGCGCCGCGACGTGGACATGGTCGATCTCGCCGACAGCGACGACGCCAACAAGCGCCATATCATGGAAACGGCGCATTCGCGGCTGCCGGTCTATGAGGAATCTCCGGATACGGTGCTGGGCGTCGTCCAGGCGAAGGACTTGCTGGATCGCTGTCTCAATGGCAGCGCGTTGAACATTCGCGAGTCCATCCGTCAAGCGCCCATCATTCCCGAGACCATGGACGCTCTCGATGTCGTCAACGTATTAAAATCGTCTCCCGTGCATATCGGCCTCGTGCACGATGAATACGGGCACTTCCAAGGCGTGGTGACCTCCGCCGACATCCTCGAAGCCATCGTGGGTGAATTCCGCAGCGAGGAAGGTGCGGCCGAACCGGAAATCGTGCGGCGCGCCGACGGCTCCTATCTCGTCGCCGGCGCTATGCCGGTTGATGAGCTCGCTGATTTTCTCGGCATATCGCTGCCCAGGGACCGCAGCTATCATACCGTCGCCGGGCTTGCGCTTTCCGGTTTCGGCAAGCTGCCGGAAGTCGGCGAAAGCGTCCGCCTGCATGGATGGCAATTCGAGGTCGTGGACATGGACGGCCGGCGCATCGACAAGATTCTTCTGACCAGGGCGCCCCCGCGCCGCCAGGCGAAGCCCTGATGCGCGGACTCTAGGCGTCTTTCTCCCCCACCGGCCCGCGCACCAGATCCATCAGTTCGACCACGTTGCGGTCGGGATCGAGAAAATAGGCGCTGCGTCCTTGGAAGGTGCCCTTGCGCCGGTCTTCTTCCTTGAGCAGCTTGATGCCCTTCGAGGTCAGGAATTTCATCGCCCGGTCGTATTCCTGTGCCGTCACGCGGAAGGCGTGGTGGATCTCGGTTCCTCCCTCCGGGTTCGGATCGATCGGCTTGTCCGAATAGGTGAGGACAAAATAGTCATCTTCGCCCGCGCGCATGAACACCATGTGATCGTTGCGCCGGATTTTCTCCATGCCGAGTATCTCGGTATAGAATTTTTCCGAGCGGTCGAGGTCCTTCACCGGAATGGTGAAATGCAGCACGCCTTGTGTCTTCAACATCGGTTTTTCCTGACGATCGCACTGCGCTTCTTGCGACCTGCACCTTATCCCCAAGCCGCACGCGTCACCCTCCGCCTATCATAAAACGCGCCTAGCGTCCGTGCGTCAATTGATATGCAGCGGGGGATGCCATGTCCGCTCTTCCCGCCTCGATCCGCTGGAATTTTATGCATTATCGATATCGACGACAGTGCGCGGCTCGCCAAGTTCGTCCTTCACAATGGCGAGCCCAACGACCGCAGCAACCTTTCGGAGAAATGGGAAGGGCTTACACTCGTGCCGACAGCCGATGTCGACACCATGTTCCTGGTCTACCGGATCGCCATGCTGAAGTCGGCGGTGTAGTCCAGGCGTTGAAGTTGCCGGCCTTGGCTTCGACCAGCGGTCTGCGCCAAGGGTCCACGGAGCGGCGATGGAAAGTATGCCCGCCCGCCGGACAGGCCCGGCGCGCGAATTATTTTGCTTATTCAAGCACTTGTAGAGGAGCATCGAAGCCTGTGCTGGCATTGCGGCGTCGGTGCGGCACCACCTGCGAAAGTCTAGGTGCGGCGGTTGGCCCACAAGGGTAGAAAATTAAATATTATGCATGCCAGCCGGAATGCGCTTTGATAGGCACCCGGCCGCAACCCCATCCAAGGGAGCAGGGGCCGCAACTATGCAAAGCCGACGCAGAGCGGCACGACAACATCGAGGGAGGAGTAACGCCATGCCACGTTCCATGCATTCGTTAGGTCTTTTTGCAGCGGCTGCGCTGTCGCTGGGCGCGCTTGCGCTCACGCCGGCATCGGCCGCCTGGGAGCCGACCAATCCGGTCGAGTTCATCATTCCCGCCGGCACCGGCGGCGGCGCCGATCAAATGGCGCGCACCATTCAGGGCATCGTCGCCAAGCACAATCTGGCGAAACAGCCGATCGTCGTTATCAACAAGTCCGGCGGCGCCGGCGGCGAAGGCTTCCTGGACGTCAAGAACTCGCCGGGCAATCCGCACAAGATCATCATTACGCTTTCCAACCTGTTCACCACCCCGCTCGCCACCGGCATTCCCTTCAACTGGAAGGATCTCACCCCGGTCGCCATGCTGGCGCTCGACGAATTCGTGTTCTGGGTCAATGCCGAGAAGCCTTATAAAAACGTGAAGGAATACGTCGCCGCCGCCAAAGCGGCGAACGGCACGTTCAAAATGGCCGGCACCGGATCCAAGCAGGAAGATCAGATCATTACGGTCGCGATCGAAAAGAGCACCGGCGCCAAGTTCATCTTTATTCCGGAGAAGGGCGGCGGCGCGGTGGCGACGCAGCTCGTGGGCAACCACGTCGACTCGACCGTCAATAACCCGATTGAAGCCGTCGCCCATTGGCGCGGCGACAAGGTCCGGCCGCTGTGCGTATTCGACACCAAGCGGCTTGAGTACAAGGACAAGATCGCCGGCGATGCGTCCTGGAACAGCATCCCGACGTGCCGGGAATCCGGCATCGATATGGACTATGTGATGCTGCGCGGTATCTTCATGACCCCGGGCGCCACTCAGGATCAGGTCAACTATTACATCGACCTGCTCAAGAAAGTACGTGAAACACCCGAGTGGAAGAAGCTCATGGCCGATGGCGCCTTCAATCAGAGCTTCATGACGGGCAAGGAATATACCGACTGGGTTGCCAAGGAAGAGAAACGGCACGAAGAGCTGATGAAGGCCGCAGGCTTCCTCGCGAAGTAATCATCAAGCGCTGAATGCCGGCGGGCTTATGTCCCGCCGGCGTTCATCTCTACGTCGCGCGGGAGTCGTTGGAATGAGCAAGCCTTCGGAAACGGCGGTGCGGTCGGGACCGGCCCACCGCACGGTGGAAATCGGCGTTGCCCTGTTCACCGCCATCTTCGCTCTCGTGGTCATCGCCGGGAGCCTCAAGGCCGGCAAGGATTGGGCCTTTGACGGTCCGCGCGCCGGTTTCTTTCCCTTCTATATCGGCGTGTCGATTCTGATCGCGAGCGTGGTCAATCTCATCCGCGCTGTTATCGACGTGCCCAAGGAAAAGCTTTTCGCCGACTGGACCCAGTTGCGCCGTGTCGTATCGGTCCTTGTTCCGCTCGCAATCTATGTGGCGGCCATTTCCTGGGTTGGAATTTACCTCGCCTCCGCCGGTCTTATCGCCATCTTCATGAAGTGGCTTGGGCGATATGGCTGGCTCAAGGTGGCAGCCTATTCCATTGCCATTCCCATCATCGTCTTCATCGTCTTTGAGAAATACTTCCTGGTGCCGCTGCCGAAGGGGGCGATCGAACGTTGGCTGGGTTTTTAAGAACCCGGCTTTGAAAGAGGTCGCGTGCGTGGATGCCGCGCGGGGCATCCACACAGGCAATAAAGACAAAGACAATGCAGGAAATTGCCAATCTGTTCGGGGGTTTTGCGACGGTTCTTGAGCCGTACAACATCATGTTGATGTTTATCGGCGTGCTGCTCGGCGTCCTCATCGGCGTGTTGCCCGGCCTCGGCGGCGCCAACGGGGTGGCGATCCTGCTGCCGCTGACCTTCTCGATGTCGCCGACCTCGGCGATCATCATGCTTACCTGCATTTATTGGGGCGCCTTGTTCGGCGGCGCCATTACCTCGATCCTGTTCAACATACCGGGCGAACCGTGGTCCGTCGCGACCACCTTCGACGGCTATCCCATGGCGCGCAAAGGCCAGGCGGCCGAGGCGCTCACCGCCGCTTTCAGCTCGTCTTTCATCGGCGCGCTGTTCGCCGTCATCGTCATTACGCTGGTGGCGCCGCTGGTCGCCGCCTTCGCGTTACGCTTCGGGCCGGCGGAGAAATTCTCCGTCTATTTTCTCGCTTTTTGCAGCTTCATCGGCTTGAGCAAGGAACCGCCGTTCAAGACCATTGCGGCGATGATGATCGGTTTCGCATTGGCCTCCGTTGGGCTCGACCAGATGACCGGCCAGTTGCGCCTGACTTTCGGATTCACGTCGCTCCTGCCCGGAATCGACTTCCTGATTGCAGTTATCGGCCTATTCGGCATCGGCGAAATCCTGCTCACGATGGAGGAAGGGTTGCGCTTCAAGGGCGACAGTGCGCGGCTGAGCCTGCGGGTCGTGCTGCGGACCTGGGCCGAAATGCCGAAATACTGGTTCATGATTCTGCGCTCGGCGATTATCGGCTGCTGGATGGGCATCACCCCGGCCGGCGCGACGCCGGCATCCTTCATGAGCTACGGCATCGCCAAGCGCATGTCGAAGCGCGGATCCAAATTCGGCACCGGCGAGATCGAAGGCGTGATCGCGCCGGAAGTGGCGAACAACGCCGCCGGCACATCGGCCCTGCTGCCGATGCTCTCGCTCGGCGTGCCCGGCTCGCCCACCGCGGCGGTGCTGCTCGGCGGCCTGCTGATCTGGGGCCTGCAGCCGGGGCCGCTGCTGTTCGTCGAGCAGAAGGAATTTGTCTGGAGCCTGATCGCCAGCATGTATCTCGGCAATATCGCCAGCCTTATCGTCGTGATGACCTGTGTGCCGCTATTCGCCGCGATCCTGCGGGTACCGTTCAGCATCATCGCTCCGATCATCCTGGTCGCCTGCGCCATCGGCGCCTTCAGCGTGCACAATTCGACATTCGACATCATGTTGATCCTGGTATTTGGGGTCGTGGGTTATCTGCTCAAGAAATGCGACTATCCGCTGGCTCCGTTGGTTCTGGCCATCGTGCTCGGCAACAACGCGGAAGAATCCTTCCGCCAGTCGCTGCTGGCCTCGCAGGGCAGCCCCGCCATCTTCTGGTCTAACGGGCTGGTCGGCACGATCATGGCGCTGGGCCTGATCGCGCTGTTCTGGCCGCTCATTTCAAACGGCTGGTCGCGGCTGCGCTCGCGGCCGGCCTTCTGAAGAAGCGCCCGAAAAGGGCGCCGAAACGACGTTGGAATAGGCGGCGCGTGAACTGAGATTGCTTTCGAAGCCACATCTGGAATATTGTATATCAGCCATGAATTCAAACACTCCAGCTCCAGAATCCGCGCATTCTCGCTTAGCGCAGGATGCGCCCAACCCGCGCACGCTGACTGCCGCGCGCCTGACCCTGCAGCCGATCACCTCCGACAGTTTCAAGAACAAGGCCTACGCGGCGCTGCGCAGCGTCATCGCCTCCATGGACGTCTACCGCAACCGCGAGGACATCCGGCTGGACGAGCGCCAACTCGCCCAGCAGTTCGGCATCAGCCGCACGCCGGTGCGCGAGGCCATGGCGCAGCTCGAACGCGAAGGTTTCATCCGCTCGGTGCCGCGGCGCGGCGTCTATGTGGTGCGCAAGACCAAGCGCGAGGTGCTCGAGATGATCACCGCCTGGGCGGCGCTGGAGAGCATGGCGGCGCGGCTGATCACCCAGAACGCCAGCGATGATGAAATCGCGGCGCTCCGCCGCATGTTCGTCACCTTCCACAGCGGGCAGGTGGCGGCGCATCTCGACGAATATTCCGAGGTGAACATCGAGTTCCATCAGACCATCATCCGCATGAGCAGCAACAGCGTACTGATCGATCTGGCGGAAAATCTCTTTACTCACATGCGGATGATCCGGCGCAAGACCATCGTCGAGAAAGATCGCGTATACCGCTCCATCCACGATCACATGCACATCATCGAGGCGCTGGAGGCGCGCGACACCGAACGGGCCGAAGAATTGGTGCGCAACCACGCGCTCGGCCTCGCCGATCACGTGGCGAAATATGCGGACTATCTGGACTGAATGCCATGCAGCGACGCGTAGAAGACGGGCTGGGGCTGCACGCGAACGAACAATCGGGAGGCCCAAATGGCTGAAGCGGCAATGAAGGCGAAGGCGGGCGCAACAGGACAGAGCACTGATGCGAACACAGCCGAAGCGCCGCAGGCGCTGACGGATGGCTTTCACCTCGTCATCGATGCGCTCAAGCTCAACGGCATTACCACGATTTATGGC